>NZ_DAMAGC010000103.1:0-4341 GCF_031995405.1 Stenotrophomonas sp. | reverse complement strand
GCCAGTTCACCAAAATGGGGCTGGACCCGAACCTGGGCCTGGACCGTCACTTCATGGAGCGCGCCGCCACCGCGAACAAGACGACCTCGGGCCTGGAGGATATCGATACGCAGGTCGGGGTGTTGTCGGGGATGTCGGCGCAGGAGCAGCAACAGATGGTGGCCGAGGCGCTGGACCAGGCCGACAAGGCCGATGCCGAAGGCCGCAAGCTGCACGATGCGTGGCGTCGCGGCGACGACAAGCTGCTGTGGACGTCGATGGCGGCGCAGATGCGCGGCCAGTACCCGCAGCTGTACAAGCGGATCAACACCGATCGCAACGATGCCTGGGTGCCCAAGCTGCAGCAGTACCTGCAGGCCGGGCAGGGTGGCACGCTGGTGGTGGTGGGCACGCTGCACCTGCTGGGCAACGATGGCGTGGTCGAGAAACTGAAGGCCAAGGGCTTCCAGGTGGAGCGGGTGTGCACCGGCTGCGCCAAGCCCAGGCGCTGATCGGGCGCTGAGTGCGGAGACGAAAAAGGCGCGGCCGGTGGGCTGCGCCTTTTTTGGTTGTCACCCTCGCAGGCAACTCAGCGGCGGGTCTTGCCCGCGCCGGGTGCCGGGGTTTCCGGCTTGGCCGTGCCCGCGCCGGTCCCGGTGGAGGTGCCGCCGGGACGGGGGCCGAAGCCGGCGCCGCCGGCGCCCATGTTGCGCTGGAAGTCCTGCCAGAGCTCGAGGTTGCGCTCGGTGAGCTGGTTCATCATCGCCCACGGGGTCTGGCCGAGAAGGTTGCCCATCTGCTGGCGGAACTGCTGCTGCTGGTCGAGGAAGACCTGCATGCTGCGCTCCAGGTAATTGCCCATGAAGCCCTGCAGGGAGTCGCCGTAGAAGCGGATCAGCTGGCTGAGCAGCTGGGTGGACAGCATGGGTTCGCCGTCCTGTTCCTGGTCGGCGATGATCTGCAGCAGTACCGAGCGGGTCAGGTCGTCGCCGCTCTTGGCGTCACGGACTTCGAAGTCTTCGCCGTCGAGGATGAGCTGGCGCACGTCTTCGATGGTGATGTAGCTGGAAATCTCGGTGTCGTAGAGCCGGCGATTCGGGTATTTCTTGATAATGCGGTTCGCAGCCATGAAACGGTCACTCATCACAGTAGGCGCGCAGCATGGCGCAGTGCAGCAGCACATGCAACCGCCGAAAGGCCCATGCGGCGGGGTATCGGAATCAATTCATGTTGCGCAGCATGGATCTGCGCGGGGTGCAGCATTTTGCCGGTTCCATGTCAGGGCCGTAGCCGGTTGGGCCTGCAAACGGTTTCTCGGACCGCGGCGGCAGCGTAGTGCGCCGCGCGGGTTCCGTAGAGCCGACCGTTGGTCGGCTGCGCCATGCGCCGCGGAAAGCAGCCGACCAGCGGTCGGCTCTACCAGCCCATGTGGTGGCCGCCGTTGATGTCCAGGTTCGAGCCGGTGATCCACGAGGCTTCCTCGTTGACCAGGAAGGCCACCGCGTAGGCGATTTCCTCGGGTTTGCCGAGGCGGCCGGTGGGGATGTCGGCGATGATCTTGGCGCGCACTTCGTCAGGCACGGCCATCACCATGTCGGTGGCGACGTAGCCGGGGGAAATGGTGTTGACGGTGATGCCGAAGCCGGCGTTCTCGCGCGCCAGCGAGATGGTGAAGCCGTGCATGCCGGCCTTGGCGGCAGCGTAGTTGGCCTGGCCGTACTGGCCCTTGAGGCCGTTGATCGAGCTGATCTGGATGACCCGGCCCCAGCCGCGGCGGCGCATGCCTTCGATGACCGGACGGGTGACGTTGAACACCGAGTTGAGATTGGTGTTGATGACGTCGTGCCACTGGTCGGCGCGCATGCGATGGAAGGTGGTGTCGCGGGTGATACCGGCGTTGTTGACCAGGATCTCGATCGGGCCGAACGCGGCTTCGACGGCGTGAACCATGGCTTCGGCGGTATCGGGATTGGAGACGTCGCCGGGGAAGATCGCCACGTCGCAACCGCGTGCCAGCATCATCTCGCGCCATGCCGTGGCCTTGGCTTCGTCGCGGTAGTTGGTGGCGACCCGATGGCCCTGGTCGGCCAGGCGTTGGCAGATGGCAGTACCGATGCCGCCGGTACCGCCGGTGACCAGTGCGACGCGAGATGTCATGAGCAGCTACTCCGAAAGGCTGGGCCAACTAGGGGGAAAGCGATTCTGCAACATCGCCGCGGCAAATGGGGGCTCAGCGGGGGCCCTGCGGTGCAACGATGTCGTGGCGGGGCAGCCGGGCCGGATCGAAGCCGGCGCGGGCGCGCGCGAGCAGGTCGACAACGCTGCCATCACCGCGCAGGCAGGCCGGATCCTGGCCGAGCGCGGCCCAGGCCTGGCGCAGGGCGGGGAGCGGCGCTCTGGCATCCAGCGGGCGGGCGGCGTCGGACTTGGACAGTTTGCGGCCGTCGGCATCCAGCAGCAGGGGCAGGTGCAGATACGCGGGGGTGGGCAGGCCAAGCGCGCGCTGCAGCAGGATCTGGCGCGGGGTGGAGTCGAGCAGGTCGGCGCCCCGCACCACGTCGGTGATGCCCTGGTCGCCGTCATCGACCACCACCGCCAGCTGGTAGGCCCAGTAGCCGTCGGCGCGGCGCAGGACGAAATCGCCGACCTCGGCGTGCACGTCCTGCCGGATCGCCCCGCGCAGCCCGTCCTGGAAATGGACCGTGCTGCCCGGCGGCACGCGCAGGCGGATGGCCGGTTGTTGGCGCGGGCTGCGTGCCACGCACTGATGGTGGATGCCGTGCTGGTCGGCCAGGCCGCTGCGGCTGCAATGGCAGAAGAAGGCCTTGCCTTCGTCCAGCAGGCGCTCCAGGGCCTGCTGGTAGAGCATGTCGCGACTGCTCTGGTGAACGATGGGGCCATCGCTGGCCAGGCCCAGCGCGGCCAGCGTGGCCAGTTGCTGATCCACGGCGCCGGGCACGGTGCGGGGCGGGTCGACGTCTTCGATCCGCACCCGCCACTGTCCCCCGGCATGGCGGGCGAGCAGCCAACTGCCCAGCGCCGCCAGCAGCGAGCCGGGATGCAGGGGGCCGGTGGGGGAGGGCGCGAAGCGGCCGCGGTAGGGGGTCATGGACATGAACTATGAATCGTCGGTCAGTTTGCGACTTGAATTCAACATGAAGTCCCCGCAGATTTGCAGTCATCAACCTCTATCGAGCGTCATTTTCCCATGTTCAGTCGCATTGCTCTCTTTCTTCTGACCAACTTTGCGGTGCTGATCCTAGCGGGCATCGTGATGTCGGTGCTGGGCGTCAATCCCAGCCAGATGAGCGGCCTGCTGGTGATGGCGGCCATCTTCGGCTTCGGGGGTTCGTTCATTTCGCTGCTGCTGTCCAAATGGATGGCCAAGCGTTCGACCGGTGCGGTGGTGATCACCGAACCGCGCAATCCGACCGAGCGCTGGCTGCTGGCCACGGTCGAACGCCAGGCGCGCGAGGCCGGTATCGGCATGCCGGAGGTGGCCGTCTATGACGGCCCGGAAATCAACGCCTTCGCCACCGGCGCCAACCGCAACAAGGCACTGGTGGCGGTGTCCACCGGCCTGCTGCACAACATGAGCGAGGACGAGGCCGAAGCGGTGCTGGGCCACGAGATCGCGCACGTGGCCAACGGTGACATGATCACCATGGCCCTGTTGCAGGGCGTGTTGAATACCTTCGTGATCGTGCTTGCGCGGATCGTCGGTGGCTTCATCGACAGTGCGATGTCGGGCAACCGCGAGGGCGGCGGGCGTGGCATCGGCTACTTCGTGATCGTGTTCGTGCTGGAGATGATCTTCGGTCTGTTCGCGACGATGATTTCGATGTGGTTCTCGCGTCACCGTGAGTTCCGCGCCGATGCCGGCGGTGCGCACCTGGCCGGCCGCCAGAAGATGATTGCGGCGCTGGAGCGGCTGAAGCTCAACCACGGCCAGAGCACGCTGCCGACGCAGATCGCCGCGTTCGGTATTGCTGGTTCTACCGCCAGGAAGCTGTTCATGAGCCACCCGCCGCTGGAAGAGCGCATCGCGGCCCTGAAGGCGGCCGGCAATACGGTGGCCTGATTTTCGATCGCGGCCTGTTGTAATGAAACGCCCGGCCTTGGCCGGGCGTTTTTGTTTTCTGGAAGCAGCGGCAGCACAACGGCCGGGGCCGCGGCCTGAGCCGGTCAGGGCGGGAGCGTGAGGGTTCGCATCCGACGCATGCTTCGGACGACTGGGCAAGGCATTTGAAACGTAGGGCAGAAGCGCAGAGCGCAGAGCGCAGGAGCCGCGATCGCGCTTCCGGCTCTTTCGTTGCGCACCTGCACACTGTCAAAGGTGGGTACGGGTGGGTTGGCGGGACC
>NZ_DAMAGC010000102.1:0-15306 GCF_031995405.1 Stenotrophomonas sp. | reverse complement strand
AGCGAAGAAGCAGCCTGGTTTTCGCCTGCTTGCCGCAAGCCGAGCCCCTTGGCGACCGGTAGGCTCCTGGGCAAAATAAAGGAGGAGGCCGCAAGGCCGGGGGACATTTGCGCCAGGGGCCTACCGGTCGCCAAGGGGCCCCGACGCTCGCGGTAGCCGCGAACGAGGCAACCACCGAATCCACACACACCGTCTTCAGTCCCCGGCCACACGCATGTCGCCGTGTGCAATCTGCAACGTCTCTGGGAACATGACGCGTTGAACCCAAACAAAAAGCCCGGGCAATGCCCGGGCTTTTCGTTCCTCGATGACGATTACATCAGTTGAAGGTGTACTTGGCCCCCACGGTGAAGTAACGGCCGATCGCGCCGCTGAAGTGCAGCGGGTTGTAGTTGACGCCGCCGTAGGTGGTCGGATCCAGCGGTGCGATGCGGTCGAACAGATTCTGCACCGAGGCGTTCAGCTCGAAGGCTTCGGTCACGTTCCAGCGACCGGACAGATCGAAGGTGGTGAACGAGGAGATCTTGGTGACGTCGGTACCGTCCGCATAGGAGAACTGGTACGAACCATCCGGACCGCGGAAGTCGGTGTTGTCCATCTTGGAGATGTAGTTGGCCACGCCGCTGACGCTCCACGGGCCCTGCTTCCAGGTGGTGCCGAAGTTGATGCGATCCTTCGGCGTGCCGATGCAGTTGGTGACATCGCAGTTGCCGTGGGTGCCGGCGTAGTCGACGGTCACGTCCGAATCGGTGCGCTCGAACTTGAGCACATGGCTCCACTGCAGGTCCATTTCCAGCTGGCCCGGACCGATGTCGAAGGTCTGGCGGATGTCGGTATCGATACCGCGCACGCGGGTCGACGCGGCATTGATGTAGTCCGTGTTGACCGCCAGGATGGTGCCGGTGCCTGCGATGCCATTGATCAGGTCGATATCGCGAAGCACGTTGCCGGCTGCAATCGCATCGGCCGTGGCGCCCTGTGCGATTTCGTTGGTGCGCTTGATCTGCCACGCATCCACCGTCAGCGAGGTGCTGGAGGTCGGCTGCAGCACGACACCGAACGAGTAGCTCTTGGATTCCTCCGGCTTCAGGTCCTTGTTGGGACGGGTGATGATGGCCACCGGACGCGAGCTGCAGTTGGTGGTGTTGGGCTGCAATTGGCAACGCAGCGCATCGCGCGCGTTGGAGAACGCGGCCAGGCCACCATCGCCGTTCTCGGCCGGGTTGGGGGCACGGAAGCCTTCGGCGTAGCTGCCGCGCACCGCGATCCAGTCGGCCGGGGTCCACTTGATGCCGACCTTCGGCGTCGCCTTGCCTTCGCCGCTTTCATACTTGTCGTAGCGGACCGCGCCGGACAGCTCCAACTGCTCCAGCACCGGTGCGGACAGTTCGACGTAGCCGGCATACACGTTCTGCGTACCGTCATACGCCGAGTAGCCCAGGCCGATGATGTCGCCGGCATCGGTATAGGTCTGCGGGGTCAGGCTGTTGCTGGTCTTGCGCCATTCGGTACCCAGCGCCAGGCCGAGCGGACCGCCCTTGAGGTCCATCAGGCTGCGCGAGATGGTGAAGTCGAACATGTCCAGGCTGGACTTGGCGCGGGCGCTGATGTCCGGCGAGATGTAGTCGTACAGCGCCTGCGAGTTCAGCCCGGCGTTGTCGCCGATGCGCCACACCCCGCCCGGGCAGGCCGGGTTGCCGAGCGCGCACTGCACGGCGCTGTAGCGCAGGAAGCCGGTGCGCTTGTTGACCAGGTCGGTACCCGAATGCAGCAGGGCGGTGTCGTAGCTCCAATCGCCCCAGTTGCCCTTGACGCCCACCAGGAAGCGGTTGAACTCATTGGTGTTGTTGGTGACGCGCGGACCGACGTCCCATGCCGAGTAGCGCAGGCGCGAGGCCTGGCCCGGAATCGGGTTGTCCGGATGGTTCGGGCCGAGTACGACGGCGCCGGGACCGCTGCTGGCATTCACCGGGCCGCCCGGATAGCCCCAGCCGCCAGACACGCCGGACGGCGTATTGCTGAAGGTGGTTTCCTTCTTGGAATAGCCGATCTCGGTGTAGATCTCGCCGCCTTCGCCGAAGGCGAAGCTGGCGCGACCGAACACGTTGACGTACTTTTCTTCCGGGGTCAGGTCGCGGTACTGCTGCGCCGGATCCCACAGGCAACCGTCCTGCGCGATCGACCCGTCGGTCTGGCCGGGAATGGTGGTCAGGCCCTGGCAGCCCGGCAACGGCACCAGGAAGGCGGGGTTGGTGCTGGTCACGTTGCGGTCGTCGTAGACCGAGCCGTTCGGACCGGAACCGCCGGTGGTGCGATTGTTGAGGTAGGCACCGCCCAGGAACTGCGCATTGGTACCGTAGCCGTAGCGACGGATGTCGCCGGTGCCGATCCACTTGCGGTCCTTGCGGTCGCTGATCTTGATCGCATCGGTCTTGCCCACGTCCAGGCTGAAGAAGGCATTCCAGCCATCGGAGGACAGGTCGCCGGTACCGGCGGTCAGGGTGGCCTTCTTGGCCGCGCCGTCGCTGTCGCCGGACAGGCCGTAGGACGCGCGCAGGATGGCGCCGTTGAAGTCGCTGCGCAGGATGATGTTGACCACGCCGGCGATGGCGTCGGAGCCGTAGATCGCCGAGGCGCCGTCCTTCAGCACTTCGATGCGCTCCACCGCATCCAGCGGGATGGTGCTCAGGTCGGTGAAGACCTTCTGGCCGTCATCGGCCAGGCCATAAGTGGCCATGCGGCGGCCGTTCAACAGCACCAGCGTGGAGCCGGCGCCCAGGCCGCGCAGCGAGATGCCGGCGCCGCCACCGGCAAAGCCGTTGCCGAAGGTCTTGGGAATCGAGCCGGAACCGTCGGCGGTCAGGGTCTGCAGGTATTCGGCCACCGTGGTCTTGCCGGTGCGGTCGATTTCCTGGCGGGTGACCACCTGGACGGGGGAGGGCGTTTCGGTATTGGTGCGGGGGATGTTCGAACCGGTGACCGTGATGCGGTCGAGGTTGGTGGCCTGCTCCTGGGCGAACGCGGCGCCGGAGGTCAGGGCACCGGCCAGCAGCAGCACGCTGCCGGTGAGGGCGAGGGATACGGAATGGGCCAGGGTGTTGCGGCGGCTGCTGGTGAGCCGTTGGATCGGGTGTTTCACAGCTTCTCTCCTGACTGGGAAAACCAACGATGTCGATGGATCGGCACGAAATGAGTGACGACCGCGACAATCTAGGTTTCCGGCAGGTGACGTAGGTGTGAAAAATTGCTTAATTCGTAACGTTCTGTATCAGCCGTCCCAACACGGGGAGTCTGAATGGACTCCCCGTGCCGAAACGGTCAATCCGGCAGCGAGAAGCTGACCGGGACCAGGCCATCGGCCGGCACCACCTTGCCATCGACCATGGCCGGCTCGAAACGCCACTGCCGCAGCACCTGCTGGCGGGCGGCGTTGTCCAAGGCCCGCGAGCCGCTGCTGCGCTCGATGACCACGCTGGAGGCCCTGCCATCGGCCTCCACCCGCACCCGCAGCAGCACGGTGCCCTGCTCGTGGTTGCGCAGGGCCGCGACCGGGTAGGCCGGCGGCGGCGCGCTGCGGTACTGCAGCCGCGCCCCTTCACCGCCGGCGGCGGGCGCCGGCACGACCGGGGTCAGGCTCGGGGTCTGCACGTCGCTGGCGGGCAGCGGCGCTACGGCCAGCGCGTCGTCGGCGCTGGCGGTCGGCGGCGGTAGCGGAGCTACCTGCGGCTTGGGCACCGCGGTCTGCGGCTGGACCAGTTTGGGCGCGTCCTTCTTGATTTCCGGCGGCAGCGGCGGGTTTTCCGGTGCGGGCACCACCAGCCGCACCTGGGTGCGCTCGCGGGGCAGGGGCGCGGCCACGTAGGCGGCCGGGATCAGCAGCAGCATGAGGGCCAGTACGTGAAGGGCCAGCGCGGTGCTCATGCCGAGCACGCGGGTGGCGTCGATGTGCAGCGGGACTACGGGGGGATGCGTACGGACCATGCTCCACTCTCCTTGCCAGATGTGCGGGAACATCAACGTGCGGGGGCGCCCGACGGGGTTGCAGCAGGACAGCAGACGGGGCCGCGCAATGACAGCAATACCCGAGCGGGGCACGGCCCGGAAGTCAGGGGGCATGTCGGTGTTTGGCTGGCGCTCAGGAAACCGGCGCGGACAGCACGACGGCGCCCGCAGGCGCCGTCGTCGGAGTGATCCCAGGGCCGGACTCAGCGGCCCAGGTCGAACACCACGTCGAGGTTGACCGAAACGGCCGATTCGCCAGGCGATACCGGGGTGGACACGTCGGCGGCCATCGGCGCGGCGGCGGCACGCATCATCACCGGGCGGAAATTGCCGCCGCCACTTTCGGAGATGCTCACGATGCGGCGCACGCGCAGGCCCAGCGACTTGGCGTAGGTTTCCGCGCGGGCCTGGGCCTTCTTCAGCGCGGCAAGGCGGGCTTCGTCGTAGACCGGTTCGGGCTGGTCGATCTCGAACTGCGGGCCGTTGATCTGGTTGGCGCCCTGCGCGGCCAGGGCGTCGAGCACCTTGCCCAGCTTGGCGATGTCGCGCACCTTCAGGCTGACCGTGTTGCTGGCCTGATAACCGGTGATCTTCGGCGGCTCGTTGTCCACGTAACGGTACTGCGGGCTGAGGTTGACCCCGCTGGTCTGCACGTCACGCTCGGCGATCCCGGCGGCCTTGATCGCGGCCAGCACCTTGACCATCTGCTCGGCGTTCTGGCGCATGGCGCTGTTGCCGTCCACGGCCTGGGTGACCACGCCGGCCGACAGCGTAGCCACGTCGGGCACGCGCTTGGCCTCGGCGTTGGCCGAAATGTTGAGCAGAGTGCTGTCGGCGGCAACGGCGACGGCGGGTTGGGACTGGGCGTGGGCGGTCATCGAGGTTCCCAGGGCAAGGGACAGGGCGAGCAGCAACGGGGACAGGGATGGGCGGCGCATGTACATCTCCTTGTGAAGGCGTTGAGGTTGGTGTCGGGGCGATGAACGCGTCGTGAGGTTTGATGGGGTTGATCACGATTCGAACAGGTTGCCCGCGATTCAGACAGTAGGGTCGGGTTATGCTTCCTCGATGCTTTATCTTGCCTCTCGATCTCCCCGACGAACCGAACTGCTGACGCGCCTGGACCGACCGTTCCGCGCGTTGGACCTTGAGGTGCCCGAAGTCCGTGCCGCCGACGAATCGGCCACCGCCTACGTGCAGCGGGTGGCCGCCGACAAGGCGCGCGCCGGGCTGGCCCGGGTCGGCGATGACGCGGCGGCGGTGGTGATCGGCTCGGACACCGAAGTGGTGCTCGATGGCCGGGTATTCGGCAAGCCGGTGGATGCCGCCGATGCGGTCGCCATGCTGGGCGCGCTGTCCGGGCGCACCCACCAGGTGATGACCGCGGTGGCCGTGGTCGCCCACGGGCGCCAGGACGGCGTGCTGGTGATTTCCGAAGTGAGCTTCATCGACATCGGGCAGGACGCCATCGCGGCCTACGTGGCCAGTGGCGAGCCGATGGGCAAGGCCGGCGCCTACGCCATCCAGGGCGGTGCCGAACGTTACATCCGCCACCTGGCGGGAAGCTATTCGGGTGTGATGGGTTTGCCCCTGCAACAGACCGAGCAGTTGCTGCAGACGTTTGAACTGAAGGGAGTCGCCCATGTCTGAAGAAATCCTGGTCAATGTCACCCCGCGGGAAACCCGTGTCGCCGTCATCGAAAACGGCATGCTGCAGGAACTGCATATCGAACGTGGCTGGCGCCGCGGCGTGGTCGGCAACATCTACAAGGGCAAGGTGCAGCGGGTGATGCCGGGCATGCAGGCGGCCTTCGTCGAGGTCGGGCTGGAGCGTGCGGCGTTCCTGCACGCCAACGATGTGATCCGCCCGGCCCCGGTGGCCAGCCCGGATACCGAGGGCACCACCCTGCCGCCGCCGTCGTCGGTGCCGATCGTGGAGTTGCTGCGCGACGGCCAGGACATCGTGGTGCAGGTGGTCAAGGACCCGATCGGGACCAAGGGCGCGCGCCTGACCACCCAGATCAGCATTCCCTCGCGCTACATGGTGCTGCTGCCGCAATCCAAGGTGGTCGGGGTGTCGGCGCGGATCGAGGACGAGACCGAGCGCGCCCGGCTGAAGAGCCTGGTGACCGAACTGTCGGCCCAGCACGGCGGCTACGGCTACATCGTGCGCACCAACGCCGAGGGCCAGCCGGCTGAGGCGATCGCCGAGGACGTGGCCTACCTGTCGCGGGTCTGGAACGTGGTCGAGCGCCGTGGCCGCGATGCCGCCCCGCTCAGCGTGATCTACGAAGACCTGAGCCTGCCGCTGCGGTCGGTGCGCGACCTGATCCGCAAGGACGTGGACAAGGTCAAGGTCGATTCCAAGGAAACCTTCGGCCAGCTACAGGCCTTCGTGGCCAAGTACATGCCGGTTCTGGCCGAGAAGATCGAGCTGTACAGCGGCGATCGCCCGATCTTCGACATGTTCGGGGTGGAGGACGAGATCGGCCGTGCGCTGGACAAGCAGGTGCCGCTCAAGTCCGGTGGCTACCTGGTGATCGACCAGACCGAGGCGATGACCACCATCGATGTGAACACCGGTTCGTTCCTGGGCCAGCGCAACCTGGAAGAGACCGTGTTCCGCACCAACCTGGAAGCCGCGCAGGCGGTGGCGCGCCAGCTGCGGCTGCGCAACCTGGGCGGCATCATCATCATCGACTTCATCGACATGGACGATGCCGAGCACCGCCGCCAGGTGCTGCGCACGCTGGAAAAGGCGCTGGCGCGCGACCATGCCAAGACCACCGTCTACGACTTCTCGCCGCTCGGCCTGGTCGAGATGACCCGCAAACGCACCGTGGAAAGCCTGGAGCGCCAGCTGTCCGAGCCGTGCCCGGAGTGCAGCGGGCGTGGCTCGATCAAGACCGCCGAAACGGTCACCTACGAGATCTTCCGCGAGATCACCCGCGCGGTACGCCAGTTCGATGCGGCGCGCCTGCTGGTGATCGCCTCGTCCAAGGTGGTGGCGCGGATCACCGATGAGGAATCCTCGGCGGTGGCCGAACTGGAGGAGTTCCTCGGCAAATCGATCCGCTTCCAGGCGGACGAGCAATACCTGCAGGAGCAGTTCGATGTCGTGCTGCTCTGATCTCCATCCGTTGGCGCGCTCGCGCGCCGGCGCTTTCGCGTCACGATGAGCACGCCGCTCCGACTGCGACTGCGAAGGATTCGCCGCCATGCCGTTTACGCATTGGCGATCGTGCTGGTATGTGTGGCGGTGCTGGTGGGCACCGTCAGTCAAGTGTTGCCGTTTGCCGAGCGCCATCCGGACAGGGTGGCGGCTTGGTTGAGCGCGCGTGCCGGGCAGCCGGTGCGTTTCGATCACCTGGACACCGCCTGGACCCGGCGAGGTCCGTTGCTGCAGCTCAAGGGCCTGCGCATCGGCGAGGGCCAGGGCATCGCCATCGGCGAGGCCGAGGTGCTGGTGTCGATGTACAGCGGGCTGCTGCCCGGGCATTCGCTGACCGAGCTGCGCCTGCGCGGGCTGGCGCTGGTGCTGGAGCGTGCCGACGATGGGCGCTGGTCGGTGCGCGGTCTGCCGCAGTCGGGCAGCGGCGATCCGCTGGAAGCGCTGCGCCGGCTGGGTGAGCTGCAGGTGATCGGCGGGCGGCTGCGGGTGGATGCACCATCGCTGAACCTGCAGGCCGAACTGCCGCGCATCGATCTGCGCCTGCGCGTGAATGGTCAGCGCCTGCGCGTGGGGGCACGCGCCTGGGCCGATCTCAATGGCCTGCCGCTGACCGCCGTGCTGGATTTCGAGCGCAATCGCGGCGATGGACAGGCCTGGCTGTCAGCCGACCCGGCCGATTTCCGCGCCTGGTCTAAGCTGTTGCAGTTCGCTGGCGTGTCGCTGCAGCAGGGCACCGGTGAATTGAACGCGTGGGTGGACCTGCGCGACCACCGGCCGGTGATGGTCACCGCCGATGCCGACCTGCGGGGCCTGCAGCTGCGCGGTGCGCCGCTGGTCGACGGCACCCGGCCCGTGTTGGCGTTGGACACCCTGCAGCTGCGCGCGCGCTGGCGCTGGGTGCAGGGCGGCTGGCGCGCCGATGCCCCGCAGCTGCGCATCGGCCTGGCCGGTACTGCGGAAATACAACGCCTGGACGGGCTGTTGCTGGCCGGTGGCCAGCACATGGCGCTGGCCGGCGACAACATCGATGCCACCGCGCTGCTGCGCGGGTTGGCGCTCAGCGACCGGGTCGAGCCCAGCCTGCGCGAGTGGTTGCAGCACGCCGCTCCGCACGCGCGGATGACCCAGGTGCGGATCGCCGCCGAGCGCGACGGCCCGGTATCGATCCAGGGCGAGCTGGCCGACGTCGGCTTTGCCCCGTCCGGGCATGCGCCGGGCCTGAGCGGAGTAGGCGGACGCTTCAGTGGCGACGCCGATGGTTTCCAGCTGGCGCTGCAACCGACCCGCACCCTGCACTTCGATTGGCCCAGCGGCTTTGGCGTGCGCCACGACGTGCGCCTGGCCGGGCAACTGGTGGGCTGGCGCGACGAGGCCGGCGGCTGGCGCTTCGGCACCCCGGCGCTGCGCGTGCAGGGCACCGACTACGCCGCCGACGTGCGCGGCAGCGTCTGGTTCCAGGGCGATGGCACCCGCCCGTGGCTGCAGCTCGCCGCGCGCATCGACGATGTGCCGATGACCGCGGCCAAGCGCTTCTGGATTCATTCCAAGATGACCAAGGGCGCCACCGACTGGCTCGATGCCGCCTTGGTGTCCGGGCAGGTACGCGGTGGCATCGGCCTGGTCACCGGCGACCTGGAAGACTGGCCGTTCGACCGCAACAACGGCCGCTTCGAGGCCACCGGGCACATCAGCAACGGCACCATCCGCTTCCAGCACGACTGGCCGGCGATGGGCAAGGTGGATGCGGATATCGCCTTCATCGGCCCTGGTTTCGAACTGCATGGCAGTGGCGACCTGGCCGGGGTGGCGGTGAACCATTTCGATGCCGGCATCGTCGATTTCGGCCAGACCCCGCTCTACGTCAAGGCCACCACCCAGACCGACACCGGCACCCTGCTGGCGATGCTCAAGCAGAGCCCGCTGCACGCCACCTACGCCGACACGCTGGACAACCTGACCGCCAAGGGCCCGGCGGCAGTCACCTTCGACCTGCTGCAGCCACTGCACCACGACCAACCCGGCGGGCACCTGCAGGGAACGGTTGACCTCAACGGCGTGGCGCTGACCGAAAAGCGTTTCGCGCTGGCGTTTGACAACATGCGCGGACAGGCCCGCTACAGCCGCGACGGCTTCGGCGCCGACAGCCTGAGCGTGCGTCACCTCGGCCAGGACGGGCAGCTCGGCCTGCGCGCCGGCGGTTATGTGCGCGACCCGCAGCAGGCGTTCGAATCGGAACTGAGCGCGGCGCTGGATGCGCATGCGCTGCTAGATCGTGCCCCGGAGTTGAGCTGGCTCAAGCCCTACATCCAGGGCAATTCGCGCTGGACCATCGGGGTCACGCTGCCCAAGGTCGCCGCGGGTGCCAGGACCGAACCACCGACCCTGCTGACCCTGCACTCGGACCTGGTCGGGACCCGGCTGGACCTGCCGGCACCGCTGGACAAGGCGGCCAGCGTACCGCTGGCGACCACCGTCAACGCGCAGTTGCCGATGGGCAGCGGGCGCGTGGATGTGGCGTTCGGGCAGCGCCTGGCATTGACCGCGCGCACCCACAACAACCAGACCGGCGTGCAGGTCACGCTGGGCAGCGACAAGGTCGACCGCGAACCGCCCGCCAGCGGTCTGGCGGTCAATGGCCGCAGTGGGTCGCTGGATGCCCTGGAATGGATCGGCCTGGCGCGCGCGCCGGGTGGCGGCGATGACAAGGACCCGATGCCGCTGCGCCAGGTGGATGTGCAGGTGGGGCAGCTGTTGCTGGCCGGCGGCCTGTTCGCGCAGACCCGCCTGCAGCTGCGGCCCAGCCCTTCGGCGGTCGAGGTGCGACTGGATGGGCCGTCGCTGGCCGGCACCCTGAGCGTTCCCAATGCCGACGGCGGCACCATCGTCGGCAAGCTCAGCCGCGTGCACTGGCAGTCGCTGCCGACCCCGGTCAAGGTGCCCTCCGGTGGCGCGCCCATCCTCCTGCCGGCCGACGCCACCTTGCCGGCGCGGGTGCAGGCCAGCGCCAACGACACCAACCCGGCGAAGATTCCGCCGCTGGCGCTGGACATCGAGGACCTGCAGTTCGGCAAGGCCAGGCTGGGCCAGGCGGTGCTGCGCACGCGTCCGTTCGGCAACGGACTGAGCGTGGACCAGTTGCAGTTCCGGTCGCCCAAGCAGGCCATCGACATCCAGGGCCGTTGGCTGGGGATGGGCGATACCGCCCGCACCCAGGTGACCGTTGACGTGAAAAGCGAGGACCTGGGCGGATTGATGCAGAACCTGGACTACGGTGGCCAGCTGCGCGGTGGCCAGGGCCAGATCACGCTGGATGCCGGATGGCAGGGCGGTCCGTCGGACTTCCAGCTGGGCGCGCTGCAGGGGCACATGCAGGTCAATGCGCGCAATGGCCAGCTGCTGGAACTGGAGCCTGGCGCCGGTCGCGTGCTCGGGCTGCTCAGCGTGACCCAGCTGCCGCGCCGGTTGATGTTCGATTTCCGCGACTTCTTCTCCAAGGGCTTCGCCTTCAACCAGATCGACGGCGCGATGGCGTTCGGCAACGGCATGGCCACCACCGACAAGGTGCTGATCGAAGGGCCCGCCGCCAACATCAGCATCCGTGGCCAGACCGATCTGCGCCGCCAGCAGTTCGACCAGACCATCGACGTCAACCCGCGCTCGGGCAATCTGCTGACCGTGGTGGGCGCGGTGGCTGGCGGGCCGGTTGGCGCGGCGGTCGGCGCGGCCGCCAATGCGGTGCTGGGCAAGCCGCTGGGCGCGATCGGCGCCAAGACCTACCGGGTCACCGGACCGTGGGCCGAGCCCAAGGTCGAGGTGATCGACCGCGAGGACGCGCCCCCGCCGCGTACCGCGCCCGCCGCGCTGCCGCCTCCGGTACGCTGACTCCTTTCCCGCGCCCGGCTTGCGATGACGGCCGGCGCCCTCAGATAGATGACATGACCGACAACGCACTCACCCTTGCCAACGAACGCCTGCTCCTGCCCGCCGGGCTCGATGCCGGCGGCCTGGAACGCACCTTCGGTACCCTGCTGGGGCCGGGGATCGATTTCGGCGACCTGTATTTCCAGCACGCCCGCCGCGAGAGCTGGAGCGTGGAAGATGGCATCGTCAAGGACGGTGCGCACTCGATCGAGCAGGGCGTGGGCGTCCGCGCCATCGCCGGCGAAAAGACCGGCTTTGCCTATTCCGACGACATCCACGGCGATGCCCTGCTGGCGGCGGCGCAGTCGGCGCGGGCGATCTCGCGCGAGGGCGGGGCGCAGCAGGCGCGTTCGCTGGTGCGCGGTGGCGGGCGCGCGCTGTATCCGGCGCTCGACCCGATCGACGGCATGGGCAATGAAGCCAAGGTGGAAATGCTCAAGCGCCTGGACCGTTACCTGCGTGCCGCCGACCCGCGCGTGCAGCAGGTGATGGTGAGCCTGTCCGGCGGCGTGGACACGGTGCTGATCGCACGCAGCGACGGCGTGCTGGCCGCCGACATCCGCCCGCTGGTGCGCTTGAACGTGCAGGTGATCGTCGAGCAGCACGGGCGTCGCGAGTCCGGTTACGCCGGCGGCGGTGGCCGCTACAGCTATGAAGACCTGTTTGCCGACGGGCGTCCGGAAGGCTTCGCGCGCGAAGCATTGCGCCAGGCACTGGTGAACCTGGAGGCGATTCCGGCCCCGGCCGGGGTGATGACCGTGGTGCTCGGCCCGGGCTGGCCCGGCGTGCTGCTGCACGAGGCGGTCGGCCATGGCCTGGAAGGCGACTTCAACCGCAAGGGCACCAGCGTGTATGCCGGTCGCGTCGGCGAGCGCGTGGCCGCACCGGGCGTGACCATCGTCGACGACGGCACCCTCGATGGCCGTCGTGGTTCGTTGAACATCGATGACGAGGGCCACCCGACCCAGTGCACCACGCTGATCGAGGACGGCATCCTGGTGGGTTACATGCAGGATTCGCTCAACGCGCGGCTGATGGGCGTGGCCCCGACCGGCAACGGTCGCCGCGAATCGTTCGCGCACATGACCATGCCGCGCATGACCAACACCTACATGCGCGCCGGCCAGCACGACCCGGAAGAAATGATCCGCTCGGTCAAGAAGGGCCTGTACGCGGTCAACTTCGGTGGCGGCCAGGTCGACATCACCAGCGGCAAGTACGTGTTCTCGGCCACCGAGGCCTACCTGATCGAAGACGGGAAGATCACCGCGCCAGTGAAGGGCGCCACGCTGATCGGCAACGGCCCGGAAACCATGCAGAAGGTGCGCATGATCGGCAACGACCTGGCCCTGGACGAGGGCGTGGGCATCTGCGGCAAGGACGGCCAGAGCGTGCCGGTCGGCGTGGGCCAGCCGTCGCTGTTGATCGATGGCATCACCGTGGGCGGCACCCAGGCCTGAGCACGGTGATGCATCTGTCGTGCAGCCCCCCGCGCGCGGCTGCCAGCCCAAGGCTGGCGCCGTCGCGTGGGCACACCGGCTCAGTCGTCGGCGTTCTCGTCGCCGTCGGCCTGCGCGTCGAGGTCTTCGTCGGACGCGTTCAGTCCTTCCAGGCCCAGCGCGGCCGGCAGCAGCAGCGTGCGCAGCACCTGGAAGATCTCGCGGTACGCGCGCGGCGGCTTGTTCCTGGCCTTTTCGGCCTGGGCATTGCGCACCAGCGTGCGCAGCTGCTGGCGGTCGGCATGCGGGTACTCGTCCAGCAGCGCGCCCAGCGCCTTGTCGCCGTCCTTCAACAGGCGCTCGCGCCAGTCTTCGACGCGGTGCATGGCGGCCACTTCACGACGCGAGGTGTCGCTGTTGGCGTCCAGCGCATCGCGGATCGCATCCAGCACGGCGTCGTCTTCGCGGCGCATGTGCTTGGCCAGGAACGCCAGCTGGCGCTTGTGGGCGATATGGGCGGTGATGCGCTTGGCCTCGGCGATGTGCGGCAGCAGGTCTTCGGGCACCGGCAGGCGCGCCAGCTGCGCAGGGGTCAGCGACACCAGCTTCTCGCCCAGGGCCAGCACGTCCAGCGCAGCCCGGCGGTTCTGGCTACGGCTGATGTCAAGGAATTCACCGGTTTCTTCGTCGCGTCCGCGCATCGTCTTATTTCCACATCCAGAACTGTGCCCGGCGTTGCGCCAGGCACTCACCCGTACAGGATAAAGCATTGAACGTGATCTCCCCTGAAGTCTCCCCGGCCGACGACAGCCTGCAGCGCCTGGAGCAGCTGGCCGACATCTCCCAGCGCCTGCTGGAACGCGCCCGGGCCATGGGCGCCACCCAGGCCGAGGTCAGCTGCAGCGATGAGCGCGGGCTGGATGTGAACGTGCGCCTGGGCGAGGTGGAAACGGTCGAATCCACCCGGGATCGCGGCATTGCGGTGACCGTCTACTTCGGCCAGCGCAAGGGCAGTGCCAGCACCGCCGACCTGCAGGACGCCAGCCTCGAATCGACCGTGGCCCAGGCCTGTGCGATCGCCCGGCACACCGAGGACGACACCGCAGCCGGGTTGGCCGATGCCGCGCTGATGGCCCGCGACTTCCCCGACCTGGACGGTTGGCACCCGTGGGCGCTGGGCGCCGAACAGGCGCTGGACCTGGCGCTGGCCTGCGAAGCGGCCGGCCGCGAGGCCGATACGCGCATCAGCAACTCCGATGGGGCCTCGGCGGCGACGTCGCAGAGCCTGTCGGTGTATGCCAACTCGCATGGGTTCATCGGTCGCGAGCGCAGCAGCCACCACTCGATCGGCTGTGCGCTGATCGCCGGCCAGGGCGATGGCATGCAGCGCGATGGCTGGTACAGCAGCGCGCTGGCCCGTGAAGACCTCGAATCGGCTGCGGCGATTGGCCGCCGCGCCGCCGAACGCACCGTGGCGCGGCTGCAGCCGCGTTCGATGGCCACCGCACAGATGCCGGTGCTGTTTTCGCCGGAAGTGGCGCGGTCGCTGATCGGCCACCTGCTGGGTGCGGTGTCGGGCGGGGCGCTGTATCGCCGCGCCAGCTTCCTGCTCGACAGCGTCAACACCCGGCTGTTCCCGGAGTGGTTCCAGATCGAGGAACTGCCGCTGCTGCGTCGCGGCCTGCGCTCGTCCGCGTTCGATGGCGACGGCGTGGCCACCCGCAATTCGGCCCTGATCACCGATGGCGTGCTGCAGCGCTACATCCTGGGCAGCTACTCGGCCCGCAAGCTCGGCCTGCCCACCACCGGCAATGCCGGCGGCGTGCACAACCTCAAGGTGGCCGCCAACGCCGGCGACCTGGTCAGCATCGCCCGGCAGATGGGCGAGGGCCTGCTGGTCACCGAACTGATGGGCCAGGGCGTCAATGGCGTGACCGGCGACTACTCGCGCGGTGCCGGTGGCTTCCGGGTGGAGAACGGTGAAATCAGCTATCCGGTGGACGGCATCACCATCGCCGGCAACCTCAAGGACATGTTTGCCGGCATCGAGGCGGTGGGCAGCGACGTGGACCGCCGCTCGCACGTACAGGTGGGTTCCATCCTGGTGGGCCGGATGACCGTTGCAGGCAACGATTGACGTATTCTATGGCCGCTGCCCTGGCAGGCGGGGAGCCTGTCACGCAATACCCACACACCGAACAAGGAGTTTCACCGTGAGCGAATTCGACAACGTCACCGCACCGCCGCCGGCACCGACCGGCACCGCCCCGGCCGACCAGCGCACGATGGCGCTGGTGGCGCACATCCTGGGCATCTTCACCGGTTTCATCGGTGCGCTGATCATCTGGTTGATCAACAAGGACGACACCACCAAGCCGTTCGTGATCGATCAGTCCAAGGAAGCGCTGAACTTCCAGATCACCGTGGCCATCGCCTACATCATCTCCAGCATCCTGGTGGTCGTGCTGATCGGCACGCTGATGCTGTTCGCCGTGTGGGTGGCCAACCTGGTGCTGTGCATCATGGCCGCAGTGAAGGCCAACAACGGCGAAGCCTACCGTTATCCGTTCACCCTGCGCCTGATCAAGTAATCCGCGGCGCAGATGTGGCAACAAAAAACGCCCGGCACTGCCGGGCGTTTTTTTGGGGTTCTTCGCCGCTGTGCGGGGCAAGCAGAGACGTGCTTTGATCCTTCCAAAGCGGGTGGTCGGCGGATCGGGCGGTGGGTCCCCATGCCCTTTCCGGCGACGCCCCCGGCCGCGGGGCGGCCTC
>NZ_DAMAGC010000101.1:0-15513 GCF_031995405.1 Stenotrophomonas sp. | reverse complement strand
CCTCGCCCAGACCCTGCACCAGCTCGTTGGCGCCCGCGTCCTCCAGGGCGTCGGCGGTGCCATGCTGCTCCCCGTCGGCCGCCTCGCCGTCATGCGCTCGGTCTCGCGCGAAGAATTCCTCCGTGCCATGAGCTTCATCGCCATCCCCGCGCTCATCGGCCCCCTCATCGGCCCCACCCTGGGCGGCTGGCTGGTCGAAGTCGCCTCCTGGCACTGGGTGTTCCTGATCAACCTCCCCATCGGCGTCATCGGCTACCTCGCCGCCATGAAAATCATGCCCGACCACTACGCCGAACACCGCACCCGGTTCGACCTGGCCGGTTACCTCATGCTCGCCTTCGGCATGGTCGTACTCTCGCTCGCCCTGGACGGCATCTCCGGCATGGCCACCCCGCATGCCCTGGTCATGCTCATGACCGTCGCCGGCCTGGCCGCCCTCGTCGGCTACTGGCTGCACGCGGCCAACTCCACCGCACCGCTGTTTTCGCTCGCCCTGTTCCACGTCCCCAGCTACCGCATCGGCATCCTCGGCAACCTTTTCTCGCGCATCGGCAGCAGCGCCATGCCCCTGCTCATCCCGCTGCTGCTCCAGGTCGGCATGGGCATGAGCCCCATGAATGCCGGCCTGCTCATGATCCCCGTTGCCGCCGCCGGCATGCTGTCCAAGCGCTACGCCGTCAAGCTCGTTGAACGCTTCGGGTACCGCCGCGTGTTGATGGTCAACACCGTGCTGGTCGGCCTGGCGATGGCCAGTTTCATCTTCATGACCCCCGGCCAGCCGCTGTGGGTGCGCATCGTCCAGCTCGCCCTGTTCGGCGCGGTGAACTCGCTGCAGTTCACCGTCATGAACACCGTCACCCTGCGCGATCTCGACCGCGATTTCGCCAGCTCCGGCAACAGCCTGCTGTCGATGGTGATGATGCTCGCCACCGGTTTCGGTGCGGCGGCGGCCGGCAGCCTGCTGGCCGCGTTCGACCACCTCGACGCCCTGCGCGGCGCCACGGCCGCCCTGCATGCCACGTTCGTCTGCGTCGGCGCCATCACCCTCACCTCTACCGTCATCTTCTGGCAGCTGCCCGACACCCGTCCGTCCCCACGCGATGTGGAAGAGGTCGCCGAGTAACATCGGACCGCTGGCCGCAAGCTCGACGAGCAGCCGCTCGCCGCTGACGTGCCCCGCCGCTACCCGCGCGCCACCCGCAATGCCCGGGCGATCGCCTCCACCAGCAGCTCACCGGTCACCGGCTTGCGCAGGAAGCCCTGCATGCCCGCCGCGCGCACCTGCTGCTCGATGCCTGGATCGGTACGCGCGGTCACCGCGATCATCGGCATCTCGTAGCCCTGGTTGTGCAGGTGCCCGGCCAATTCGATCCCGCCCAGACCGGGCAGATCCAGGTCCAGCAGCGCCACGTCGAACGGCGCCTCGCTGACCTCGCGCAGCGCCGCCAGCGCGTGCTCGGCGTGCACCACCTGGTGCCCACGCGCGCCCAACAGCCCGCAGATCACGCTGGCCACGGTCGCATCGTCTTCCACCAGCAGGATCCGCAACGGCGGCAGCCGCTGGCCGTCGCCCACGCCTGCGAAGCCGGCCGGCGCGGCGACGATGTGCAGCGGCAGCGGCAAGGTCAGGCTGAAACGCGTGCCCACCCCCAGCTGGCTCTCGATACCGACCTGGCCCTGCATCGCCAGCGCCAGTTCCCGGCAGATCGCCAGACCCAGCCCGCTGCCGCCGTATTGCGCGGCGGTGCGCGCGCCATCGGCCTGCTCGAAACGGCGGAACAGCCGCTGCTGCTGATCGCTGCTGATCCCCGGGCCGGTATCGGACACCTCCAGGCACAGCCCGCGATCGGCCGACAACGTCGTCGCCTTCAGGCGCACCTCGCCGTGGGTGGTGAACTTGACCGCATTGCCCAGCAGGTTGAGCAGGATCTGGCGCACCCGTACCGCGTCGCCGACGCTGCCCAGCCCCTTCGGCAACTGGTTGTCGACCACGAAACGCAGTTGCTTCTGGTCGGCCAGCGCGGCCATCAGGGTGCACACATCCTCGACCAGGTTGTTCACATCGAACGGCTCGGCCTGCAACTGCAACCGTCCCGACTCGATCCGCGCCAGGTCCAGCGCGTCGTTGACCAGGTGCAGCAGGTGCTCGCCGGCATGCCGGATCGATGCGGTCCAGCTGCGCTGCTGCGGATCCAGCACCGAGCCCAGCAACAGCTCGCTCATGCCCAGCACGCCGGTCATCGGCGTGCGCACTTCGTGGCCCAGGTTGGCCAAGAAGCGGGTCTTGGCCGCCGAGGCCTGCTCGGCCAGTTCCTGCTTCTGCAACGCCAGCTGGTAGGCATGTTTGCGTTGCAGGCGGCGTCGATACAGCCAGGCGAACAGGCTCATCAGCAGCAACGCCAGCGAGGTCAGCACCAGCAGGCCCGACAGGCTGCGCCACCACGGCGGCTGCACCCGGAATTCCAGCGACTGCACCCGCGACCACACCTGGTCGGCCGAGCGCGCCTGCACCTCCAGCCGGTAGCTGCCCGGGGGCAGGCGCGAGAACACCCGCTCGCCGGCCGGGCCCACGTCCACCCAGTCCGGGTCATAACCGGCCAAGCGGTAGCGATAGCTGTTGGATGACGAATCGGCGAAGGACAGCAACCGCGCCACGATGCGCAGGTCCCGATCGGCATCGGCAATTTCCAGCGGCGTCAGGTGGGTCAGGTCGGCGACCCGGTCGCCGCGGCGTACTTCCACCCGTTCGATCACCAGCGGCGCGCGCCGGTTGGACGGCCGCACCTGGCGCGGGTCGAAGACCACCACGCCGGCCGGCGTTCCCCCGGCGATGCGGCCGCTGGCGGTACGGGTCAACGTGCTGCGGCGGAACTCCTGGCTGGGCAACCCATCGTGCACGCCATACAGACGCACGTTGCCCATCTGTGGATCCACCCGGATCAGGCCACGCGCACTGGCCGCCCAGACCACGCCCTGCGCATCCACCACCAGCCCGGTCGCCGAGACGTCCGGATAGCCCGCACCGCCGCCGATCACCGCCTGCAGCAGCAGCCGGCCGTCCTGCCAGCGGTACTGGCTCAGCCGTCCTTCCTCGGACAGCCACACGCTGTCGTCGTCGGCGGTGGTCAGCGCATGGATCGCGCCCGGAGGTGCGCCCGGGACCGGCTCGAACCGCGACCGCGCCGGCACCCAGTGCAGCAGCCCCTGGTTGGTCGCCGCCCACAGGTGGTCCTCGCTGCCGCACATCAGGTCCAGCGCGATCTGACCCACTGCCAGTCCCGCATGTCCGGCGGCAATGCGGTGCAGCACCCGACCCTCCAGATCACGCTGCTGCAGTCCGGTCGACGCCGCGCTCCACAGCCGCCCGCCATCGCACAGCGCCAGCGATTCGATCTGCCCCTCCATCGCCGCATCCACCGCCGCGGTGTTGCCCCATCGCCGCAGCGCTGCCTCCTTCGGGTCATAGCGCAACAACGCATCGCGCGAACCGATCCAGACCCGCCCCAGCGCGTCCTCCTTCACCGATTGCAGCCATTGGTTGCCGTCCACCCAGGTGCGGTGCTGCGACACCCGGCCGGTGACCGGGTCGAACTTGTCCAGCGCTCCGTGGGTGCCCACCGTCCACACCCCGCCATCGGCGGCGGCGGACATGCCCAGCACGTAGGCGTTGCGCAGCGAGGCGGGATCATCTTCCAGCCGCGACAGCACCGAGAACTGCCACCAGCGCGGCAACAGATGCCACAGGCCGCTGTTGGTGCTGGCCAGCCAGATCCCGCCCTCGCGATCCTCATAGGCACCGGTCCAGTTCGGTCGCACCTGGCCGCGCGCCACGGCGCTGTACAACGGCACCTGCTGGAACTGGTTGTCGTAGGCGCGGCCCAACCCGGAGCGGGTATCCAGCCAGTAGCCGCCCTGTTCGTCGCGCAGCATCATGCCCAGGATCTGGTCACGGGCATCGACCTTCCATGGCGCCGGCTCGATGCGTCCATCCGGACGCCGCACCACCACCCCGGCATTGGTCGCCACCCACAGGCTGCCGTCAAGTTCGGCGGTAAGGCCGTTGATCAGCTGCTCATGCAGATAGCGGCTGGACACCCGCTCGAAGTCATGCCCGGTCCAGCGCGCCAGCCCGGCCTTGGTCCCTACCCATAAACTGCCGTCGCGGGTGGTCGCCAGGTGGGTGACCGACGCGGACGGCAGGCTGCGTGGATTGCCATGCTCGGGCATGAAACGGGTGACCTTGCCGTCGCGGTCGAGCCGGTGCAGGCCGCCTTCGTAGGTGCCGAACCAGACCGCGCCATCAGCGGTGGAGGTGATGCTCCAGATCGTGTTGCTGCCGATCACCGGATGGCTGGCGCGGTCGAAGAAGCGCAGTTCGCGACGATCGGCCGACATCATCGCCAGCCCGGCGTTTTCGGTGCCGATCCACAACTGGTTGCGTGCATCCACGTGCACGCTCCACACATGGTTGTCGCGCAGCCCGTCCTCCGCGCGCCACACCCGATAGGTGCGCCCGTCATAGCGGGCCAGGCCGTCGTTGGTGGCGATCCACAGGTAGCCGTAGCCGTCTTCGGCCATGCGATTGACCGTATTGGACGGCAACCCGTCGAACACGGTGAGCTGGCGCGGCGTCGGCGGCACGGGCTGGGCGTGGCCGAGCATCGGCCATAGCCATACCATCCCGAGCAGGAGCAGCCAACGCAAAGGCACCACCAGTGGATCTCCCGACTCGGTCCGTGGATGCACGCCAGGGGGACGATCCCCACCGCGGTTGCGGTGTGTCGAGCCTGGGGCCAGGCCCGCATGGTAAACGGTTCGCCGCGTGGCGACGATCCGCTCAATCCCTCAACAGCGTGTCCACCGCCGCGTAAAGCCGATCGCCGTCGACCGGCTTGTGCAGCACGCCCGAGGCCCCGGCAGCCACGGCGCGCTCGGCAAGCCCGGGTTCGCGCCGTGCGGTCAGGATCAACGCCGGCACCTGGCAGCCCTGCGCGCGCAGCATGCCCAGCAACTGCCAGCCATCCACCCCCGGCAGATCCAGATCCAGCAGCAGCACATCGGCCGCTGCCGCCGCCAGCTCGGCCATCGCTGCCAGCGCATGCGCGGCAGTCAACACCTGCGCGCCGCGCGCGACCAGCAGCCCGGCGTGGACCTGCGCCACCAGCGGATCATCCTCGACCAGCAGCACCCGCCAGGACGAACGCGGCGCGCCGCCGACGACCGCACTGCTGCGCGCGGTGTCGTCGCCGCCGTCGGTGCCGGCTGCCAATGGCAGGCTGAGTGCCAGGCGCCACCCCGTCCCGGAACGCGGCACCACCCGCAGCTGTCCCTCCAATGCCCGCGTGCACGACTGCGCGCGCTCCAGTGCCGCGCGCAGCACCGCCTCGGCTGGCACGGGAAGCCCCGCCACCGGAGTGGCCTGCAGGTCCAGCAGCATGCCGCCGCGGCCGGGCAGCCACCCCACCTGCACCGCGATCCGACAGGTTGACAACGCACCGAGCAGGCCGTCGATCAATGCCTCCAGCAACTGCCGCAGGCGCCGCGGATCCCCGCCAACCCGCGCATGCCCCGGCAGGTGCACGCACATCGCCAGGCTGCTGCCCTGCCCGCACAGCTGCAGGTGGGTGTGGTGCCGCCAGCGCTGCAGCAGTGTCACCAGATCGAAGCGCGACGACTGCAACGGCACCCGCCCGGCCTCCAGGCGCGCATCGTCCAGCGCGTGATCGACGATCGCCAGCAATTGCCGCCCACCACGCTGGATGCGCTCGATACGTCGCCGTTCCTGCGGTGCCAGCGTCGAGGCCAGCAGCAGCTCGCTCATCCCCAGCACGCCGGTGAGGGGCGTGCGTATTTCATGCCCGAAGGTGGCCAGGTAGCCGGCCTTGGCATCGGCGGACTGCTGTGCCCAGCCGCGCTGCTGCACCAATGCGCGCCGTGCGCGCAGCCGCGTCAGGCTGCGCCAGGCGCCCCATCCCATCACCACCAGCAACGCCCCCAGTGCGGCCATGCGCGCGGCCCATACGCCGGGGTGTTGCCACTCACTGCGCTGCACGTGCAGCACCCGCTCCTGCAGGGCCGACCAGCGTCCATCGCCACCGCGCTCCTGGTACTGCAGCACATGCTGGCCAGGCGGGAGCCGGGGGAAACCGATCGTGCCGCGACTGCGGGTCTGGCTCCAGCCCTGCCCGCTGTCGCGCAAGCGGAACCGGTATTGCTGCCGCGGATCGAGCTGCGCCGACAGCACCCGCGCGGTGATCTGGATGTCGCGATCCTCGGCCTGCAGCCGCAACGGCCCCAGCGGCGGCACGCTCAGCAGATGCCTGCCGCGGCGCAGCTGCACCCGTTCGATCACCAGCGCCGGGGAGGTCATCGGCCGCGCCAGCGGGTCGGTGTCGAACGCCACGGCGGTGCGGTCTTCACCGATCGCCAGCATCGCACCGGCGTCGGCTTGCAGGCGCGCATGCAGCACCGCGTCCGGAACACCGTCCTCACGGCCGTACAGACGAACCTCACGCCGCGCCGGTGCCACCCGCAGCAATCCGGTCGCGGACGTGGCCCACAGCACACCGTCGGCATCGGAGGCCAGGGCGTGCAGCTGCACCGGTGGCAGACCATCGCGCTCATCCAGGCGCAGACGCAGCTGCAGCGTGCCCTGCTGCCACCGATAGCGGTGGATGACCCCGGCCGCGGCGATCCACAGGTCACCGCCAGCATCGACGTGCAGCGCGGTGATCTCCGAAGGCGCGCCGGCAACCGCAACGAAACGCGTGCCATTCCACCGTTTCAGCCCAGCCGTGCCGCCCAGCCACACCCCGCCGTCCAGCGCGCAGTGCAACGACAACGGCCCCTGCAGGGTCGTCCCTGCCGTGTCCACGAGGGGCCAGCGCGCCGTCCGCCGTCGATCGGCACCGCGTCGCTCCAACTGGTCGCCGCGGATGCGCCAGTAGCGATCATCGGCACAGCTCAATTCGGCGCTGGAGCGGCCCGCTGCGGGCGTAAAGCCGTCCAGTGCAGGTTGCCGCGGCGGCGACGGCCGTGCGTGGAAGTGCTGCCAGAGCGGCGGCAGGCGCCACGCGCCCAGGTGTGTCCCCACCAGCCACGCGCCGCCCCGGCGATCCTCGAACGCCAGCCGCAGGCGGGGCATCGCGCCACCGCCCGCCGACGCCAACCCGACTGCCGCCATCGCGCCCGCGCCCGCCGGTTGCCGCCACACCTGCTGCCCGTCCGCCCACCACTGCGCATCTTCGCGGCCGATGCCAAGCAGGCGCGCAGGCGCGTGCATGAGTAACGCCTGCACGCGCTCCCCACCCTGCCCACGAAAGCGCCCTGCCGCACTGCTGATCCACGGCACACCCGCCGCATCGACGCCGATGCCGGTGATCGGCGCGGAAGCCAGCGCGGCAATCGAAGGGCGATGGAAACGGCCGGCGTGCCAGCGTGCCAGCCCCTGCGGGGTGCCCACCCAGAGCCCGCCGTCGGCATCGTGGGCCAGGTGCTCCACATCACCGGCCGGCACGCCGTCGCCGCGCAGCGTGGGCAGGTACTGGCGCAGGCGCTGCTGCGGATCGAGCCGGAACAACCCCGCGCCACGCGCACCAAACCAGATGCTGCCCTGCGCATCGGCGCGCACGACGTTGATCGCCGCACCGGCCAGGGCCGGATGGCGGGCGCCGCCGAACGCATCAATGCGGGTGCGATCCGCGGACAGCCGCATTACCCCGCCCTGGCCGGTCCCCATCCAGAGCTGGTCGTGCTCGTCCAGCGTCAGTGCCAGCACCTGGTTGTCGACCAGTCCCTGTTCGCGCCGCCAGATCCGGAAGTGGCGCCCATCGAAACGGGCCAGGCCATCGTCGGTGGCGAACCACAGGTAGCCGTGCCGATCCTCGACCACCTGGTGCACCGCGTTGGACGGCAAGCCATCGACCGTGGTGAAGCGCAACGCCTCGGGCAGTTGTGCCCACGCGCCGCCCGCCGCGCACAGCGAGAGCAACAGCCACGCCAGTGCCCGGCGCAGCATCGTCATCGCGCAGCCCTGCAGCCAGCCAGCGCCGCTGTCAGCATGTCGCTGCGCGCCGGCAGCCGCAGGAACCCGCTGAATCCTGCGGCGAGAGCGTCGCGCTCGGCGCCGGCATCGGCGCGCGGGGTCAACGCCAACCTGGGCACGCCGGGCCAGCAGCGCGCCAGCAGCGTGCCGATGCGTTCGCCCGCGATGCGCAGATCCGGATCGGCGACCACCACGTCGCAGCGCGCGGCAGGCCACGCTTCAACCTCGGCGGCGCCCTGCGCAGGACAGGCCACGTCGATGCCCTGTGCCTGCAACAGCGCGGACACCACCGCGCCGATCTCCGCATCTGCCAGCACCAGCACCACGCGCAGCGGCGTCGCGCTGGACACATCGGGGATGCCGCACGGCATCGGGTGTGTCGGTGGGTGCGGGGCATCGGGCAGCGGCACGCGCACCTCGAAACGACTGCCCTGGCCCGGCTGGCTGTGGACACGGATATCACCGCCCATCACCTGGGCCAGTTCGCGGCTGATCGCCAGGCCCAGTCCGCTGCCGCCATGACGTGCCAGCGTGGCGGCGCCATCGGCCTGCTCGAAACGCTGGAACAGCCGCTGCACCTGTTCGGCGGTCATGCCCGGTCCGGTATCGGTCACCACCAGCACCAGGCCGTGGCCGTCGGGGCCGCGCTGCGCAGTCACCCCGACGCTGCCGTCCGCGGTGAACTTCACCGCGTTGCCGATCAGGTTCAGCAGGATCTGGCG
Source organism: Stenotrophomonas sp. (assembly GCF_031995405.1). Lineage (GTDB taxonomy): Bacteria > Pseudomonadota > Gammaproteobacteria > Xanthomonadales > Xanthomonadaceae > Stenotrophomonas. Next base: position 6,747 of record NZ_DAMAGC010000101.1, on the reverse strand, counting down.
CAGGCGACGTACATCGCCCCACCACCATCGCTGCGGGTCGATGCCACTGTCGCAGACCAGCCTCACGCCCTTGGCCGCCGCCACCGGCAGCAGCAGGGTATGCAGTTCCTGCAGCAGTGCGGTCGGGGAGAACGCAGCGGGCTGCAGCTGCAGGCGTCCGGCTTCGATGCTGGCCAGGTCCAGCGCATCATCCACCAGCTGCACCAGATGCAGGCCCGCGCGATGCAGGCTGTTGGCCTGTGCGCGTTGCCGCGCGTCCAGCGGGGCCTGCAGCAGCAGTTCGCTCCAGCCGCAGACCACCGTCATCGGCACCCGGATGCGCTGCCCCAGCCGACCGAGAAAACGCGTGCGCTCGGCCGATACCTGTTCGGTCCGGTGGTGGTGCAGGCGCGCGGCGTGCCGGCGCCGTCGTCGCCACACCAGGCAGGCGCCGGCGCGGCTCAGCAGCAGCAGCGCGGCGGCGCCGGCCAGCCCCGCTGCGATCCTTCCCGGCAGCGTCTGCCACCAGACCGGCTCGACCCGCAGCGCCACCTGCCGCGTGGCCGACCACGGGCCATCGCCCTGCCGCGCCTGCACGGCCAGCACGTGCTCGCCGACCGGCAACCGCGCGAAGATGCGCTGCGCGACCGGCCCGGTGTCCACCCAGTCCGGCTCATTCCCGAGCAGACGGAAGCGATGTTCGATGCGGTCCGGATCGCCGGGCCCCAACAGGTTGACCGCCACCTGGATGTTGCGGTCGGCGCTGGACAGCACCGTCGCATCCGCCTCCGGGCGCAGGTTGAGGGCCGTGCCCCGCCGCTGCAAACGCACCGCATTGACCACCAGCGTCGGTATTGGATGCGGTTCGTGCACGCTGCCCGGCTCCAGCAGCAGCAGGCCACCTTCGCGCACGGCTGCAGCCAGCGCGCCGGTCGCCAGCCGCACCAGGCGCTGGCCAAGAATCTCCTGCACCGGCAGGCCGTCGGCGCTGCCCAGCACGCGCACCCTGCCCTCGTCCGGATCCAGCCGGATCAGGCCACGCGCCGCGCCTGCCCACACGGTGCCGTGTGCATCCACCGCCAGTGCATCGGCGCGCAGCAGCGGATAACCGGCGGCCGCATCGAAGCGACGAAGCCGCCGCAGCCGGTGGCCATCCCAACGGTGCTGCTCGAGCGCGTCCTGGCGGCTGAGCCACAGGCTGCCATCGTCGCCCTCGGCGATCGCCGCCACGGTCGCGCCCTGTACGTCGGCGGCGACGAAGCGCGTGCGCGTGGCATCCCAGTATTTGATTCCGTCGCGGTCGGTCGCCCACAGCATGCCGGTGCGGTCGCACAGCAGTTGCCGCGCCGCCCGGCCGCGCCCCAGCCCAAACGCCTGCGGGGTATCGGCACGCAGCCGGATGCCGTCGGCCGACCACTGCTGGATCTGCTGCGCGTGGGCCAACCACACGCTGCCATCGGCACAGGCCTGCAGATGCATTGCCCCGCTGCCCGGCGGCAGCAGCAGCGGCCAGCGCCGGACCTCCCCGCGCGCCGGGTCGTAACGCAGCATCTGCCCGGCACTGGCGATCCACAGTCGCTGCCGCGGATCTTCAGCCATGCCCACGGCCACCGCACTGAAACCCGCATGCGGATACGTCAGGTGATCGCTGCTGGCACCGGTGCGCAGGTCCAGCCGCTGCAACCGTCCCTGGCTGCCGGCCACCCACAACCGCCCATCGCCGGAGCCGGTCAACGCAACTGCGTAGTGACTGCGGATGCCCGGCAATCCATCGGCTGCGGCCGGCAACGCAGTGAACGCGCGCCAGCGCGCCGGCAACCGCCACAGCCCGTGCGCACGGCTGAGAAACCAGATGTCGCCACGCTGGTCCTGCAGCGCCTGGCGCATGTCCACGCTGCGGGCAGGCGGGCCATGCAGCGGACGCAATGCAACCGGCTGCACGCGTGCGCCGCGCCGCAGTACCAGGCCGATGTCCTGCTGCTGCCACAGCGTACCGTCGGTGCTGCGCAGCAACGGCTGGCCGGGGGCGCGCGGCTGCAGCACGTCGCTGTCGGCATCCACGGTCCAGGCGCCGCCTGCGCTGCCGACATGGATGCCGCCCTGCGGGTCGGCCCAGAGCGTCTGCACCGCGAGGGCATGCACGCCCATGCGCTGGGCGTGCCCGTCGCGGATGCGGTGCAGCCCGTGCGAGGTCCCTGCCCAGAGCGTGCCGTCACGATCACGCGCCAGCGCGGTCACCGCATCGGCGCCCACGTCCACCTGCTGCCAGCGTGGCGTGTCGGTGCCTAGCCGGTACAGCTGGCGGTCGGCACCGATCACCCACAGCGTACCGTCGCCGCTGCTGGCAATGGCGTGGATCGTGCCGGTGCGCACGGCCAGCGGGGCCTGTGCGTCGGGACGCTCGAAGCGGCTGCGATCGGCCGGCATCATCACCACGCCCTGCGAAGCGGTGCCGAGCCACAGACGATCGCGGGTGTCCACGTGCAGCGCGTGCAACACCGCATCGACCAACCCGTCCTCGCGCCGCCATACCCGCACGCGTCGTCCATCGAAGCGCAGCAGGCCGTCGCTTCCGGCCACCCACAGATACCCGGTCGCATCCTCGGCCATGGCGTGCATGCCCGCGGTCGGCAGGCCCTCGCGAAGGCCGAGCTGGTGCGGCCATGGCAGATCGAGCACGGTGGCAGCCATGGCGCACGGCCCCACCACGAGCAACGCAGCCAGCCAGACCCCGCACATCCATTGCCGTGCCACACCGCAGGCCACGGCTTACGTCAACCACGTCACAGTCATCACGAGGACAATAAAGTGATCCGGCAGCCCGTGCGGGTTCTGCACATGCGCGAGATCACATCCTGCCGAGTTGAAGTTCGCATCGATCGCACAAGATCGACACATCACGCCTATCTCGACACGCCACCGGTTGCGGTCAGCCGTCCGGCTGGCGTCCGGCACGCGCCTTCGCCATCGCCTCGACCAGCAGATCGCCGGTGACCGGCTTGCGCAGGAAGCCATCGAAGCCGCTTTCCAGCACCTGCTGCTCGGCGTAGGCATCCGAGCGCGCGGTGACGGCGATCAGCGGCAGCTCGTAACCCAGCGCGCGCAGTTGTCCGGCGATGGCGATACCGTCCAGCGCCGGCAGATCCAGGTCCAGCAGGCCCACGTCGAACGACCCGGCCGACACCTCGGACAACGCGGCCAATCCGTGCAGCACGTGGACCACCTCGTGGCCACGCGTGCGCAGCAACCCGGCGATCACCTCGGCCACGGTCGGGTCGTCTTCCACCAGCAGAATGCGCAAGGGCGGCAACTGGATGCGCGCCGCGTCGCGGGCATGGCCGGGCGTGGTCCCGCGCTGCAGCGTCCACGGCAGCGGCAGCTGCACGGTGAAACGCGCGCCCTGGCCGAGCCGGCTGTCGATGTCGATCCGTCCGGCCATGGCCACCGCCAGCTCCTGGCAGATCGCCAGGCCCAGTCCACTGCCGCCGTAGCGCGATGCGGTACGCGGACCATCGGCCTGTTCGAAGCGGTGGAACAGGCGCTGCTGCTGGTCCGAACTGATGCCCGGGCCGGTGTCGATGACCTCGAAAGCCACGCCCAGCCCATCGTCGAGCAGTTCCACGCTCAACCCGACATGCCCACGCTCGGTGAACTTGATGGCATTGCCGAGCAGGTTCATCAGGATCTGGCGCACACGCATTTCGTCGCCACTGACCTGCACCGGACCGGGCAGGTTGAAGCTGCGCTCGAAGGCCAGGCCGCGGTGGTGCGCCATCGGCTCCATCAGCGTCTGCACCTGGGCCAGCATCGACATCAGATCGAATGGGCGGATATCCAGTTCGAGCCGGCCCGCTTCGATCCGCGCCAGGTCGAGCGCGTCGTTGACCAGCCGCAGCAGGTGGGTGCCGGCGTGCTGGATCGAAGCGGCGTAGCCCCGTTGCAGATCATCCAGCGGCGTGGCCAGCAACAGCTCGCTCATGCCCAGCACGCCGGTCATCGGCGTACGCACCTCGTGCCCGAGCGTGGCCAGGAACCGGCTCTTGGCCTGGGAGGCCTGTTCGGCGATCTGCTGTTTGTGCACGGTCAGCTGCCACTGCTGGCGCCGCCGCAGCCGCACCCGCGCCACATACACCACCACCGCCGCCAGCAGCAGCCACAGCAGCAGGTAGGCCAGAATCGCCCAGCCACTGCGCCACCACGGCGGCAGTACCTCCACGCTGAGCGTGCGCGAAGGCGTCCATGGCCCGTGCGAGGTAGCCGCCTGTACATCGATGGCGTACTGCCCCGAGGGCAGCCGTGACAACAGGCGTTCGCCGTCGGAGGCCTGCATCACCCAGTTCTGGTCGTAACCGGCGACCCGGTAGCGGTAACGGTTGCCCTGCGGATTGGCGAAGGACAGCAGGCGGGCGGTGATGATCAGATCGCGGTCGTCGGGACCCAGCACGATCGGCGCGTCCGGCGGCAGCGACTGCTGGCCCTCGGCATCGTCGCGGCGCACCTGCAGGTTGTCGATCACCAGCTGCGACGGCGGCAGCGGCAGATCGGCGGCGTCCGGGTCGAAACCGACCAGGCCGGTGGCGGTCACCGCCAGCATGCGGCCGTTGGCGGCGCGCGCGGGGGGCCGGGCACTGAATTCGATGTCCGGCAGCCCATCGCGCTCGCCGTAGACACGCAGCTGGCGCTGCGCCCGGTCCCAGCGGACCAGGCCGCGTGGGGTGGTCGCCCACACCTGGCCTTGAGCCCCTGTCACCAGGCCGCCCATCGAGACCGGCGGCACGCCCTCGGCGGCGCCTACGCGCTCGCGCAGGGTCATGCTCAGGCCGTCCCAGCGGTAACGCTCCAGTGCGCCGTCGCGCGCCAGCCACAGTTCATCCGGAGCGATCCAGGCCATGTCGAAGATGTTGCCCGGGGCGATCCCCGGCACGTGTTCGAAGCGGCCCTCGTTCCAACGCATCAGCCCCGCGTCACCCATGACCCACAGGTGCCCGCGTGCATCGAACACCATCTGCTCGATCGGGGCGTCGGTCAGCCCACGGTCGGCGTCGATGCGGATCGTGTCGAGCACCTTGCCCTCGGCATCGCGGCGCTGGATACCGTAGTTCATGATCGACAGCCATATCTCGCCATTGGGCGCCTGGCGGATCAGATCGATGCGCTGGCGCACATCCGAGCCGCCGCCGATCTTCCATTCGCGCAGCTGCCCGGTGCGCGGCTGGTACAGGTTCAGGCGCCCAGCGCGACCGATCCACAACGCACCATCGGCACGCGGCAGCACCGACCAGTTCGCGCCGACGCCGAGGATTTTTTCGTCGGCGATCTGAGCCAGCGTGCCGCGTGCGTCCAACCGGTAGATACCGTGCGCGCCGGACACGTAGAAATCGTCACCCGCCGCGGCCACGCCGAGCAGGTACACACTGTCCAGCGGCTTGCCATCCAACTGGTACCAGGTGGAGAAACGTCGCCAGTCCGGCGGCAGGTAGGCCAGGCCCTGGGTAAGCATGGCGACCCACAGCCCGCCTTCGTGGTCCTGCAGCATGTCCAGCACGCCGCTGCGCGCGGTGAGGAAGCCACTGCCGCCGTCGCCGGCCAGCAACTGGGCGGTGTCGCGGTCGCCGCGGTACAGGCCATCGGCCGTTCCCAGCCAATAGCCACCGTTGCGGTCATGTACGACCGTGGCGGCGCGTACGTCGGCACTCAGTGTCCACGGTGCCCGGCGTGCGCTGCCATCGGCACCGATACGGAACAGCCCCCCCTCGGTGCCCGCCCATACCGTGCCATCCGGTTCGCGGGTCAGGCGGAAGACGCTTTTGCCCCCCAGCACGTCGCTGGCGATGCGGGTGAACCGCTGTCCATCCCAGCGCGCCACGCCACTGCCGGTGCCGACCCAGACCCGGCCCTGCGGATCGGCCAACAGGCTGTAGATGGTGTCATCGGGAAGACTGGCCGGGTCGGCGGGGTCGGCCCGATAGCGCACCAGGCGGCCATTTTCCTCGCGCCGGCAGATGCCGTGGCGGTTGGTGCCGATCCACAGCGACTTGCCCGCATACGCCAGCGACCACACCTGGCCCTCGCAGGCTGTCTCGAGCTCGGGGAAGCGCTGGAAGCGTTCGCGGCCCGGCGGCAGCATCGACAGGCCAACGCCGCTGCTCCCCACCCAGACCCGGTCCAGCGGGTCCACCAGCAGGGTTTCGATCTCGTTGCCCGGGAGCGAGCCGGGATCGGCCGGATCGTGGCGCCACACGCGCAGGCCGACGCCATCCACGCGCGCCAGGCCATCGTTGGTGGCGGCCCAGACATAGCCCTGGCGATCCTGCGCCAGCGACAGCACCATCCGCGACGGCATGCCTTCGGCCGCACCCAGCCGGCGCATGCGCGGGGTCTCTACCGACGTTCCTGCCGATGTCACTGCGGCCCACGAGGCTGCCGGTAGCGTGCACAACGCCAGTACCAGCAACACGATGCCCGCGCACCCGCCACGCGTCCCCATCGCCATCCAGATCTCCTTGTAGCGGTTGATTGTCCCACAGCCCCTGCGGCGGCGCCCGGCCGGCACTGCCGTGCCACCTGCGTGCATCCCTGGAACAGCCTGTTGCCGCGCCGTGCGCGCCTGCCCGATGCCACGATCTGTTGCAGCCATGGCACTGCTTGCACTGACGGGGCTGTGCGTATGATCGACGCTGTCCTCCATGGAGCCCGGCCATGCCGCTGCGCCTGACCCTTGCCCTGCTGCTGTGCGCCGCCCCGCTGGCGGCCCAGGCCGCCGCCGAT
>NZ_DAMAGC010000100.1:0-15597 GCF_031995405.1 Stenotrophomonas sp. | reverse complement strand
AACAACTATCTGTCCCAGCGCACCGAGCAGCAGGCGGCCAACCTGGAGGAAACCGCCGCCTCGATGGAAGAGCTGACCTCCACCGTGCGCCAGAACGCCGAACACGCGCGCCAGGCCAACCAGCTGGCGATCGGCGCGCACGCGGTGGCCTCCCAGGGCGGTGAGGTGGTCGGTCAGGTGGTGCAGACCATGGGCGCGATCCAGACCTCGTCCCGGCGTATCGCCGAGATCATCTCGGTGATCGACGGCATCGCCTTCCAGACCAACATCCTGGCGCTCAACGCGGCGGTGGAAGCGGCGCGTGCCGGCGAACAGGGCCGGGGGTTTGCCGTGGTCGCCAGCGAAGTGCGCACGCTGGCGCAGCGCTCGGCCGGCGCCGCCAAGGAGATCAAGACGTTGATCGACCTCTCCGTGGACGACGTTGCCAGTGGCGCGCGGCTGGTGCACCAGGCCGGGCAGACGATGGGCGAGATCGTCAGCGGCGTGCAGCAGGTGACCGCCATCATGGCCGAGATCTCCGCCGCGTCGCAGGAGCAGTCCGCGGGCATCGAACAGGTCAACCAGACCGTGGTGCACATGGATGAAGCCACCCAGCAGAATGCCGCGCTTGTCGAGGAAGCGACTGCGGCGGCGCGCAGCATGGAAGAACAGGCCATCGCCCTGAACGAGGCGGTGGATGTGTTCGTGCTGGATGCCGGGAAGGCCGCACCGCCCGGCTTCTCGCGGGCCGCCTGAGGTAGTGCCGGCCGCTGGCCGGCAACCCCATGCAGCCGGCATCGCGAGGCGGCCGGCCCTCGGCACTAGCGGATGTAGGGGTCGCCGACCATCGCGGCGGCCAGGTGGTCCAGGAACGAGCTGATCCGCGCCGAGACGGCGGTGTTGCGGTAGTACACCGCGTGGATCGGCTGGCGCACCTCCACGGTGCGTTCCGGCAGCAGTTGGACCAGCCGCCCGGCGTCCCGATCACGATGGGTCATGAAATCGGACAGGCAGACGATGCCGACGTTTTCCAGTGCCAGCGCGCGCAGGGTTTCGCCGCTGGAAACGGCGATGGCCGGCCGCACGTGCAGCAGCGCGTCGGTGTCGCCCGGCAGCGGCCAATGATTGAGCGAGTCCGGTTCGTTGAAGCCCAGCAGCGTGTGCCGGCGCAGTTCGGCAACGCTGGTCGGCGTGCCGTGCTGCTGCAGGTATGCCGGGCTGGCCAGCACGCGCAGCCGGCTGTGCGCCAGCGGCCGCGCATGCAGGGTGGAATCGGCCAGTGGCCCGATCCGGATCGCCACATCGGTGCGCCGTTCCAGCAGGTCGATGTAGCGCTCGCTGCTGTTGAGTTCCAGCAGCACGTCCGGGTAGCGCGCGCGGTACGCAGCGACGAGCGGCGCGATCGCATGCAGCACGAAGGGCATCGCCGCATCCACGCGCAGGCGCCCGGCCGGCCGGTCGCGGCGGGCGGCGATCTGCTCTTCGGCTGCCTCCACCGAGGCCACGATGGCGCGCGATTGTTCGAGGAAGGCGACGCCTTCTTCGGTGAGCTGCAGGCGTCGGGTGGTGCGGGTCAGCAGCGTGGTACCGAGCTTTTCCTCCAACCGCCCGAGCGCCCGACTCACCCCGGAGGTGGTCTGGCCCAGGGTCTCGGCGGCGGCGGTGATCGAGCCGCTGTCGATGACCGCGATGAAGGCCTGCATTTCGTCGAGGGTGGTTTTCATGGCGGCAAGCCGGGAGCGCGGGAGGCCTATTATTGATCATGGGGCAAGAGTGATTGGCGTGAAGACCGCTTTTTCGGCAAGAGTGCGGCGCGCAGACTGCGCAGCCTCACCTCCCACCGGTAACCCACCATGTCCCGTGGCATCCCCCTGGCCCTGCTGGCGCTCACGCTTGGCGCGTACGCCATCGGCACCACCGAATTCGTCATCGTCGGGCTGATCCCGACCATCGCCGCCGACCTCGGCGTGTCCCTGCCCTCGGCGGGCCTGCTGGTCTCGCTGTACGCCCTGGGCGTGGCGGTGGGCGCGCCGGTGCTGACCGCCCTCACCGGCCGCGTACCGCGCAAGACCCTGCTGGTGGCGTTGATGGTGCTGTTCACCCTGGGCAACGTGATTGCCTGGATGGCGCCGGGCTACGGCTCGCTGATCGTGGCGCGCATCCTCACCGGCCTGGCGCATGGCGTGTTCTTCTCGATCGGCTCGATCATCGCCACCTCGGTGGTGCCCAAGGAGAAGGCCGCCAGCGCGATCGCGATCATGTTCACCGGGCTCACCGTGGCCCTGGTCACCGGGGTGCCGCTGGGCACCTTCATCGGCCAGCACCTGGGCTGGCGTGCGACCTTCCTGGCCGTGGCCGCACTCGGTGTGATCGCCCTGATCGGCAGCCTGCTGTTCGTGCCGCGCAACCTGCAGCGCAGTGAGCCGGCCACGTTCGGCCAGCAGTTGTCGGTACTGGCGCAGCCGCGCCTGTTGCTCGTGTATGCGATCACCGCGCTGGGCTACGGCGGCACGTTCCTGTCCTTCACCTACCTGGCCTCGATCCTGCAGGACGTCAGCGGCTTCTCCGCCAACGCGGTCAGCGGCGTGCTGCTGGTGTACGGCGTGTCGGTGGCGATCGGCAACCTCTGGGGCGGCCGCCTGGCCGACCGTCGCGGTCCGATCCCGGCGCTGAAACTGATCTTCGCCTTGCTCGCCGCGGTGCTTTTCGTGCTCACCTTCACCGCCTACAACACCTGGCTGGTGCTGCTGACCGTGCTCGCACTGGGTGCGGTGGCCTTCGGCAACGTGCCGGGCCTGCAGGTGTACGTGGTCAAGCAGGCGCAGCGTTTCGCCCCGCAGGCCGCCGACGTCGCCTCGGGCCTGAACATCGCCGCCTTCAACGTCGGCATCGCCTTCGGCGCCTCGCTGGGCGGGCTGGTGGTGGACCATCTCGGGCTGATGCACACCCCGTGGCTGGGCGCGCTGGTGGTACTGGGCGCGCTGGGCCTGACCGTGCTGAGTGGTCGCCTGGATCGCCGCGATGGCGTGGCCGACCGCGCCGAAGGCATCGCGGTGAGTGCACATTGAGTTGTCGCGCGGCGGACCGATGCAACAGCTGCCGGCCGTCGGTCGGCTTTACGCAACCGCGACGGCAGCCGACCAACTGTCGGCTCTACGCAACGGCAACAGCAGCCGACCAACGGTCGGCTCTACGTCGCTTTACGGTGCACGGCGTAGCCTGCACTGCCTCCCCCCACTTGAAGGAGTTTCCATGAGCATTCCCGCATTCGGCCTCGGCACGTTCCGCCTCAAGGGCCAGACCGTCATCGACTCGGTCCGCAACGCATTGGACGTGGGCTACCGCGCCGTCGATACCGCTCAGATCTACGACAACGAGGCCGAGGTCGGCCAGGCCATCGCCGACGCCGGCGTCGCCCGTGACGATCTGTTCCTGACCACCAAAGTGTGGATCGCCAACTTCAGCCACGACGTCCTGCTGGACAGCCTGCGCGAGAGCCTGCGCAAGCTGCGCACCGACCACGTCGAGCTGACCCTGATCCACTGGCCTTCGCCGAAGGATGCGGTGCCGATGGCCGAGTATCTGGGTGCATTGGCGGAAGCGAAATCGCAGGGCCTGACCCGCCAGATCGGCATCTCCAACTTCACCATCGCCCAGACCCGCCAGGCGATCGACATCCTGGGTGCCGATGCCATCGCCACCAACCAGATCGAAGTGCACCCGTACCTGCAGAACCGCGCGCTGATCGCCTTCCTGAAGGAACAGGGCATCCACGTTACCGCCTACATGAGCCTGGCCTACGGCGAGGTGCTCAAGGACCCGGTGATCCAGGCCATCGCCGAGCACCACCAGGCCACCCCTGCGCAGGTCGCACTGGCCTGGGCACTGCAGCAGGGCTACGCGGTCATCCCCTCCTCCACCAAGCGCGAGAACCTGGCCAGCAACCTGCTCGCCGCCGAGTTGCGCCTGAGCGATGCGGACATGGCGCAGATCGCCACGCTGGACCGTGGGCAACGCCTGGCCAACCCGGAAGGCATCGCGCCGGACTGGGATTGAGGCAGGCGGGCAGGGTTGGTATTGGCGGTGGTGTCTTTCCCCCGCGCCTTCTGGCCGTGTTCCGGCGGTAGGCGGCGGTAGGGTCGGATCCCTATCGGTCGCCGACCCGGTGGATCGGCGCGGAGAACGCATGAGCGGTTGCAGAAGCCTGTGCTTCGACGCGGGTCATGCCACTGCGGAACCTTGCGCATTTCACCGCAGTCGATCCGGATGCGACCCTACCAGGTGCAGCGGCCGCAGCGACGGTAGTGAATCAGGCCTGCAACCATGCGCGCATCGCTGCGCTCACCTCGTCCGGTTTCTCCATCGGCGCCAGGTGCCCGCAGTCGGGCACCACCACCAGCGTCGACCCCGGCACCAACGCGTGCATTTCCTCGCTGATCGCCAGCGGGGTGATGCGGTCGTTGGCGCCGCACACGATCAGCAGCGGGTCGCGGTAGCCGGCCAGGACATCGTGGCCATCACCCCGGTCGAGCGCGCTCTGGCGCAGGAACACCTCGGCCCCCAGCCGCGCGGTCATGTCGCGCACGCGCTGCACCAGCACGTCATCGTCCAGCCGCGAGGCGTCGATGTAGCTGCGCATCAGTGTGTCGCCAAACCCATGGAAGGTGCCGGGCAGGCGCACGCTGGCGCGCTGCGACCGGCGCTGCGCAGCGCGCTCGGGCGAGTCGGCATGGATCGAGGTATCGATCAGGGCCAGCCGCAGCACCCGCTCCGGTGCCGTGCGCAGGATCTGCTGGGCGACGAAGCCGCCGAGCGAGAAACCGGCCAGGGCGAAACGCGCCGGTGCCTGCGCCAGCACGTCATCGACCACCGCCTGCAGCGTCTCGCCACGGGTCTGATCGCCGACCATGCAATCGGCAATATCGGACAGATCGGCAATCTGCGCCCGCCAGAGTTCAGCGTCGTTGAGCAGGCCGGGGAGCAGGAGCAGGGGGAGGCGGTCGGTCATGCCGATATTGTCGCCCCGCCGGCGTGCACGAGCCGTGCCGCCAACGGCTCAGTGCGTTGCAGGATCTGGCGGCGCGGGCACCTGCACGTCCTGCACCGGCAGGGTCACCACCATCACCGTGGAATCGTCCGGATCGAGTCTGGTCTTGAAGCCCAGGCTCTGGCACATCGCCAGCATGGTGCTGTTCTCGCGCAGGACCTGGCCTTCGATGATGTTCAGGCCCAGCCACTGCGCGTACTCGATCATGATGCTCATCAAGCGCCAGCCGATGCCGTGGCCCTTGAGGTCCGAGCGGATCAGGATGCCGTACTCGCCGCGGTCGTAATCGGCATCGGCGTGCAGGCGCACCGCGCCGAGCATGTCGCCACTGCGCGGGTCGATGGCCACCAGCGCGATCGAGCGGGCGTAATCGAGCTGGGTCAGGCGGGCGATGAACTCGTGGCTGAAATGCTTGACCGACTGGAAGAAGCGCAGCCGCAGGTCGTCGTCGGTGACGCGGGCGAAGAACGCGCGGAACAGCGCGTCGTCCTCCGGCCGCACCGGGCGCACGAAGGCCGGCGCGCCGTCGGACAGGGTGATGGTGCGCTCCCACTCCTTCGGGTACGGGAACACGGCGAACCGCGGGTGGCCACGGCCCTTGTGCAGCTTGCGCGAGGGCGCGATGGCCACGCGTGCGTCCAGCGCGATCACCCCGTCGCGGTCGGCCAGCAGCGGATTGATGTCCAGGCTGCGGATCTCGGGGATGTCGGCGGCCAGCTGGGCCAGCTTGACCAGGATCAGCGCGACCGCGCGTTCGTCGGCGGCCGGCACGTCACGGTAAGCCTTGAGGATGCGCGAGACGCGGGTGCGGCCGATCAGTTCGTGCGACAGGCGCAGGTCCAGCGGCGGCAGCGCCAGCGCCTTGTCGTCGATCACCTCCACTGCGGTGCCGCCGCGCCCGAACACGATCACCGGGCCGAAGGTCGGGTCGTCGGCGATCCCGGCGATCAGTTCGCGCGCCTTGGGGCGGACGATGGTGGGCTGCACCAGCACACCGTCGATGCGTGCATCCGGGCGCTTCTCGTGCGCGCGCGCGATGATCGAGGTGGCGGCGGCATGCACCGCCTGCAGCGTGCCGAGATTGAGGCGCACGCCATCGACGTCGGACTTGTGCGGGATGTCGGCGGAGAACACCTTCACCGCGACGGTGGCGCCCTGCTCCAGCAGCGGCTGGGCCAGGTCCATCGCCTCGTGCGCGTCGCGTGCCTGCATCACCGGCGCCGAAGGAATGCCGTAGGCGGTGAGCAGCTGGTGGGTGGCGATCGGGTCCAGCCACTGCTGGCCGGCGGCGAGCGCGCGCTCGACCAGCGCGCGCGCGGCGACCGTATCGACCACGAAGTCTTCGGGCAGGCTGGGCGGGGTTTCCATCAATGCGGCCTGCGCGTCGCGGTAGCGCACCAGATGCTGGAAGCCGCGCACGGCCTCGGCTTCGGTGGGATAGGTGGGCACGCGCGCGGCGTTGAGGGTGGCGGTGGCGCGGTCGTCGTTGCCCAGCCAGACCGCGAACACCGGCTTGTCGCGGTGGTGGCGCGGGCGCAGGCCGAGGGTGCGGGTAAGCGCCTGCGCGGCGTCGGCCGAGGAGGTGAACGCGGTGGGCACGTTGACCACCAGCACCGCGTCGTTCTCGCTGTCGGACATCAGCGCGTCGATGGCCGCGGCATAGCGCTCGCCATCGGCATCGACCACGATGTCCACCGGGTTGCTGCGCGACCAGCCTTGCGGGAGCACCGCATCGAGCTGGGCGACGGTGGCCGGCGACAGCTCGGCGAGGCTGCCACGCAGCGCCAGCAGCTGGTCGACCGCAAGCCGCCCTACCCCGCCGCCGTTGCTGAGAATGGCCAGGCGCCGCCCGGGGAAAGTGCCGAGCCGGCCAAGGGTTTCGGCCGCGGTGAACAACTCATCCAGCGCGCTGACGCGCAGCAGGCCGGCGCGGTTGAAGGCCGCGCCGTAGACGGCGTCGCTGCTGGCCAGCGCCTGCACGTGGGTGTCGGCGTCGGGATCGATGCGGATGTGGCGGCCGGATTTGACCACGACGACGGGCTTGGCACGGGCGGCCGCGCGAGCGGCCGACATGAACTTGCGCGCGTCGCCGATGTGTTCGACGTAGAGCAGGATCGCGCGGGTGCGGTAGTCGGTGGCGAAGTAGTCGAGCAGGTCGCCGAAGTCGACGTCGAGGGTGTCGCCAAGCGAGACCACGGCGGAGAAGCCGACCGAGCGGGCGACGCCCCATTCCACGAGCGCGGCGGAGATCGCACTGGATTCGGAGATCAGGGCGAGGTCGCCGGCCTGCGGGAAGTGCGCGGCGATGCTGGCATTGAGGCGGGCATGCGGGGCGATGACGCCCAGGCAGTGCGGGCCGAGGATGCGCAGGCCCTTGGCGCGGGCGGCGGTTTCAACCTGGGCGGCGAGCGAACCGGGGCCCTGGCCGAGGTTGGCGGTGAGGATGATGGCGGCGGCGACGCCACGCTCGGCAGCGGTGGCCACCACCTGGGGGACGATGCTGGCCGGCGCGGTGATGATGACCAGTTCGGGCACCCAGTCGAGGTACTTGAGCCGTTTGACGGTGCGGATGCCGTCGATGTCGCTGTAGCGCGGGTTGATCCAGGCGACCTTGCCGGGGAAGCCGGTGGCGCGCAGGTTGCGCATGACGGCGCGGCCGGCGGAGCGTTCGCGCGGGCTGCCGCCGATGACGGCAACCGATTGCGGACGGAAGACGGATTGCAGGTGGTAGGTGCTCATGGGCCGCACGGTCGCCGGGTCATGGAATGACACGGTACACGGGTGGAGGGATGGGTGGGATGATCCGGCGCAGGATTCAGAACAGGATCAAAAGCCAACGCGTCGGCGGTGGGTTGTGCATGCGCGGCTCGCGGCGGGCGTCTTGGCGGGACAAGGCGCCGTCGTGTTCGATGCGTCGCCGCGTGCGCGTGTGGTTCCGGTGGTAGGGCGTCGCTCTGCCGAGCGTGGCTCGGCACTACCGTGCGGCATCCCCGCCATGCCGAAGGCCGAAAGCAGAACCACGGTAGAGCCACGCCATGCGTGGCTGGCGCCCACCGCGTTCGATTACAACAACGTGCCGCTGAGAATCATCGCGGCGATGCTGAAATAGATGACCAGGCCGGTGACGTCGACCAGGGTGGCCACGAACGGCGCCGAGGCACTGGCGGGGTCGAAGCCGAGGCGTTTGAGGATGAAGGGCAGCATCGAGCCGGACAGCGAACCGAAGGTGACGATGCCGACCAGCGCCGCGCCGATGGTGACGGCCAGCAGTTGCCAGTGTTCGCCATAATCGTGCAGGCCCAGCAGCTGCCAGGACACGATGCGGATCATTGCCAGCACGCCCAGGATGGCGCCGAGGGTGAGCCCGGTGGGGACTTCGCGCAGCGCGACCTTCCACCAGTCGCGCAGGCGCAGTTCGCGCAGGGCCAGGCTGCGGATGAGCAGCGAGGTGGCCTGGGAACCGGAGTTGCCGCCGGAGCTCATGATCAGCGGAATGAACAGGGTGAGCACCACGGCGCGGGAGAGTTCGTCCTCGTAGTGCTGCATGGCGCTGGCGGTGAGCATTTCGCCCAGGAACAGCACGCTGAGCCAGCCTGCGCGCTTGCGGATCATGTCGAAGAAGCCGATCTGCATGTACGGCTTTTCAAGCGCTTCCATACCGCCGAACTTGTGTGCGTCCTCGGTGGATTCCTCGATCAGGGCGTCGAGGATGTCATCGACGGTGACGATGCCGAGTACGTGCTGCTGGGCGTCCACCACCGGGATGGCGAGCAGGTCGTGGCGACGGATCAGCTGGGCGACTTCTTCCTGGTCGAGCATCGCATCGACGGTGACCGGCGGGTTGACCTGGGCCACATCGAGGATGGGCTCCTCGGGCAGGCCGGTGATCAGCCGGCGCATGGTCACCACCTGCACCAGGGTGCGGGCGTGCGGGTCGAGCACGTAGATGGCGTAGACGGTTTCGCGGGTGCGCTCGACCTCGCGGATGTGCTGCAGGGTGCGGCCGACGGTCCAGTCGGCGGGGACGCTGACGAACTCGGTGGTCATCAGCGCGCCGGCGGTATGCGCCGGATAGCTGAGCAGCTGCTGGATGGAGTGGCGTGCCTCGGCGCTGAGCAGCGGGATCAGGCGGGCGCGCTCTTCGTCGTCCAGTTCATGGACGATGTCGGTGGCGCGGTCATCGGCCATCAGCCCGAGCAGGGCGGCGGCGCGGGCCACCGGCAGCAGGCCGACCAGCTCGCCGCTGCGGTTGAGCTCGGGCTGTTCGAGCATCTTCACCGCGCGCGGCAACGGCAACGCCGCCAGGGTGTCGGCAGCGCGCGACAGCTCCAGGGTGTTGAGGAACTCCACCGCGTCGGCGGTGTTGAAGTGCTCCAGCGGTTCGCTCAGGGCGGCGGCATCGGCCACCGGGCGCAGCAGGTCTTTCTGGTTCATCGGGTTCGCCTGTGGGGATCGCCATGCGCGACGCCAGCGGTGGCGAACCGTCCCTCGTCAGGCGGTGACCATCACTGGCGTCGAGCAAGGTCGACTTCTACTGTCGCTGGACATGGGTTTGGGGACTCCGCAAGGGTGTACTGCCGGACATGCCGGCAGCGGCGGGCAGTCTGGACCCGGGCGCGGGGCGGGTCAACCCGTCGGCGGCGGGCGCGTTGGGCCGCGATTGACGTTGGGCCAACGCCCGCGTCGCATAATGGGCTTCGATATTGCCCGGCGACACTCCCATGACCAGGTCCCTCCATGCATAGCGGCGCGCTCGAGCTGGCCCTGGTGCTGCTGCTGGCAGCGGTGATCGCGGTGCCGGTGTTCAAGAAACTCGGGCTGGGCGCGGTGCTGGGCTACCTGGCCGCCGGCGTGGTGCTGGGTCCCGATGGCCTGGGCTTCGTGCAGGATGCCGACCGCATCCTCGGCGCGGCCGAGATCGGCGTGGTGATGCTGCTGTTCGTGATCGGGCTGGAGCTGTCGCCGGCGCGGCTGAAGGTGATGCGGCGCTCGGTGTTCGGCGCCGGTGCGTTGCAGGTGGCGCTCAGCGCGATCGTGCTGGGCAGCCTGTTGCTGCTCGATCATTTCCAGTGGAAAAGCGCGCTGATCGTGGGCATCGCACTGGCGCTGTCGTCCACCGCGGTGGGGCTGCAGCTGCTGTCCGAGCACAAGGGGATCAACAGCGACTACGGTCGGCTGGGCTTTGCGATCCTGCTGTTCCAGGACCTGATCGCGATTCCGCTGCTGGCGGCGATCCCGCTGTTGGGTGGGGCCAAGAACGATTCGCTGCAGTGGCAGGACGTGGCGGTGGCGCTGGGTGCGCTCGCGGTGGTGATCCTGTGCGGACGGCCGGTGCTGCGCCGCCTGTTCAACATCATCGCGCGCACGCGCAGCCCCGAGGTGTTCACCGCGATGGCGCTGCTGGTGGTGCTCGGCACCGCCTGGTTCATGCAGGAGGCCGGGCTGAGCCCCAGCCTGGGCGCGTTCCTGGCCGGTGTGCTGCTGTCCGATTCGGAATTCCGCCACGAGCTGGAATCGCAGATCGAGCCGTTCAAGGGCCTGCTGCTGGGCCTGTTCTTCATTGCGGTGGGCATGGGCATCGACCTGGACCGCATCGTGGCCGAGCCGGCGATGATCGCCGCGGGCGTGGCGATCCTGCTGGTGGTGAAGTTCGGGCTGCTGTTCGGCATCGGCAAGCTGGCCAGGCTGCGTACCCGGCACGCCCTGATGCTGGGCAGCGTGCTGTGGCTGGGGGGCGAATTCGCCTTCGTGGTGTTCAACGAGGCGCAGCGCGCGAACCTGCTGGGCAATGCCAACCACGACCGCCTGGTGGCGATCGTCGGCCTGTCGATGGCGATCACGCCGCTGCTGATGATCGTGCTGATGCGGCTGCTGGGCAGCGAGGACGCGGCGCAGGCGGACGAGCGGCCGGCCGACAAGGTGGACACCGATGGCGCGCAGCCGCAGGTGATGATCGCCGGCATGGGCCGTTTCGGGCAGGTGGTGGCGCGCCTGCTGACCGCGCAGAAGATCCCGTTCGTGGCGCTGGAGTCCAATCCGGACACGGTCTCGGACCTGCGCCGCTTCGGCAACAAACTCTATTACGGCGACCCGACCCGACCGGAAATGCTGCGCGCGGCCGGCGGCGAACATATCCGCGTGTACGTGGTGACCCTGGACGACCCGGACGCGAACATGCGCGCGACGCGCCTGATCCGGCGCAACTACCCCGATGCGGTGGTACTGGTGCGCGCGCGCAACCGCCAGCACGCATGGCGGTTGATGGACATGGCCGCCGAACCGTTCCGCGAGGTGTTCGGCACCAGCCTGGAGCTGAGCGAACGCATGCTGATCGCGCTGGGCATCCCCAAAGACACCGCGCGCAGCCACGTGCAGCGCTTCCGCGAACATGACGAGAAACTGCTGCGCGACCAGTATCTGGTGTACGACGACGAGGCGGCGGTGATCCAGACCTCACGCGATGCGCGCGCGGATCTGATGCAGCTGTTCGAGGCCGATGCGGAGAGCGATGGGAAGGCTGAGGAACGCGACCGCCGCGGTTGACCCGGCGCGGTGGATGCGTTGGCCGCAACGGGATGACAGGCCGCCGACCAACGGTCGGCGCTACGGGCGGATCAGCCGTTGTCGCGCAGGAACCGCGCCATCGAGGAAACGCCCGGTACGCGCGGCTCGAACTCGCCGGCCACGTCGATGAAACCGCGCATCACCGCGATTTCGCGCGGGCTGCGGTTGAGTGCGTCGCGCACGTCCGGGTCGGCACCGGCACGCAGCAGGCGCTGCACCAGCAGCGGCAGGCCATGCAGGGCAGCCAGGTGCAGCGGGCCGAAACCGCGCGGATCGCGCACCTCCAGCGAAACGTCCTCGTCGAGCAGGCGCTCGACGGCGGCCAGCACCACCTGTTCGTCGCAGGCGGTGCCCGGTTCGGCGCGCGCGCCCAGCAGCAGCAGCAGCGGCGTCACCGAGCCGGCGGCGGCCTGGTCGGGTTCGGCGCCGGCCAGCAGCAGGGTGTCGAGCAGGGCCAGCAGGCGCGAGCGGTCGCGGGCGCTGAAGCCATAGAGCGCCGCGCAGTGCAGCGGACCCAGTTGCTGCGCGTCGCCGGCATGCACGTTGGCACCGGCGGTGAGCAGGCGCGCGACGATGTCGGGCAGGCCAAGCGCCGAGGCCAGCATCAGCACGGTGACGCCACCGGGCAGGCGGTATTCGAGTTCGGCACCGGCATCGAGCAGCGCCGAGACGATGTCGATCTGGCGCATGCTCACCGCTGCCGACAGCGGCGTGGCGCCACTGGCCGCGGCGTGCTGCGGGTTCGCACCGCGCGCCAGCAGGAGGTCGACCACGGCCAGGTGGCCGCCGCCAGCGGCGCGCAGCAACGCGGTGCAGCCCTGCGCGTCGACCACATCGACGGCAAAACCGAGGTCGATCAGGCGACGCACCGCATCGGCATCGCCGGACATGGCTGCGGCCGGCAGGTCGCCGTCGCGCAGCGCACGACGCGGCAGCGGCCACACGCGCCAGTCCAGCCAGTCGGCGAGGTCGCGACGACCGATCGACAGCGCCACCCCCAGCGGGGTCTGGCCGTCGGCCGCGCGGGCTTCCGGGGAGGCGCCCTGCAGCACCAGCAGTTTCAGCGAGCCCTCGCGGGCCAGCGCGGTCGCCAGGTGCAAGGCGGTCATGCCATGGCTGTCGCGTGCTTCACGGTCCACGCCGAGCACCAGCAGCGCGTGCTGCAGGCGCAGCCAGCCCAAGCGCACGGCCAGCGAGAGCGGCGGATCGCCGGCCGGCGACGGCGCGAACGGATCGGCGCCACGTTCCAGCAGTTCCAGCGCCAGCTGTTCCAACCCGCGGGAAGCGTGGTCGTGCTGGGCGCAGGCGCTGAGCAGGCGGGCCAGGCCACCGCGACCGGCTGGGGACAGGCCACGCCGCAGCAGCACCTGCAACGCCGGTACGGCATCGATGCCGCGCGCGAGCAGCGCGAACATCGGCGTGTCGCCGCAGGCATCGAGGACTTCCGGCGCGGCACCGTTGGCGATCAGCCAATCGACCGCCTGTGGATCCAGTGCGAGTTCGGCGTCGTGCAGCAGTCCACCCAGTTCGTCGGCCGCGCACAGCCGCGCCAGCGCGGCCATGCCGTCGAAATTGCCGAAGCCCAGCGCTTCGCGCAGCAGGTCCAGCGGCGGCCGGTCCGGCAGCGACGGTGTGCCCGGGCCTGCCTCGGTATCGACCGCAGTCAGCCCGTCGGTGACCGACGCCGGCAGCGGATAGTTGCGGTCCAGCAGCGACACGATGGTCCAGCGACCGGCACTGGCGGCGATGTCGACGGCGCGACGGCCTTGCGGGTCGGGCACGTCGGCGGCGATGCCCAGCTCCAGCAGGCGACGCACCAGCAGCGGCGACACGTTGTCGGCCATGCACGCCAGCAGCACCGCGTTGCGCCCTTCGCCATCGACCGCATTGAGCTCGGGATGGTGCGGCAGCAGGTGTTCGATCACGGCCGCACGGCCGCCACGGGCCGCTTCCAGCCAGGGCGTGCGCGACAACGCATCGCGTGATTCCAGGTTGGCGCCGGCGGCCAGCAGCACATCGATGATGTCCACATGCCCCGCCAGTGCAGCCTCGTGCAGGGCGCTGCGGCGCTGGCGATCACGCGCGTCGGCACGCGCCTTGTGCTTGAGCAGCAGCTGCACGCCGGCCGGATCGTCTTCTTCGGTACCGGCGGCGGCCAGCAGCACCGGGGTGCCATCGGCCGGCTCGGTCTTGGCGCCACGCTCGAGCAGGAACCGCGCCAGCCGCCAGTTGCCGACCTGGCAGGCCACCGCCAGCGGCGACCAGCCTTCCTGGTTGAGTGCGTCCACTTCGGCGGCGGCATCGCGCAGCAGCGCGGCCACGCCCGGATCGGAACTGCGCGCGGCGTGGTGCAACGGCGTATTGCCGTCGCTGTCGACCGCGCGCGAATCGGCGCCGTTGGCCAGCAGGGTCATCACCGCTTCGGGCCGACCGTGCCAGCTGTCGCGGGTGGCCGCCAAAAGCGGCGTCATGCCGCGATGCGGTGCATTGACGTCCACGCCGCGCGCGATCAGCTCGCGCAGCAGGCGCAGGTCGGGCAGCACCGCGGCGAGCACCGGCAGGTTGCGCTGGTCGCGCCAGGCCGCATCGGGCAAGCCGTGCGGATCGGCGCCCGCGGCGAGCAGCTGCAGCGCGCGGTCGACGCGGCCGCTACGCGCGGCCTCGTACAGCGCCGGCAGGTGTTCATGCTGGCCGAGATGTTCCAGCGGCTGCGGCTCGGCATCGTGGTTGGCCAGCGCATCGGCACCGTGCCCGTCCACGTCGAAGGGGTTGCGCACGGCCAGTGCGGTGGCCGGGGCGATGATCTGCAGCAGCAGGTGCGCCAGCGGCGACACCACCACCACGGCGGCGGTCAGCGGCCAGCGCAGCGCGTCGGGCACCAACCCGGGCCAGGCCGGCAGCACCACCAGCGCGCACAGGGCCACCACCAGGGCAGCCACGCCCAGCCCGCGCCAGGCGCTGAGGTCGCGGCCGGACAGCGCCTGCCAGTGGCCGGTCAGGCTGCCATCGGTGCGTTCGATTTCATTCCACAGCGGCCACGTGCGCCAGACCCCGAGCAGCGCGGCGCTGACGGCCACGCTCAGGCCGAGCACGGCGGCGAGGCTGCCGCTGTCATGCAGGGCGCTCAGCGGCCAGGCGACCAGGGCGGCGAGCAGCAACGGGCCGGCCAGCCAGGGCGCGAGCAACGCGGGCAGGTCCTGCCGCAGCAGTTGCGGCGGCGCATGCACGGGGCGGGTGCGCCGCCACCAGGAGATGCCGAGGGCGAACGCCGGCTGCGCCAAGGCGACGCCAAGGGCAGCAGGCACGCCGCCGAGCGCGGCCGCCAGAGCCAGCAGGACGCCGGCGGCGAACGCGATGGCCATGGCGCGGCTGCGCAGGGAATCAGTCATCGCGGCGACGCGGGACGCGCACCGGGGCAACCGGCGGCGGGGGCATCTGCAGATGGAATCCGCGCTCGGCCAGGTTGGCGCGCACTTGCGCGACGTCGGCCAGGGCGAGGCGACGGTCAGGGGTCAGGGCGACTTCGAGCACGAATTCAAACGGCGCCAGCGTGGCTTTCAGCGCGTCGGGGACGGCGTTGAAGTCATCGCGGGCGGCGAGGTAGACGTAGGTGTCCTGCTTGCGTTGGCTTTTGTAGACGTAGGCTTGCATTGCCTGCGGGGCGCTGCCCTGGAGTAGATACGATGATTGTGTCGGAAACCACGCAAGGGGGAAAGCCGGGATCGGCATCCAGCGTCGGTTTCATGGCGCGCGGCAGATTCAGGTTCATCAATGTCGCCGCGTTGTTCAGGTGGGTTTGGTTTTTTTTGGGGCCGTGTTTTTCTGAAGCCCAAGGCAGCAAGTCGTTTCCTGTCAGGGGGGGCTGGGGCGGGTGGGTGGCCGGGACACGCCGTGAATCCCGCTCTGCGGCCCGGCCCGGCCCAGCCGCTGCCGGCTGTGCGTTCAGCCGCATGCGAGGCGGTGCCTCGCAAGCAATGCGCCTTCACCCATGTAGGCTCGCACACGCC
>NZ_DAMAGC010000099.1:0-15731 GCF_031995405.1 Stenotrophomonas sp. | reverse complement strand
TGCGCGTGCAGAAGGATGGCCTCGAACGGGAGGTGCCCCGGGTGCTGGCTCGCAAAGGACGCATGGTCGGCCGGGTGCCAGTCCTGGGTCGCCACCACGGTGCGGTAGCGGCGCTGGGCCAGCAGCGCCGCAATCGGTGCCACCAGCGCATCGCCCTGCTCGCAGGCCAGTGCGCCGCCGGGCATGAAGTCCGGCTGCAGGTCGATCACCAGCAGGGCAACATCGGCGGGTAGGGCGGCGGTCATGGCAGATCCAACACAGCGAAAGCGGGGCAACCAGCGTGGCGGGCCCGTGTGCGCACGTCAATCGCCCGGGGGCGCGTCGTTGTCCTGCCCGTAATACAACAGGCCGATCTTGATCCGCTCACGGCCGGTTTCGCGGCGGTGCCGGTTGGCATCGCGCAGCGAGTACACGCAGCCGCAGTATTCCTGCTGGTAGAACTGCTCGCGCTTGCTGATCTCCACCATGCGCGCGGCGCCGCCGCCCTTGCGCCAGTTGTAGTCCCAGTACTGGATGCCCGGGTAATGCGCGGCGGCGCGATGGCCGCAGTCGTTGATCTGGTTCATGTCCTTCCAGCGCGAGATGCCCAGCGAACTGCTGATCACCGCAAAGCCGTTCTCGTGCGCATACAGCGCAGTACGCACGAAGCGCATGTCGAAGCACATCGTGCAGCGGATGCCACGCTCGGGCGCGTTCTCCATGCCGCGTGCGCGCGCGAACCAGTTGTCGGTGTCGTAGTCGGCGTCCACGAACGGCACGCCGTGTTTTTCGGCAAAGCGGATGTTCTCCTGCTTGCGCAGCTCGTATTCGCGCGCCGGATGGATGTTGGGGTTGTAGAAGAAGATCGTGTAGTCGATCCCGGAGGCGGTGATGGCCTCCATGACTTCGCCCGAGCATGGCGCGCAGCATGAGTGCAGCAGCAGCCGGGTATGGCCGTCGGGCAGGGACAGGGTGGGGCGGTCGAGCGGGGTAACGGTAGGCGTGGTCATGCGGTTCTCGTCGACTGCACCGCCGGCAACGGCGGCGGTGCAGTCCCTGGGGTCATCTACAGAGGGTGGATCAGGCAGCGTTGGCGTCGGCGTTTTCCGCGCGCAGTTCGCGTGCGGCGGCCACCAGCGCTTCCAGCGCGGCGCGGGTTTCCTTCCAGCCGCGGGTCTTCAGCCCACAGTCCGGGTTGACCCAGATCTGCTCGGGCCGCAGCACTTCGGCCGCCTTGCGCAACAGCGCCACCATCTCTTCCTTGTCCGGCACGCGCGGGGAGTGGATGTCGTACACGCCCGGGCCGATCTCGTTGGGGTACTGGAAGCGCACGAACGCATCCAGCAGTTCCATGCGCGAGCGCGAGGTCTCTATGGAGATCACGTCGGCATCCATCGCCGCCACCGAGTGGATGATGTCGTTGAACTCGGAATAGCACATGTGGGTGTGGATCTGGGTGGCATCGCGCACGCCGCTGGCACTGATCCGGAACGCTTCCACCGCCCAGTCCAGGTACTCGCGCCATTGCGCGCGGCGCAGCGGCAGGCCTTCGCGGATCGCCGGCTCGTCGATCTGGATCACGCCGATGCCGGCCGCTTCCAGGTCCAGCACCTCATCACGCAGCGCCAGCGCGATCTGTCGGCAGGTATCGGCGCGGGACTGGTCATCGCGTACGAACGACCACTGCAGCACCGTCACCGGGCCGGTCAGCATGCCCTTCATCGGGCGGTCGGTCAGCGACTGCGCGTACTGCGACCAGCGCACCGTCATCGGCTGCGGACGGGTCACATCGCCGAAGATCACCGGCGGTTTGACGCAACGCGAGCCGTAGCTCTGCACCCAGCCATTCCTGGTGAAGGCAAAGCCGTCGAGTTGTTCGCCGAAGTACTCGACCATGTCGTTGCGTTCGAATTCGCCGTGCACCAGCACGTCCAACCCGATCTGCTCCTGCACGCGCACGCAGTGTTCGGTCTGGGTGGCGAGGAACGCATCGTAGTCGGCGTCGGAGAGCTTGCCGGACTTGTTGCGGGCACGCGCCTCGCGCACCTCCAGGGTCTGCGGGAACGAGCCGATCGTGGTGGTCGGGAAACGTGGCAGCTTCAGGGCGCCGGCCTGCGCCAGATGCCGTTGCGGGTACGCGCTGTGGCGCTGCGCATCGGCGGCGGTCAGGCCGGCCAGGCGTGCGGCCACGGCCGGCTTGTGCACGCGCGGCGACTGCCGGCGCGACTCGATGCGTGCGCGCGACTCGGCCAGCCCGGCCTCGGCGTGCGGTTGGGCGTCCAGCGCATCGGCCAGCAGACGCAGCTCCTGCAGCTTCTGCTTCGAGAACGCCAGCCAGCCACGCAGTTCGTCATCCAGTTTGGTTTCCAGCGCCAGGTCCACCGGGCTGTGCAGCAGCGAACACGACGGTGCCAGCCACAGCCGGTCGCCGAGGTGACCGTGTGCGTAGCGGGCCAATACCAGCGCGTTGTCCAGGTGGGTGCGCCAGATGTTGCGGCCGTTGACCAGGCCGGCCGACAGCACGCGGTCGGCCGGCAGTACCTTCAGCACGGCGTCCAGCTGCTCCGGTGCGCGCACCAGGTCCACGTGCAGGCCATCGACCGGTAGCGCGGCGGCCAGGCCGAGGTTGTCCTCGAGCGCGCCGAAATACGTGGCCAACAGCACCTTTGGGCGTGGCACGCCGGACAACACCGCATAGGCATGCTCGAACGCGGCGCGCGCGCTGTGGTCCAGGTCCTGCACCAGCACCGGCTCGTCCAGCTGTACCCACTGCGCGCCCGCGTCCTTGAGGGTGGCCAGCAGCTCGGCATACACGGGCAACAGCGCATCCAGCAGGTCCAGCGCCGGGCTGCCGTCCACGGTCTTGGACAGCAGCAGGAAGCTGACCGGCCCCAGCAGCACCGGACGCGTCTCGATGCCCAGCGCCTTGGCCTCGCGGTACTCGGCCAGCGGCTTGTCGCCGCGCAGCGCGAAGCCCTGGCCGGCCTGCAGTTCGGGCACCAGGTAGTGGTAGTTGGTGTCGAACCACTTGGTCATTTCCAGCGCGTGCAGGTCATAGCCGTCGCGCTGCACGCCGCGGGCCAGGGCGAAGTACCCGGCCAGCGGCTCGGCGTCGGCCAGCGCGCGGTAGCGGGCCGGGATCGCATCGAACAGGAAGGCAGTGTCCAGCACCTGGTCGTAAAAGCTGAAATCGTTGCTCGGCGGCGCATCCACGCCGGCCTCGCGCTGCAGCTGCCAGTGACGTGCACGCAGCTCGCGTGCGGTGGCCTGCAGTGCATCGGCCGAGCTTTCGCCGGCCCAGTACTGTTCAAGCGCCCGCTTCAGTTCGCGCTTGGCGCCGATGCGGGGGAAACCCAGGTTGGTAACAGTGGTCATGGAACGTGTCCTCATTGCAGTAGCGGCATTGAGGAACGAAGGAACCGCGCGCCGACCACGCCATTGCTGCCGTGCCCGCCCCGCCAGCGACCTTCGCCCCCGCGGGCGAACCGGATGTCGTGGAGCGGACGCACGGGGGCGGCGCCAGGCGGATGGCATGGCGGCAGGCCCCGGCAACCTCCCCGCGGACGTTCCAGGTCGAATCAGGGGACGGTCGTGTCCCCCGGCCGGGGCCGGTATTCGGGCTGATGGACACAGGCGCGCTGCGCCTACCTAGTACCTGCCGCTTCCCAGGCGGTCAGGCCCAGTGCTGTTGGCAGGATTCGTTTCCATTCACCGCTGCGGGGCAGCTCCGGAATGGGCGCACGAGGCGCCTTCACCGGATTCCCGTTTAAACCCATCCCTTCATCTGCATGAAGAGATGAATACCTTCGGCCCGCACAAGGTAGGCCGAAGGCGGGCGGGGGTCAAGGGGGCGTCAGACGGGACTGATGCAGGGGGAACCCACGGACGATGCGATGTCGTCCGTACCGAATGCCGCTCACGCTGCGTGGTGGTACGGCTCGATGCGCGCCAGGACGTCGGCCAGTTCGTCCCGGGCTTTGGCTGCGTCGTGGGCCATCTGCAGGTTGAGCCAGAAGGCATCGCTGGTGCCGAAGAAGCGCGCCAGGCGCAACGCCGTGTCGGCGGTGATGCTGCGTCGGCCGGCGATGATTTCGCCGATGCGGGTCTGCTTCACGTCGATGGACTTGGCCAGGCGGTAGGCCGTCATGCCGAAGGGAGTGAGGAACTCCTCTTGCAGGATTTCACCCGGGTGCGGATAAGGAATCGAACGCATGTAGGCAGTCCTCAGTGGTAGTCGCAAAGCTCTACGTCGGCAGGACCTGCATCGGTCCATGTGAAGCACAGTCGGTACTGGTCGTTGACCCGGATGCTGTGTTGACCCGCACGATCGGCACGCAGTGGCTCCAGACGGTTGGCCGGTGGAATGCGCAGGTCCTTGAGCCGGACAGCGGCATCCAGCATGGCGAGCTTCCGCATTGCAACGCGCTGGATATCCTGAAATCTTCGGACGCGCCTTCCGATGAACAGGCTCTTGGTAGTGATGCACCGGAAAGAGACGATGGACATGACGTATCCCTGTGGATTCAATGATATCGAAGTACGGTAGTATCGTCAAGCGAGACTAGTTGGGCTTCCATACGCACGCCGGTTTATTGGGCACACCTCGCTCTTGATGCTCGCGGAGATTTGCGCACGCGAACGCGCATGCGGTCACGAGCGCGCGACGCCAGTCATCGATTTCAGGTATCGATCCTGGAGGTTCGTCTGGCTGCGGATTCCCGCACAGGGGGTGCCCTGCTCAAGCCGGTCGTGTTCCAACGCGCCACCACCGCATCGTCTTTGCACATCCAAGGGAAACTGCTTACACGCAGGCCCCACTGCATCCGCCGCGCCGCTGGCTGCGTATCTGCCCACGACCCCCACGTGGAGCCCCGCATGCGCCGTCCCCCTATGCCCGCGTTGCTGTTGCTGCTGTGCCCGGTGCTGCCGGCCGCCGCGCAGCAGGTGCAACGCCAGGAAGGCCGCGCCTACGCGCCGGACGATGGCCGCCTGCTGTATCGCGAGACCCACTGGTTGCAGGGGCCTCCGTCTGCACGCGCGCGGCTGGTGCTGTACCGCTGTGCCGACGGCCGCGCCTTCGCACGCAAGTGGATGACGCCTCAGGGCAGCGCGCAGACGCCTGATTTCGCCTTCGAGGATGCGCGCAACGGCTACCAGGAAGGCCTGCAGGGCAACGCCGCCACGCGCACTGTGTATGTGCGGGAAGACGCGCGCACCGAGCGGGTCAGCCGCGCGATCGCGATTCCGCCCGATGCGGTGGTCGACGCCGGCTTCGACGCGGCCGTGCTCGGCCACTGGGATGCGCTGCAGGCCGGGCGTCCGGTAGCGTTCCAGTTCCTGCTGCCCAGCCGCCAGCGTCTGGTCCCGCTGAAGCTGCAGCGCAGCAGCGCGGTGACGTGGCAGGGCCAACCAGCCGAGCAGCTGCAGATGCGCGTGGATGCGTGGTTCGGTTTTGCGGTGCCGGCGGTGAACCTGGTGTATGCCCGCGACAGCCCGCGCCTGCTCCAGTTCAGCGGCACCGGCAATGTGCGTGACGAACGCGGCCGCTACCCGCAGGTGCGGGTGGAGTTCCCCGACGCGCCGGTCGCGGCGACCGCCGCCGAACTGGGCGCGGCGCGCCAACAGCCGCTGGTGCGCACATGCAACGGTTGAGCGCCCCCTTGCAGAGCGCGTCCACAGCGACGACGATGCGGTCTGTCCCCCTGCCGACATTGAGCCTGCGATGCCTGAGCTGGACACTGCCGATTCCGGCGCCGCACGGCGCCTCGATGACCTGCTCGGCCGGGTCGCCGCAGGCGATCGCCAGGCGTTCGAGTCGGTCTACCAGCTGGCCTCGGGGCGCCTGTTTGCGATCTGCCTGCACGTACTGCGCGACCGCAGCGATGCCGAAGAGGTGCTGCAGGACGTCTTCACCCGTGTCTGGCACAAGGCGGCGCAGTTCGATCGCGCAAAGGCGGGGGCCATGACCTGGTTGTCGATGATGGCGCGCAACCGCGCGATCGACCGCCTGCGCGCGGCGCCACCGCGTCCGCTGGATGACCTGTCGGTGGCCGACGAAATCCCCGACTTCGCCCCGCAACCGGCGCAGGTGGCCGAACAGGCCTCCGATCGACAGCGCCTGGACGGCTGCCTGGACACGCTGGAGCCGCGTCGGCGCTCGCTGATCCGGCTGGCGTTCCTGGAGGGCGCCAGCTATGAGGAACTGGCGCGCCGGATCGGCTCGCCGCTGGGCTCGGTGAAAAGCTGGATCCGCCGCGGCCTGGGCCAACTGCGGGTGTGCCTGGAGCAATGAACATCCGCGACCGCCCCGATCTGCCTGACGACGGCCAGCCGCCCAGTGCCGACCTCCTGGCCGGCGAGTACGTGCTCGGCGTGCTCGATGCGGACCAGCGGGCGGACGTTGAACGTCGCATCGTCAGCGACCCCGGTTTTGCCCGGCTGGTGACGCAATGGGAACACCGCCTGGCCCCGATGCTGGACGCGATGGGCAGTGAAGCCGTCCCGGCGCACCTGTGGCCGCGCATCCGCACCTCGCTGGGTTGGTCGTCGGTATCGACCCACGCGCCGCGCGCGTGGCAGCGCACCGGCTTCTGGCAGGGCATGACCGCGTTGGCGGCCATGGTGGCGTTGGTGGCGGTACTCAGCCGTGGCGACCTGGAGCCGGTGGCGCCGGTGCCCACGCCGGTGGCGGTCACACCGACCGCGCCACCGACGCCGGCCGAACCGGAGCAGGCGACCCGACCGGTCACCCCGTTGCTGCACGACGATGGCAGCCCCGGCTGGCTCGCGTCGGTGGACAAGGCCCAGGGCAAGGTGCTGATGGTGCCGGTGCCGACGGCGGCCGATGCCGCCGGACGCGCGCCCGAGTTGTGGCTGATCCCCGCCGGTGGCACGCCACGCTCGCTGGGCCTGGTGTCGATCAACCGCGCCCACACCGTGACGGTGCCCGATGCACTGCGTGATGCGCTGGTGAACGGGTCTGTGCTCGCGGTCACGCTGGAACCGGCCGGCGGCGCACCGCAGGGTGTCCCGACCGGGCCGATTGTTGCCAAAGGCGACATCGCCACGCTGTAAAACACGTTTTATTTCCGGATTCGTGCATCCGGATGGCCCTGATTCCCGTATCTCCTGACAAGAACGCCAGGAGATGCGCGAAATGTCGGCCGGACCCGCCACTGCTGCAGCACGCAAGCCCCGCCGTGGCCCTTGGGCCACCGTGCGGCGCTGGTTCGATACCAGTGCCGACACGCCGGTGGCTGCCGAGGCGGCCACGCGGGTGGACTGGCTGCGCGCCATTCCCTTCGCCGCGATGCACCTGGCCTGCTTCGCCGTGATCTGGGTGGGCGTGTCGTGGGTGGCGGTCGCTGTGGCGGTGGCGCTGTATGCCGTGCGCATGTTCGCGATCACCGCCTTCTACCATCGCTACTTCTCGCACCGCACGTTCCGCACCTCGCGCGTGGTGCAGTTCGTATTCGCGCTGATCGGCGCCGCCAGCGTGCAGCGCGGGCCGCTGTGGTGGGCCGCGCACCATCGCAACCACCATCGCCACACCGATACCGCTGCTGATCCGCATTCCCCGTCGGTGCACGGCTTCTGGTGGAGCCACATGGGCTGGTTCCTCACCACCGAAGGGTTCCGCACCGATTGGGACCGTATCCCGGACCTGGCCAAGTACCCCGAACTGCGCTGGCTGGACCGTTTCGACACGCTGGTGCCGATCGCGCTGGCGGCCGCGTTGTTCGGCCTGGGCGTGTTGCTGGAACACGTCGCGCCCTCGTGGGGCACCAGTGGCGGGCAGATGCTGGTGTGGGGCTTCTTCATTTCCACCATCGTGCTGTTCCACGCCACGGTGACGATCAACTCGCTGGCGCACCGCTTCGGCCGGCAGCGCTTCGCCACCGGCGACGATAGCCGCAACAACCTGTGGCTGGCGCTGCTGACCTTCGGCGAAGGCTGGCACAACAACCACCATTTTTTCCCCGGCACCGCGCGCCAGGGCTTCTACTGGTGGGAGGTGGATGTCACCTGGTACGGGCTGCGGCTGATGGCTGCGCTTGGCCTGGTGCGCGATCTCAAGCCGGTCCCGGCCTGGGTACTGGCCAAGGCGGAGCACTGACATGCGCATCGCAGTGATCGGATCGGGCATCGCCGGCCTGGCCAGCGCCTGGTGGCTGGGCCAGCAGCATGAGGTGACGCTGTTCGAGGCCAACGACTATCTCGGCGGCCATACCCACACCCATCAGGTGCAGGTGGATGGCCGCACGCACGCGGTGGACACCGGCTTCATCGTGTTCAATCCGTTGCACTACCCGCTGCTCACCGCCCTGTTCGACGAGCTCAACGTGGCCTCGCAGCCGACCACGATGAGTTTCTCGGTGCACAGCGAGCGCAGTGGCCTGGAATACAACGCCACCTCGCTGGACGGGCTGTTCTGCCAGCGCCGCAACCTGGTCTCGCCGCGCTTCTGGGGCATGCTGGCGGACTTGCGCCGCTTCTATCGCGACGCGCCGGCGCTGCTGCTCGGTGATGACGAGGGTCCGTCGCTGGGCGACTACCTGAGCGCCGGCAAGTACGGCCGTGCATTCATCGATGAGCACCTGCTGCCGATGGCCTCTGCGCTGTGGTCCTCGCCGACTGCCAGCCTTGCCGCCTTCCCGGCACGCTATCTGGTGCAGTTCATGGCCAACCACCAGATGCTGCAGGTCAGCGGTCGGGCGCCGTGGCGGGTGGTGCAGGGCGGGTCGTCGCGCTATATCGAGGCGATGCGCCGACGCTGGCAGGTCCGCGAACGGCTGGATTGCCGGGTGTTCGGGGTGGAGCGCCACGAGCATGGCGTGCGCGTACACAGCGCGGCCGGACTGGAGGGCTTCGACCAGATGGTGCTGGCCTGTCACAGCGACCAGGCGCTGGCGCTGCTGTCCGACGCGGACGCGGCAGAACGCAGCGTGCTCGGCGCGATCCGCTACCAGCCCAACGACGTGGTGTTGCATACCGATGCGAGCCTGCTGCCGCGCAACCGCAAGGCGTGGGCGGCGTGGAACGCGCACGTGCCGGCCAGCCCGCTGGCGCCATGCACGGTCAGCTACCTGATGAACCAGCTGCAGGGCATCGATACGCCCACGCCGCTGGTGGTCACCTTGAACCGCACCGCGGCGATCGACCCGGGCAAGGTGCTGCGCCAGCTGCAGTACGCCCATCCGGTGCACGACCATGCCATGGTGCGTGCGCAGCAGCGCTGGGCCGAGATCCAGGGCCGGCGCCGCACCTGGTTTGCCGGTGCCTACTGGGGCTGGGGCTTCCACGAAGACGGTATCCGCAGCGCGCGGCGCGTGGTCGATGCGTTGCAGACGCTCGACGCCGAGTCGTACTGGCCGTTGACGCAGGCCCTGCCGGCGTGACCGCCAGCGCGCTGTATCGCGGTCGGATGCGCCATCGCCGGCATGCGCCGCACGCGCATGCGTTCGGGTATCCGGTGGCGCAGCTGCTGCTCGACTTGGACGAGCTGGACACCGTGTTCCAACGGCGCTGGCTGTGGTCGGTGGGCCGCCGCAACGTGGCAGAGTTCCGCCGCAGCGATTATCTGGGCGATCCCGACCAGCCACTTGCCGATGCCGTGCGTGCACGCATCACCGAGGCACTGGGCCGTGCGCCCTCCGGGCCGATCCGCCTGCTCACCCACCTGCGTTACGCCGGCCATGTGTTCAACCCGGTCAGCTTCTACTACTGCTACGCCGCCGACCGCAGCACGCTGGACTGCATCGTTGCCGAGATCACCAACACGCCGTGGAAAGAGCGGCACGCCTACGTGCTGCCGGTGACCAGCGCCGACGCGCAGGGCCGCGCGCTGGCCTGGGAATTCGACAAGCAGTTCCACGTTTCCCCGTTCATGCAGATGGACTGCCGCTACCGCTGGCGCTTCACCGCCCCGGGCGATGACCTGCACGTGCACATGCAGGTCTGGCGCGAGGGGACGCGCCAGTTCGACGCCGATTTGGTGCTGCAGCGCCACCCGCTCACCGGTGCCGGCTTGGCCGGCGTGCTGCTGCGCTATCCGCTGATGACCCTGCAGGTGGTGGCTGCCATCCATTGGCAGGCCCTGCGGCTGTGGCTCAAGCGCAATCCTGTCCATGACCATCCTTCGCTTGCTGGAAAACGCCCATGAACGACATGACCCGGCCTGCCGCGCTGCCGACACCCAGCGCGCTGGAGCGCTTCCTGCGCACGCGCCTGCTGGCCCAGCTGGCCCCGCTGCACGATGGCTGCCTGCAGCTGCGTGACGCAGCCGGCGACGTGCTGCTGGGCGACCCCGCCGCACCGTTGCGCGTCACCGTGTGGGTAGACGATCCGGCGTTCTATCGCGCGGTGGCCGCGCAGGGCAGCGTCGGCGCCGGCGAGGCCTACATCCGCGGCGACTGGCGGTGCAGCGACCTGGTCGCGCTGGTGCAGCTGCTGGTGCGCAACCGCGACCTGCTCGACGGCATGGAGCGTGGCGTGGCGCGCGTCGGTGGCTGGCTGCTCAAGGGCTGGAACCGGCTACGCCGCAATACCCGCGAAGGCAGCCGCCGCAATATCGCCGCGCACTACGACCTGGGCAATCCGTTCTTCTCGCTGTTCCTGTCCAGCGACCTGATGTACTCCTCGGCGCTGTATGCCGCGCCCACCGACCCGCTGGAGGTCGCCTCGCGGCGCAAGCTGGCGCGCATCTGCGAGCAGTTGCAGCTCACCGCCGACGACCACGTGGTCGAGATCGGTACCGGCTGGGGCGGCTTCGCGTTGTATGCCGCCGGCGAGATCGGCTGCCGCGTCACCACCACCACCATCTCGGTGGAGCAGTACACGTTGGCCAGACAACGGGTCGAAGCGGCCGGCCTGCAGGACAAGGTGACCCTGCTGCTCAAGGACTACCGCGACCTGGAGGGCCAATACGACAAGCTGGTCTCCATCGAGATGATCGAGGCGATCGGCGCGCAGTACCTGGACACCTATTTCGCCACGCTCACCGGCCTGCTCAAGCCGGACGGACTGGCCCTGCTGCAGGCCATCACCATCGAAGACCAGCGCTACGAACAGGCACGGCGCAGCGTGGACTACATCAAGCGCTTCGTGTTCCCCGGCAGCTTCATTCCCTCGATCAACGCGATCATCGCCGCCAAGACCCGCAGCAGCGACCTGCAGCTGATCGGACAGCACGACTTCGGGCATTCCTACGCGCTGACCCTGCGCGCCTGGCGGCAACGCTTTCTCGCGCAACTGCCGGCGGTGCGGACGCAGGGCTTCGATGAGCGCTTCATCCGCATGTGGGAGTTCTACCTGGCCTACTGCGAAGGCGGTTTCCTCGAGCGTTCGATCGGGGTCTCGCACCTGCTGATGGCGCGCCCGGACTACCGCCCGCCGCTGGCCGGAACGGTCGCCTGAGATGCTGCGCTTCTGGGCCAACGTGATCGGCAACCAGCTGGTGTGGCTGTGCGCGGTGATCGGTGCCGGGCATGGCCTGCGCTGGCCGGCGCTGCTGGCGGCCGCGGTGTACGTGGGCAGCCAGCTGGCCATGTCGCCACACCCCGGTGTCGAGCTCCGGCTGCTGGGCGTTGCGCTGTTGTGCGGGCTGCTGGTTGATGGGGTGGCCGCTGGCTCGGGCTGGGTGCAGTACGCCGCCGGCAACGATCCTGCCTGGCTCGCGCCGGTGTGGATCCTGGCCTTGTGGGCCGCGTTTGCAATGACCCTGACCGTGTCCTTCGCGGCCTTGCAGCGTCACCTGCGCATCGCCGCGCTGGTCGGGCTGTTGCTGGCACCGCTGGCCTACCTGTCCGCCGCGCGCGGCTGGGCATCGGTGAGCTTCAGTGAACCGCGCTGGCACGGCATCGTCCTGCTCGGCATTGGCTGGTCGATGGCGTTGCCCTTGTTGGCGGCCTGCGCGCGTCACTGGCAGCGCACGCCGCCGTACCGCCTTACGGATGGATCGGGAGAACACGCATGAAGCTGTTGTGGTGGGTGTGGCTGTATGCCGCGGTGATCATGAGCTGGGGCTGGTGGTGGCAGCGTCGCCACCAGAACATCGGCGTGGTCGATGTGCTCTGGGCCAAGGGCGTGGGCGCCTCGGCACTGCTGCTGGCCCTGCTTGGCGATGGTGCCGCCGCGCCGCGCGTTGCCTTGGCGGTGCTGGGCGGGCTGTGGGGATCGCGGCTTGCGCTGCATCTGTGGCACCGCGTGCGCAGCGAACCCGAGGATGGCCGCTACCAGCACCTGCGCAGGCACTGGAACGGTCACCAGGGCAAGATTTTCGGCTTCTTCCAGTTCCAGGCGTTGCTGATCGTGCTGTTCGCGCTTCCCTTCGTGGCGGTCACGCACAACCCGCAGCGCGATGGGATCGGCTGGATCGTCGGCGCGGTGGCGGTATGGCTGCTCAGCGTCGGCGGCGAAGCCATCGCTGACCGCCAGCTGGCGCGCTTCCGTGCCAACCCGGCCAACAAGGGCAAGACCTGCCGCGACGGCCTGTGGCGCTACTCGCGCCATCCCAACTATTTCTTCGAATGGCTGCACTGGTTCACCTACGTGCTGCTGGCGGTGCACTCGCCGCTGTGGTGGCTGGCCTGGTCCGGCCCGCTGGTGATGTACGTGTTCCTGCGCTGGGTGAGCGGGATTCCGTTCACCGAGGCGCAGGCGCTGCGGACGCGCGGTGAGGACTACCGCCAGTACCAGCGCACCACGCCGATGCTGTTCCCCTGGTTTCCCTCCCGCACATCGCACCCCCGCAAGGAGCCGTCCCCGTGAATGCCGCCAGTGACTACCTGCCCGCGCCCGACCACGCCGCAGGCCTGACCGGCCTTGCCGAGCGCGGCCTGCTGCCCGATGCGCTGCTGCGCCTGGGCATCCGCCGCCAATGCGAACAGCGCCTGCGCGATGAACTGGCGGGCGGCCAGGAGGCCCAGTCGCGGCGCTTCGCCGAGCGCATCGCCGGGCTCTCGCACAGCGCGGTGGCGCTGCATGTGGATGCCGCCAACCGCCAGCACTACGAAGTGCCGGCGCGCTTCTTCGAGCTTTGCCTGGGCAAGCGCTTCAAGTACAGCAGCTGTTACTACCCCACCGGAACCGAGAGCCTGGACGAAGCGGAAGAGGCGATGCTGGCGCTGTACGGGCAACGCGCCCAGCTTGCCGATGGCCAGGACATCCTGGAGCTGGGCTGCGGCTGGGGCTCGCTGACGCTGTGGATGGCCGAGCATTATCCGAATGCGCGCATCACCGCCGTGTCCAATTCCAACAGCCAGCGCGAACACATCCAGGCGCAGTGCCGCCTGCGCGGCCTGGTCAACGTGACCGTGCTTACCCGCGACGTCAACCACCTCACGCTGGATGCCGGCACGTTCGATCGCTGCGTCTCCATCGAAATGTTCGAGCACATGCGCAACTACCAGCAGCTGCTGCAGCGCATCCACGGTTGGTTGCGCCCGGAGGGCAAGCTGTTCGTGCATATCTTCGTGCATCGCACGCTGATGTACCCCTTCGAGACCGAGGGCGAAGACAACTGGATGGGCCGACATTTCTTCACCGGCGGCCTGATGCCCGCCGCCGATACCCTGCTGTGCTTCCAGCAGCACCTGCACCTGCAGCGGCGCTGGCTGCTCGACGGTACCCATTACGAACGCACGGCCAACCATTGGCTGGCCAACCAGGATCGTGAGCGCGATGCCGTTCTGGAGGTCATGCGCCAATGCTATGGCGCGCCGTCGGCAGCCCTGTGGGCACAGCGCTGGCGCATGTTCTGGATGGCCTGCGCCGAGCTGTTCGGTTACCAGAACGGCCAGCAGTGGCAGGTGGCCCATTACCTGTTCGCGCGCCCGTGAACATTCCACGTTACCTGAGGAAATCGCCATGTCGATCCGTGCCGTCGTTCCGCTGCTGCTGCTGGCCAGTCTGATGACCGGCTGCGGTGGCAATGCCCGTCCCATTCCCCCGGTGGCCGAGGTGGATGTACCGCGCTTCATGGGCGACTGGTATGTCATCGCCCATATCCCGAGCCGACCCGAGCGCAACGCCTTCGATGCGGTCGAATCGTATGCTCTGCGTCCGGACGGCCGCATCCAGACCACCTTCCGCTACCGCAAGGGCAGCTTCGATGCACCGGTCAAGACGATGCATCCGGTTGGCACGGTGAAGCCGGGCACGAACGGGGCCGAGTGGGGCATGCAGTTCATCTGGCCGATCAAGGCCGAATACGTGATCGTTTACCTGGATGCTGACTACCAGCAGACCATCGTCGGGCGCAGCAAGCGCGACTACGTGTGGCTGATGTCGCGCACGCCGAAGATGTCCGACGCCGACTACGACAAGGCCACCGCCCGCATCGCCGCGCTTGGTTATGACCTGTCCAAGCTGCGGCGGGTACCGCAGTCCGGCGGCGTGAAGCAGCCGTAACTGCGGCGCCGTTCTCAGGCGTTGAGAAGGCGCTCGGCGATACTGTCCCCCTGGCCCCGCTTGAACGTCCCGTCACTGTGCGGGCACATGCGGGCGCCACACTGCAGCAGCACGGAGGCGCCGGAGGCCCACGGACGGGGGCATGCGCGGGCAGGGCGCGCGGTGGGTGGACAGAGGACGCGACGTGGCGGACAAGTACTGCGATCTGGTCATGAAGGGCGGCATCACCAGCGGCATCGTGTATCCCAACGCGGTGCTGTCACTGGCCCGCCAATACCGCTTCAAGAACATCGGCGGCACCTCGGCCGGGGCGATCGCCGCCGCCGTTGCCGCGGCCGCTGCGTTTGGCGACCGTCGTCGTCACAGCGGCGAGGCGGTGGCCGAGCAGGTGGGCTTCCCCGGGCTGGCGGCGGTATCGACGCAACTGTCCACGCGCGGCTTCATCTACAGTCTGTTCCAGCCGGCCCCCGGCGCGCGCACCGCATTCCGGCTGCTGGTGATGCTCACCGGCAAATCCAGCCTGCCGCGCAAGATCGTCTGCCTGCTCGCGGCGGTGTTTGCCATCGCACCGCTGGAGCTGTCGGTTGCCCTGGTGGGCCTGCTCGGCATCGGCTGGCTGGCTGCCGGCGCGGACGGCGTACTGGCCACATTGCTGCCCTCGCTGCTGTGCGCCTATGGCGCCGGCGTGCTGGCGTCGGCGCTGCGGGTGGCGCGGGTGGCGCGGCGCAATCTGCTTGGTCTGTGCAACGGCAGCACCCAGGCCGGCGCCGCCACGCCCGCGCTGACCGACTGGCTGCACGAACGCCTGCAGACGCTGTCCGGCAAGCCCTTGGCGCAACCGCTGACCTTCGGCGACCTGCACCAGGCGCCGCGCTACCTCGGCGAACCCGCTGCCGAGCAGGCAATCAGCCTGAAGATGATCACCACCTGCATCTCGCACACCGAGCCGCGCACGCTGCCGTTCAGCGCCGCGCACTTCTGGTTCGTGCGCGAGGAATTCGACCCGCTGTTCCCGGCCAGCGTGGTGGACTGGCTGGTGGCGCAGGCCGGCGCGCCCGAGCACATCGACGGACGCGACTATTACCGTCTGGTGGATGGCGACCGGCTGCCGGTGCTGGTGGCCACGCGCATGAGCCTGAGTTTCCCGCTGCTGATCAGCGCGGTGCCACTGCACGAGCCGGCGCGGCGCGAGCGGCGCTGCGAGCCGGTGGTGGAGTCATCGACCCGACACGAAGAGAGCGGTGTTGTCGACAGCATGGAAGGGCTGACCAGCGGCGGGCAGAACTGCGGCCCGGTGATCACCGCCTTCCGCGTGTGCTGGTTCTCCGATGGCGGCATCAGCA
>NZ_DAMAGC010000098.1:0-16046 GCF_031995405.1 Stenotrophomonas sp. | reverse complement strand
GTCACCGGCAGCCGCCCACCGGGGTTGACGTCGCCGAACAGCGCTTCACCCACGGCGGTGCCGCCGCGCTGCCCGGGATACCAGCTCATCAGGATCGCGGACAGGTTCGCCTGGGCCCACTCCACTGCCAGCGCCGACCCGCCGGTCAGCACCATCACCACCGGCGTGCCGGTGGCGTGCAGCGCTTCGAGCAGGGCGCGCTGCGGCGCGGGCAGGCGCAGGTCGGTACGATCGCCGCCGGCGAAGCCCGGGTAGTTGACCGTCATCTCTTCACCCTCGACGTCGCCGGTCAGGCCGCCGACGAACACCACCACATCCGCGTTGCGGGCGGCATCGAGTGCCTCCTCGAACGGCGGCCTGGCGCCGGGCATGCGCCAGCCCAGCCGCACGCCTGCGTCGCGCTCGGCGTCGTAATACTCCAGTGTGAGGTCGTAGGCACGGCCTGCCTGCAGGTCGATGTCCACGCCATCGGCGCGCAGGCGATCGCTGTTGGTCCAGTGATCCAGGACCCGCTTGCCATCCACGTAGAGGCGGAAGCCGTCGTCGGCGGCGGCCTCTATCCGGTAGCGGCCCGATACCGGCGGCAGCAACTGGCCCTGCCAGCGGATGCTGAATCCATCGTTGGGAATGCCCTGCCCCGGCGCCGCTTCCCCCCGGGCCAACAGGTTGTCGGTTGGTGATCCGCGGTCCCAACGGAAACCGATCTGGGCATCGGTGCGGACCAGCGCCGGTGTTCCTGACAGATCGGGCGTGCGGAAGTACTCGCCGCGCAGGCCGCGCTCCGGGGAATCGGCCGAGGGCCGCAGGTACGCCGCCTCGATGAGCGGCGTTGCACCGGGATCATCACGTCCTTCGACCAGGTCCACGCCGCGCGCATATCGCACCTCCACGCCCTTGGCCGCATCGCGGATGCCCTGCAGCAAGGTCACCGGTGCCGCCGGCGTGCCGAAGTAGTTGCCCAGCAGCGCCATGCTGTCATCGGCGGTGGGGCCGACCACGGCAATGCGCTTGAGCGTGCGCGACAACGGCAGCACACCGTCGTTCTTCAGCAGCACCAGCGACTCCCGTGCGGCGGTCAAGGCCAGGGCGTCGTGTGCCGGGGCCTGGTTCACCGCCGCGGGGATGCGCGCCCAGCGCACCCGCTCGGGCGGATCGAACATGCCCAGCCGCATCCGTGCGGTAAACAGGCGGGTCACCGCATCGTCGATCTCCGCTTCGCTGATCAGGCCCTGGTGCACCGCTGCCGGCAACGTGGCGTATTCCTGGCCACACTCCAGTTCGGTGCCGTTCCTGACCGCCAGCGCCGCCGCAGCCTCTCGGGTGGGCACGATATGGTGATGCTTCCAGATATCGACGATGGCCCAGCAGTCCGACACCACGTAGCCCTTGAAGCCCCAGTCGCGGCGCAGTACGTCGCGCAGCAGGAACCGACTGGCGCTGGCGGACTCGCCGTAGACCCGGTTGTAGGCCCCCATCACCGCATCCACCTGCCCCTCCTTCACCAGCGCCTCGAATGCCGGCAGGTAGGTGTCGTACAGGTCGCGTTTGCTGGGCCGTGCATCGAAGTGGTGACGGTCGGCCTCGGGACCACTGTGCACGGCCAGATGCTTGGCCGTGGCGTCCAGCTTGCGATACACCGGGTCGTCGCCCTGCAGTCCCTGCACGAAGGCAACACCCATGCGGGCGGTGAGGTACGGATCCTCCCCGTAGGTTTCCTGGCCCCGCCCCCAGCGCGGGTCGCGGAAAATGTTGATGTTCGGTGACCAGTAGGTCAGCCCTTGATAGCGCCCATGTGCCCCTTCGCGGATGAACTGGTGGTGCTTGGCGCGTGCCTCGTCGCTGATGGTGGTGGCCACCTGTCGCATCAAGGGCACGTCGAAGGTGGCGGCGAGGCCGATGGCCTGCGGGAACACGGTGGCCTGTCCTGCCCGCGCAACGCCATGCAGGCCTTCGTTCCACCAATCGTAGGCCGACACGCCCAGGCGCTCGATGGCCGGCGCGGCGTTCTGCATCTGTGCTGCTTTCTCCTCCAGGGTCATCTGCGCCACCAGCGCGGCGGCGCGGGTTTCAAAGCTGGCCGAGGTGTCCAGCCACGGCTGTGGCCCGGCGGCGTAGCCGACGTTGGCAAGGGCCATGGCGGCGCACAGCGACAGCGTGCGGAAGATGGGCGTGCGCGTCATCATTTGCTCCTCAAGGCACGCTCATCGCGTGCGAATGGACCCAGCAGCGCGCCGACAAAGCCGCCCGCACGATCCGTACTCAACACAGTGCCGTCCACGTCGTCGGCAAGCGTCTGCCAGCCACGACCGTCGCCAGCGTCGAAGGAAAATCCATAGCGGCCCTCGTCACCGGCGATCTTCAGCCGTAACGACGTGCCTGCGTGCAGCGTCCGGGTGGCCAGGGTTCGGGTCACGCCGCTGCCGTCGCGCCCTTCCAGGAACACCGCAAC
This sequence comes from Stenotrophomonas sp., assembly GCF_031995405.1. Taxonomy (GTDB): domain Bacteria; phylum Pseudomonadota; class Gammaproteobacteria; order Xanthomonadales; family Xanthomonadaceae; genus Stenotrophomonas. The sequence goes on along the minus strand of NZ_DAMAGC010000098.1, from coordinate 13,597 downwards.
GCGCTCCCCGCCAAGGCTGCGGACGCCGAGGAAGTACCAGTAGGCCTCGCTTTGGAATGCTGCCAGGCCGGCCGCCACGCCTGCCGCCGGGCGCGTCATCGCCGTGCTGGCCTCGAAGCGCAGGTGCTGCTGGCGGCGCCCGAGGAATGCCGGATTGCGCAGCGTGTCCAGATTCTCCGGCAGCGGATGCACGGCCAAGGCACCGGGCCGCTCGCGCTGACTCGCCCACGCCTGTTTGGGCACCCGCACGCGCAGCCAGCCAGCGCCCAGCACCGGCGCATCGAAGTCGTCGCGGTCGACGAAGTTGCCGGTGGACGGGGCCTGCGATGCTTCGCCCTGCATCCAGGAGGGCGCCTTGACCGCATACGGGATCGCCTGGCCCGCCGGCAGGATCACCGGCCAGCCGTCACGCCATTGCACGGGAAGCAGATAGGTCTCCCGGCCCGTGTTGTAGTGGCGTCTGTCATAGGTGCGGCTGGCAAGGAACACCGCCCACCAGGAGCCGTCCGGACCTTCCACCAGATCGGCATGGCCGGCATTGGTGATCGGCAGCGGCCGGTCATCGGGCAGGTCGCGTTGGGTGAGAATCGGATTGCCGGCATACGGCGCGTACGGCCCCCACATGTCGCGGCTGCGCAGGACCACCTGGGAATGCTGCGGCCCGGTGCCGCCTTCGGCGTCGGAGAGGTAGTACCAGCCTTCGCGTTTGTAGAGGTGCGGTCCCTCGATCCAGATCGGGTTCTTCGCCGGCTCCACCCCGCCGTCGATCAGCACCTTGCGCGGGCCCACCGGCTTGAACGTGGCCAGATCGATCTGTTGCATCCAGATCGCGCGGTGCCCCTCGTAGCGCGGCCGATCGGGCGGCACATCATTGTTCAGCAGGTAAACGGTGCCGTCGTCATCGAAGAACAGCGACGGGTCGATGCCGTCGACGCCCGGCAGCCAGTGCGGATCGGACCACGGACCTGCAGGATCGCGCGCGGTGGCGATGAAGTTGCCGCCGCTGTCGACGGCGGTGGTGACTACATGGAACACGCCATCGTGGTAGGTGATGGCCGGTGCGAAGATGCCGCGGGATACGCTCAGGCCGTCGAAGTCCAGCTGGGATGGACGGTCGATCACGTTCCCGATTTGCTTCCAATGCACCAGATCCACGCTCTCGAACACCGGGATCCCCGGGAAGTAGGTGAAGCTGGAATTGACCAGGTAGAAGCGGCCGTTCGCACTGACGATGCTCGGGTCCGCGTGGAAGCCGGCCAGGATCGGGTTGCGGTAGTGCCCGGCGGGCAGCGGCGCGGCAAAAGCCGCGTCGTGCCCGGCATACTCGAACCAGTCGAAGTAGACCGGCGCCGGCGCGGCCCCCAGCGGCTGCATCGCAGCGGACAACAGCAGGAGCACCGTGGCAATCAGCCGACGCATCAGGGCACCTCTGCAGCATTGAGGGCAAGCTCGAAGGGTCCGGCCGGCGCACCGCTGCGGTCCCGCAGCGTGCAGATCGGGCCGTCGGCCCAGCAGTAGCGCACGCGTGCGCCGGGCGCGGCGGGTGGGCCGCGCAGGACGACGTTGCGCCCGTCCAGTACGGCATCTGCATAGGCGCAGTGACGCGCATCGGCGTCGCAGAGCTCGAAGCCGATGGGGCCATTCGCACCGGTGGTGACCAGGGCCCCGGTCACGTTGTCGAACGCGATCCGCACGCCGGCCTGCGTGCGCGATGCGTGGTGCGCGGTCGGGCCGGACGGCGCAACGGTCCGGTCGCCGTAGACCACATGGCGCGCCGCCTGGGCCAGACGCCGGCCAAGTTCCTGTTTGTTGGGCGGGTGGATGTCGTAGGCATCGCCGATGTCGATGGCCAGCGCAAGCCCGGTGTGCGGGTCTTCCGCTGCGACACGCCGCTGCGCCTCGCGCACCTGCGCCCAACCACTCTCGCCCGGTGCCTGCGGTGGAAGCCCATACCCGGCCAGTTGCACCACCAGCACCGGCAACCCGGCACCGAACTGCCTGCGCCAGTCATCGCGCACGCTGCGCAACCGTGCCGCGTAGGCGACACCATCGCCCGTGTTCGATTCGCCCTGGTACCACACGATTCCCCGCAGCCCATAGTTGCCCAGCGGCGCGATCATGGCGTTGTGCAGCGTCGACATCCCCGTGGCCGCGTGCCACGGCGCCAGCGGCGGTGGCTGCGTAGCGGGCGCCGCACGGTATTGCCACGCCGCATCCAGGGCGATGCGCGTGCCATCGTCCAGGTGGATGGCATGGGCGCTCGACGGTCCCGCCAAGCCACCGTCGCCGTAGGTGTCCAGCGCATTGATCACCACCGTGTTGTTACCGGCGTTCAACAGACCGGCCGGCAGCGGATACGACCGCGCCTGGCCTGGAGCGTTCTGGCTGCCCACGGCCACGCCGTTTACCCAGGTCACGTCCGTCTCATCGACGGGACCGAGCTCAAGTCGCGCGCCCTGCCCCGCCTGGGCCGCCGTCAGGGTCACCTGGGTGCGGTACCAGACCATGCCGTTGTAGTCGGACAGCGCCGGCACGCCCCAGCGCTCCCATGCGCCAAGCATGGCCGGTGCGTCCTGCCAGCCCGTGCCGCCCGCGCCTGGCTGCCAGGGTGCATCGCCGGCGACGGCATCCGCGCGCGTTGCCCACCATTGCTGCCATTGTCTGCCCCAGCGTGCGTTCGCCGCGGCAGGGTCGCTGGCATACAGCGCGAGCACGTCCAGTGCGGGTCCCATGCCGCCCTGGGTGCGCAGGGCGTCGGCGCTGGTCCATGCCTCGATCCGCGAGCCGCCCCACGCCGACTGGATCAGTCCCATCGGCACGTTGACGCGCTTCTGCAATTCGCGCGCAAAGTAGAAGCAGGCAGCAGAAAAGTCGCGCACGGTGTCCGGGGAGGCGGGCGTCCACGAGACGGGGGCGTTGAAGTCTCGTGGCGGCGTGACGGCTGCCGCCTTCGGCACGGTAAACAGCCGGATTGTCGGGTGGGTGGCCGAAGCGATCTCACTCACCGCGTCGAGCGCACGCCAGACCGGGAGTTCCATGTTGGACTGCCCGGAACACAACCAGACATCGCCCATCAGCACATCGCGGACGCGCCGGGTGACCTGCCCTGCCTGCACCGCCATCGCGTAAGGGCCGCCTGCGGCGACGGGCTGGAGCGTCGCGTGCCAGCGGCCGCTGGCAGTCGCACGCGTGCTGACGGTCTGGCCTGCGAATGCCACCGACACCGTGGCGCCCGGCGCGGCCTGGCCCCAGACCACAATGGGTTGGTCGCGCTGCAGCACGGCGTGATCCTGGAACAGCGGGTGCAGCAATGGCGTTGCCGCGTCCTGCGCCATGCAGGACAGCGCGCAACACCCCAAAGCGATTGCCAGCATCCCGCCAATCCACGGTTGACGACTCATCGCCCGTCTCCCGGCGCGGAAGGAAACTGCAGGCCCTGGTACCAGCTCAGCGGGTGCGGCGGGGCGATCTCGCCGACCGGCAACGGCCTGCCGCTCACCGACTGGAAGTACGCCACGCTCGCATCGCGCCACCACTGTGCTTCGCGCCGCTGGATACGGAGGAACGCGGCGACCTGCGCGTGCCGTTGCGGGTCCACCCTGCCCCGCAGGCCATCCCAGGTCACCTGCATCGCCTGCACCTGGCCGACACCCTGCGAATAGCGCCCGACCAGTTCATTCCACAGCGTCCTGCCGGAGGCCATGCGATGGTCCCACGGCACGTGGTGGAACCACAGCAGCAGCGGCTCTGGAACCCGCGCCAGGTCGCCGTAGCGCGCGGCCACCTCGGGCGCGTACTGGCCCACTGCATCGCTGCCGCTGGCGGTGCGGTCGAAGCCGATGCCATCGCGATCGGCGCGGTGGTAGTACACCGATGTCCAGTCCGCGCGCGGGCCATCGTCCACCCAGGGACCGGGGCCGTAGTGGTGCCCGCGCGCCATCAGGTGATGCAGACCCAGCGGGGTCATGTAGTTCACCGCGGCCTCGCGCGAGGCCATCATCATCTCGACGATGGGTCCCACCACCTCCGGATCCGGCGTAAACGTCATGGCGGCCCACTCCGCCGCGATGGCGCGGGCGGATTGGTCCGGATTCCAGGCGAGACGACCGAAGGCATACCAGTTGGCCTGATCGAAATGCGACCCGCTCCAGGTCCGGTCCGTGCCGATGTTGGCGACGCCGGCAAGTCCGGCCAGGGAGCGTGCCACGGTGTCGCCTTCGCCATGCGCGCGGGTGTAGGACTGCAGTACCTCCTCGTACAGCGGCCCCAGGTACACCAGATGCGTGGCGAAGCCGAGATATTCCTTGGTGATCTGGACTTCCATCATCAGCGGCGTGCGCGGCATGGCCCCGAACAGGGGATGGAACGGCTCGCGCGGCTGGAAGTCGATGGGCCCGTTCTTTACCTGCAGGATCACGTTGGGGCGGAAGGCACCGTCCAGCCCAGCGAATTCGGTGTACGCCTGCGTGGCGCGGTCTGCAGGCACTTCGTGCGCATAGACGAAGGCGCGCCACATCACTACGCCGCCGTGGGGGGCCAGCGCACCGGCCAGCAGGTTGGCACCGTCGGCGTGCGAGCGGCCGTAGTCCTGCGGTCCAGGCTGCCCTTCGGAATTGGCCTTCACCAGGAAGCCGCCGAAGTCCGGAATGCGCGCATGGATCTCGTTGGCCTTGTCGCGCCACCAGCGTTGTACCTGCGGGTCGAGCGGATCGGCGGTTTTCAACCCGCCCAGCTCGATGGGAGCGCTGAAACGTACGCTCAGGTACACGCGGATGCCATAGGGCCGGAAGATGTCGGCCAGCGTTGCCGCTTTGTCGAGATAGGCCGGCGCAAGGCTCTGCGCGTTGGCGTTGACGTTGTTGAGCACGGTGCCGTTGATACCCAACGAGGCGTTGGCGCGCGCGTAGTCGGTGTAGCGTGGGTCGCGCCACTCCGGCAGCGTCTGCCAATCCCACAGTGAGCGGCCGGCATAGCCGCGTTCGACATAGCCGTCGAGATTGTCCCAATGGTTGAGCACGCGCAGCGGCAGACGTGGTGATTCGCGTACCTCAAGGGTGTCCGGCAACGCGCCTGTCTGCAGCAGTCGCAGCAGATGGAACACGCCGTACAGCACCCCGATATCGTGGCGGGCGGCCACCAGCAGCACGTCGCGCCCGCCGGTCCGGGTACGCCTGAGCAGGTAGCCTTCGTCGCCCAGCGATGCAATCTCCTCGCGGAACGGCGCGATCAAGCTCGACGACTGCGGGGTACCCAACACCACGGAAGCGTTGGTCGCAGCCGCGACATGCATGCGCGGCGCGCTGCCTGTAAGCCCCCGGAGGCCACGCTCCAGCTCTGCGCGCGCGATGCGCTGCGTGGGCGTCCGATCAGGGGCCACCACATCTGCCAGACCCATGCGCGAGTCGGCGACGAGCGCCGGTGCGATGGGGGCGTAGCGCATCCAGAGCGCGTAACCATCCTCTGCACGCACGGTGCCCACGCAGGTAAACAGTGCCACTGCTACAGCTACTATCCAATGACACCGCTCGACATCCGAACGGAGCCTCAGCGCGGACAGCAAACCTTGTAAGCTCCTGACGTGCTTTGGATGCGACAGCGTCACAAAGAAGAACGGGAGCGCGAATTGGACAAGCCGAAGAAGTCCGTCCGGCGCAAAGCCAGCGGTGTGACGATCGACGAGGTGGCGGCCCTGGCCGGGGTATCGCCGATGACGGTGTCGCGGGCGATCAACCAGGGCAAGGTGCGCGATGTCACCCGCGAACGCGTGATGCGCGCAGTGCGCGAACTCGGGTACACGCCCAACCTGGCCGCCAGCTCGCTGGCCGCCGCACACCACACGCGCATCGCGCTGATCTACACCAATCCCAGCGGTGCCTACCTGCGTGAGTTGCTGGTCGGCTTGCTGCGGGTCGCGTCCAACGCGGCCATCCAGCTGGTCATCCACTACTGGGACAACCTGGACCCCGACGCCGAGCGCAAGGCTGCGCGTGCCTTGGGCGGACGCGTGGATGGCGTCATTCTGCCGCCGCCGCTGTGCGAATCGCAGCCTGCCGTCACCGAGCTGGTCAAGGCCGGCATCCCGGTGGTTGCCATCGCATCGGGCCACCTCAGTGACGATATTTCCTGCGTGCGCATCGACGACTTCCACGCCGGCAAGGAGATGGCCGAACACCTCATCCAGCACGGTCACCGCCGCATCGGCTTCATCCGCGGCCGCAACGACCTCAGCGCGAGCGCGCGACGCTACGACGGCTTTGTCACCGCCCTGCATGAGGCCGGGCTGGAGGTTGAGCCTGGCCTCGTCCAGCAGGGGGACTACACCTACCGTTCGGGGCTGGCCGCGACCGAGACGCTCCTGTCGCACCGTCGGCCGCCGACGGCGATCTTCGCCAGCAACGATGACATGGGCGCGGCGGCGATCTCCGTCGCCCACCGCCGGGGCCTGGAGGTGCCCCGCGACCTGTCGGTGGTGGGGTTCGATGACACCTCGGCCGCAACCACCGTCTGGCCCGAGCTCACCACCCTCCATCAACCCATCGCCGCAATGGCCGATGCCGCCATCGATATCCTGCTGCGCACCATCCGCCGCAAGCGCGACCAGCCGCGCGTGTTGACCGATCACGTCATGCCACACCGGTTGGTGGTGCGCGACTCGGTCGCGCGCCCGCCCAGGGGCTGACAACGCACGGCGCATCGTCATGCGCCCGGGCATGCGATGGTGGCCTCCGCTTCGTTCAACGCGCCGAGAGCGACGCGTGACACCGAGAGCGTCATCGCTCCGGCCGTGCCGATGGACCAGGGCCGATCCAGCTTGCCCACCTCCGCACCGGCCGCCGCCAGACACTTCAGCGGCACGCCCACGCGCGTCCACTGGCCCACGGGCAGCGTTGCCAGCGTCGGGCCCAGCGCCACGCGTGCCGAGCAGCCCGTGCCGCAGCCGACCGACAACCATGCATCGCCCTGCGGCGCAGTCTCAACCCGCAGCGTGGTCAACAGCATCAGATCGCCATTGCTCTCGCGCTGCAGGTCCAGCGCCGTATGCGACTGCAGCGCGGCCCACGCCTCCCCCTTGCCGGTCCACGCGAGGCGGCGCCCATCTTCCTGCGCCAGGTGGTCCACGCCGGTGACATTGAGCAGGCCACCGTCGAGCGACTCCGGCACCTTGGTGACGGTCACGCCCTGCCCGCTCCCGCCCTCCAGCCGCAGGGCCATGCCGGACCCGGCATCGCCGCGTGCGAAGAACACCCCGGTCGCCCCCTCGTTGCCGGTGACCCCGGAGACCTCCGGCAGCGCGGCCAGATCGCCATTGTCTTCGTAGGTCAGGCCGAAGCCGAATGCGAACAACGGGTTGTAGTCCTTCTGCCCGACATTGTTGGCGTACTGCGTTGCCGTGCGTGGCCAGCTGAAACTCAGCTTGCCCTTGAAGTCGTGCTGCACGCTGCCGTCCGGCTTGCGCAGCAGCACATCGGCAATGCCGGCGCCCTCCGACCCGGGCAGCCACGCTGCCACGAATGCATCGGCGGCATTGATTTCCCGGTTGACCCACAGCGGGCGTCCGCTCAGGAACACCGCCACCACCGCAATGCCGTCCGCCTTGAGCCGCTTGATCAGGGCAAGGTCCGTGTCGTCGCCCGGCTTGTACGCGAGGGTGGGCAGATCGCCCTGGAACTCCGCATAGGGGTTCTCGCCGAACACCACCACGGCCACATCCGGTTTGGTCGCGTACTTCCCATCCACCGCAAGCTCGGCGTGGCCGCCAGCGGCCTTCGCCTGCTGCGCAATGCCCTCGAAGATCGTGTCCGCATTCGGGAAGTCTTTGCGGGTGGTGCCGGTGCCCTGCCAGTTCAGCGTCCAGCCGCCGGCCTGCTTGCCGACGTCGTTGGCACCGTCACCGGCCACCAGGATGCGTTGCCCCGGCGACAGCGGCAGCACGCCGCCCTGGTTCTTCAGCAGCACCAGCGACTCGCGCGCTGCCTGGCGTGCAACATCGCGATGCCCAGGCGCACCGACGAGGGCGAACTGTCCACCCACTGCGCGCGAGGACGGCTTGCCCGCCTCGAACAAGCCCAGCCGCATCTTGACCCGCAGGATCCGGCGCACCGCATCGTCCAGGCGCTGCTGGGGGATGGTGCCTTTGTTCACTGCGGCCAGGGTCGTCTCATAGAAGCCCTTCCAGCTGTCCGACGCCATGGCCATGTCCAGGCCGGCGTTGATGGTGGCCGGGCAATCGGTGGTGGTGCAGCCCTTGACCTGGCCGTGGCCATTCCAGTCGCCCACCACGAAGCCACCGAAGTGCATGCGGCCCTTCAGCGCATCGGTCAGGTAGGGCCTGTTGCCGTGCATTTTTTCGCCGTTGACGCTGTTGAAGGACGCCATCACGGTCTGCGCACCGGCAGCGATGGCCGGCGGATACCCGGCGGCGTGGATGCGCACCAGCTCGGCCTCGCTGATACGGGTATCGCCCTGGTCCTTGCCCTCGGTCGTGCCGCCATCACCGAGGAAGTGCTTCACCGAGGCGATCACATGCCGACCATCCAGGAAAGCAGGCGAGGCCACCTTGCCCTGCAGGCCCTCGACCATTGCCCCGGCATAGCTGGCCACCACCTCGGGCGATTCGGAGTACCCCTCGTAGGTGCGTCCCCACCGGTCGTCCTGCGGTACCGCCACGGTCGGCGCGAACGCCCACTCCATGCCGGTAGCACGGGTCTCCAGCGCGGTGATCTCACCGATGCGCCGCAGCAGTTCCGGGTTCCGCGTCGCGCCCAGGCCGATGTTGTGCGGGAACAGGGTCGCACCGATGATGTTGCTTTGCCCGTGCACGGCATCGATGCCGAAGAGCACCGGGATCGCCTTGCCGCCCTGCGAGGTATCCATCGAGGCCGCGTAGAACGCATCGGCCAGCGCCAGCCACTGGGCAGGCGCGGCGTCGTAGCGGCCGCCGGGGTCGGAGTTGCCGCCGGCCAGGATCGAGCCGAGCCGGTACCTGCGCAGGTCGTCCGGAGTGATGCTGGCAATATCCGCCTGCACCAGCTGGCCAACCTTTTCCTCCACCGTCATGCTGGCCATCAGGTCGGTGATGCGCTTCTCCAGCGCGGCGTCCTCGGCCAGCGGCCAGGCAACCTGCGGCCAAGGATCGGTGCCGGCCGGCGCCGGGACAACCGCCTTGTCATCCTTGCCGCAGGCAACCAGTGCCAGCAACAGTCCGGTCAGCAGCACGCCACGGTGGGCGCGGGTACGGCGTCGATGCGTCATCGTCTTCATCCTTCCATCTGCTCCAGTTCCTTGCCCTTGGTTTCGTGCACGTACCTGAGCACGAAGAAGACCGAAATGATGGCCGACACCAGGTAGATGCTGTACGTCGCCGCCAGCCCGATGGCCGCCAGCAGAATGGGGAAGGTCACCGTGACGGCGAAGTTGGCGGTCCATTGCGCGGCACCGGCCACGGCCAGCGCCGAGCCACGAATCTGGTTGGGGAACATCTCGCCCAGCATCACCCACATCACCGGGCCCCAGGAAAGGTTGAAGAACACCACGTAGGCGTTGGCCGCCACCAGCGCCAGCGTACCCATGCGCCCGGGCAGCTGCAGGCGGGCATCGACCAGTGAGCCGCTGGCGAATGCCAGCACCAACAGCGCCAACGACACCGCCATGCCGGCCGAGCCGACCCATAGCAGCGGCTTGCGGCCGATGCGGTCGATCAGCAGCACGGTGACCATGCAGGCGCCGATGCTGAGCGCGCCGGAGAGGACGTTGATCAGCAGTGCGTCGTTCTCGGAAAAGCCGACCGCTTGCCAGAGCACGGCCCCGTAATAGAACACCACATTGATGCCGACCAGCTGCTGGAAGATGGCCAGACCAATGCCAACCCAGACAATCGGGCGGATCCGGCCGGTCATCCTGATGCGCAGATCCGACAGCCGTGGGCGGTGGTGGTCGGTGGACAGCGACGCGTCGATCTCGGCAAGCTTGGCCTGCGCCTCGGCCCCGCCGAACAGCCGCGTAAGCACGTGCAGCGCTTCCTCCTTGCGGCGCTTCACCACCAGGTAGCGCGGGCTTTCCGGAATGGTCAGCAGCAGCGCAAGGAACAGCAGCGAGGGCACCGCCTGCATCCAGAACATCCAGCGCCACGCCGCGTGCCCCCACCACAGCGCCTCCGTCGAGGCACCGGCCGTGGCCGCCAGCAGATAGTTGGACAGGAACGCCACGGTAAGCCCGCTGATGATGGCGATCTGCTGCACCGTGGCAAGGCGGCCCCGATAGCGCGCCGGCGCGACTTCGGCGATGTAGGCCGGCGAGATCACGCTGGCCGCGCCTACCGCAAAGCCCCCCATCACGCGCGCGAGGATGAACATGACCGAGGAGGACGCCGCACCCGCGCCGATCGCCGACAGCAGGAACAGCACCGCCGACACGATCAGTACGTTGCGGCGTCCGAGGCTGTCGGCCAGCCGGCCGGCGCTGAAGGCACCGATGGCGCAGCCCAGCAGCATCGAGGCGATCTCGAACCCCTGCATCCATTCGCCGGACCTGAACGCCTGGTGCAGGCCGTCCTGGGTGCCGTTGATCACGCCGCTGTCGAACCCGAACAGGAATCCGCCAATCGTTGCCACCACGCTGATCAACACGATCAGCCGGGTGTTCTCGCCGCCGCTCATTGCCTGGTTCATTGCCCTGCCCCTCCCCGGTTTGGTGTCATCGCCGCGCGCCGTCGCGCTCAGCGCAGCAGGTACTGGTTGAGCAGGTTCTCGTAGCGCTCCTGCTTGCCGCTGGACTGCGTGGGCTCACCGGCCTTGCTGGCCAGCGCCACCAGTTCGGACAGGCCCAGCGCGCCGTTCTCGAAATCCCTGCCCGCACCGCTGTCGAAGCTGGCATAGCGCTCCTTGCGCCACTGCTCCCACGGCGAATCGGTCAGCAGCGCGTGCGCCACTTCCAACCCGCGCGCGAAGGCGTCCATGCCACCGATGTGGGCGATGAACAGGTCCTCCAGGTCGGTCGACTCGCGGCGCAACTTGGCGTCGAAGTTCAGGCCCCCCTCCAGCCCGCCCTGCCGCAGTACGACCAGCATCGCCCCCACGGTGTCGTACAGGTCGGTCGGGAACTGGTCCGTGTCCCAGCCGTTCTGCCCATTGCCGCGGTTGGCGTCGATGCTGCCCAGCAGGCCGTGGTCCGAGGCGACCTGCAGGTCGTGTTCGAAGGTGTGACCGGAGAGCGTGGCGTGGTTCGCCTCGATGTTGAGCTTGAAGTCCTTGTCCAGGCCATGCGCCTTCAGGAAGCCCGCCACGGTCGCGCTGTCGAAGTCGTACTGGTGCTTCATCGGCTCCATCGGCTTGGGCTCGATCAGGAAGTTTCCCTTCAGCCCGATGCTGCGGCCGTAGTCGCGCGCCATGCCGAGGAACCGCGCGAGGTGGTCGACTTCGCGCTTCATCTGCGTGTTGACCAGCGAGGCATAGCCTTCTCGGCCACCCCAGAACACGTAGTGCTCGCCGCCCAGTTCAACCGTTGCCTCCAGCGCCGCCTTCACCTGTACCGCCGCACGGGCCACCACTGCGAAATCGGGATTGGTCGACGCACCATTCATGTAGCGCGGATGCGAGAACAGATTCGCCGTGCCCCACAGCAGTTTCATGCCGGTCGCGTCCTGGCGCGCCTTGGCCAGGCCCACCATGTGCTTCAGGTTCTTCTCGTACACGCCGACATCGTCGGCATCCGGGGCCAGGTCGATATCGTGGAAGCACCAGTACGGCACGCCCAGTTTGGTGAAGAACTCGAAGGCGGCATCCACCTTCGCCTCTGCGGTCGCCATGGCTGAGCCGACTTCCCAGGGGAACTGGCGGGTGCCCGGACCGAAGGGATCATGCCCGGCGTTGCAGAAGGTATGCCAGTAACAGGCTGCGAAGCGCAGGTGTTCCTGCATCGTCTTGCCACCGATGACTTTCTTCGCGTCATAGACCTTGAACGCGAGCGGGTTGTCCGAGCCGCGGCCTTCGAAGGGAATGCGGCCGATGCCGGGGAAGTATTCCTTGGCGCCGATGAAGGGCTGATTGCTCATGGTGCGTGTTCCTTTCGTTGTGCGAGGTGTCGCGAAAAAAGGGATCAGCCGCGATACAGCGGCATGAGGGCATCGAGATGTCGCAGGAAACGTGCATAGGCCGCGGCATAGGCGTGGGTACGCACCGGATCGGGGCGTGCCGACTGCAGCGGATCGACCGCAACGTGACGGTCGGTGATGTCGGCGATGGAGGCGGCGTCGCCGCGCGCATGACCCAGCGCCCACAGGGCCTGCAGTGCCGCGCCGAACGCCGCGCCCTCGGACTGGGTCGGCACGTCCACCGGCAGCCCGAAGACATCGGCCACCAGCTGCCGCCACTGCGCGCTGTTGCTGCCGCCGCCGGTCAGCACGATGCGGTCGAACTGCATGCCCGCGCGGACAAAGGCGTCGTAGCCATACTTCAGGCTGTATGTCGCCCCTTCCATGGCCGCACGGTAGAAGTGCGCCGGGGTCATGTTGGTCGTGTCCAGGCCCGCCAGCATGCCCTTGCCCAGCGGCAGGTCCGGCGTGCGCTCGCCATTGAGGAACGGCAGCATCACCAGCCCGTCGGCACCGGGCGGCGTGGCCCGCAGATGCCCATCGCCAAAGCGCGTACTGAAGCCGAAGGCGTCGGCGACCTGCTCGGTCGCCACGGTGCAGTTCATGGTGCAGATCAACGGCAGCCAGCCGCCGGTGGACGAGCAGAACGCGGCCCATGCCCCGTCGGCGTCGACCACGGGTGTATCCGAGTAGGCGAACAGGGTGCCCGAGGTGCCAAGGCTCATCGCCAGGCGACCGGGTACGACGCAGCCGGTGCCGATGGCCGCCATCATGTTGTCGCCCCCGCCGACGGCCACCTTCACCGTCGCGGGCAGTCCGAGCGTGGCGGCTGCGGCCGGGTCGATGTCGAACACCTCCTCGGGCGCGGCGATGCGCGGCAGGCAGTCGGCAAGATCGCGTTCCGGATCGGTCGCGCGCAGCAGGTCGCTGGACCAGGTCCGGGTTCGCACGTCCAGCCAGCCCGTGCCCGACGCATCGCCGTACTCGCAGAAGCGCTGGCCGGTCAACACGAAATTGAGGTAGTCGTGCGGCAGCAGAATGGTGGCAAGCCGCGCGTAGACCTCCGGGCGATGCGTCTTCGTCCACGGCAATTTGGAGGCGGTGTAACCGGTAAGGACAGGGTTGCCAGCCAGTGCGATGGTGCGCGCCGTGCCGCCGACCGCCTCCATGATCTGCACGCACTCGGCCGACGTACTGGTATCGCACCACAGCTTGGCGGGCGCAAGCACCTCCCCTGCCGCATCCACCGGTACGAAACCGTGCTGTTGGCCCGAGACCGCCAGCGCGGCAATGCGCGATCGAACCTTGGGATCAATCGCACGGAAGCAGGCATGAAGTGCGGCGACCCACTCGGCCGGTTGCTGTTCACGGCTGCCATCGGCGGCAGACGCCAGATCCAGCGCCGCGCTGGTGCTGGCAACCAGGCGCCGCCCGGCAGGGTCGTAGACGACGACCTTCAGACTTTGCGTACCTGCATCGATTCCGGCAACCAGATCCATTTCTTCCACC
>NZ_DAMAGC010000097.1:2529-16207 GCF_031995405.1 Stenotrophomonas sp. | reverse complement strand
CGCGGCCGCGGGGCTGGGACAGGATGCGGTGTCCATGGCGGTGCTGGTACAGCTTGCCGTGCCCTCGGACACGTCGGGCGTGATGATCACCCGCGACCCCTTCGATGCGGCCCGCCGCCACATCACCTACATTTCGGCCAAGCGTGGACTGGGAATCCGCGTGGTGGAGGGCAAGCGCCAAGCCGAACAGGTGATGTATTCGAACTGGTCCAAGGCGGTGCAGGTATTGAGCCGGTCGGCGGAAGATACCCAGCTGGTGGCCAAGGCGGGCGGCGGGGTCCGCGAAGTTCCCATCACCGGCTCACGCCAGGTGCTGACCGATGCGCTGATCGCGCGGTTGGCCAAGGTCGGGGCGGCGACCAAGCAGGCACTGGGCGGTGTGGACCAGGACATCGAGTGGGCCGTGGTCGGCGATGAGGTGCTGATGCTGCAGTCGCGGCCCTATGTGGACGGAAGTGCGCGGTAGCGGACTACTTGCGCATCGGATAGGAGCCCGCGCAGACATCGCCTTCCTCGACCCCGGCAACCCATACCTTCAGCTGTTCCACCCGGTCGCGCGTCAACTGCTCGTACTCCCCGCTCTGGCACATCGGCAGGACGCTGCCATAGTCGGCCGGGCTTGGGTACCGCGCTGCGATCTGCGCATCGCGGAATGCAACCCAGGCGCGCTGCGACGCCTTCAGCTTGTCCAGAAACGCCTTGTCCTGGGCATTGGCGGCCAGCACCTGCGCATAAACGCGGTTGAGCTCGGCATCGGCGGACCGGGCGGTGATGCCGGCACATTGGTTCAGCCCGGCCTGGGACTGGTTGGGGCTGTCGCAGGCCATGCCATCGGTGGTGCGCGCGGGTGCGGCTGGGGTAGCGGGTTTTTTCGCTTGGGCGGGCGCCGGTGCCGCCAGGGCAATGGAGAGCGCAAGAGCGAACAGCATCGCGGGACGTTTCATTGGGGTCGCTCCAGACCGGATGGAACAGGGACATCTCAGCCGCTGTAGCCTCGGATGCGCATGCACTTCTTGATCAGGTCCGATTTCTCCATCCCGCGCACGACACCGTCTCCCACCGCGTCCCCCGAGCTTTTGGGCGCTCGCCCATCGCCGGTCGTGGCCTTGGAGGCGTCGTAGTCGCACTCGGCAAGATCGCGCTGTTTCTGCGCGTCGCTCGCCCCGGGCTTGCTCCAGCCCTTGATCTGGGCGGTACCGCATCCAGTCAACATCACGACACTGCAGAGCAGCGCGATACCGCGGCGTGCGTTGGTATCCATGGCGATCTCGGTGGGTTGGGGGCATGGTGGAACTAGGCCACGGCGGCATTAACGAGCGCGACGGGTTAAAGTTGCGTGAGCGGGGGGAGGGGTTCACTACCGACCACCGCGTCCCTGTCCAAGGAGCATCCATGAAGCTTGTCGCGGCGCAGATACGGTCGATGGCCGGCGATATCGACGCGAACATCGAGCGGCACACCCGGTTCATTGAACGGGCGGCCTTCCACGGCGGCGCGGCGGTGTGCTTCCCGGAGCTCTCGCTCACCGGCTACGAACCCCGGATGGCCCAGCGTCTGGCAATGGCGTCGGACGATTCGCGCCTGGACGTGTTCCAGGCGCTCAGCAACCGACACCGGCTATTGATCGCCGTCGGCGCGCCATACCGTGGGCGTCACGGGACGGAGATCGGAATGTTCGTGTTCCGTTGCCACCAAACGCCGACGGTCTACGCCAAGCAGATTCTGCATGACGACGAGCTGCCGTACTTCAGTGCCGGCGACCGGGCCATGACCTTCCCGTTGGGCGGCGCAGTGCTCGCCCCGGCCATCTGCTACGAGTCCCTGCAGGAGCACCATGCACGCGACGCGAAGACCGCCGGCGCAACGGTGTACCTGGCCAGCGTCGCCAAGGCCGCGCGCGGCGTCGATACCGCCTACCGACACTATCCCGCCATCGCGCGGCAGCACGGGCTGACCGTGCTGATGGCCAATGGCGTGGGCCCCGCCGATGACTTCACGATGCCCGGCGGCTCCGCAGCCTGGAGCGATGATGGCGACCGGGTATGCAATGCAGGTACCGACGAGGAAGCGATCGTGGTGTATGACCTGGCAACCCGCCGTGGCGAAGTGGTGTCGTTTGCCTAGCCTGAGGCGCTGTAGCAGGTAACCGATAGCGGTCCTCAAGGCGAATACGCGTCAAGATGCTTGGCAAGGCTGTCGATACCGTTCGCATCGACCACCGCAGCCACATAGCCATCGGGTCGGATCAGTACCCACTCGCCGGGGGCCATTCCGTACGCCTTTTCAACGTGCAGATCCGTATCGTGCAGATCGCCCGCCGGGCCAATGACGTGCACCTGCAAACCGCTACGCACCGGGCCGGTGGCGCGATCGGTCGCGTAGCCGAGCAGCGTCCAGTGCGTGCCGCGAAACACCTCGAACAGCCGCACGGGCTGGCCGCCTGCACCCAGCAACGGCGCATCCGGGGCGCGGTCGCCTGGCCTGATGCATCCCTCGCGCAACGCGCCCGGCAATGACAGTGTTGACTCCCGATACCCGAGATCCAGCTGCTGCACCTCGCGTCCGCGCCGGTTGTCGCCGCGCTGGGCGTCATCCAGCAGGCGGGTGGCCAAGCCGAGCATGGACGCGGCAATGGGGCGACGTTCTTCCTCGTAGGTCTCCAGCAACGCCGCCGGCGCGCCCTGCAGCACCGAGGCCAGTTTCCAACCGAGGTTGTACGCATCCTGCGCGCTGGTATTGAGGCCCTGGCCGCCCGTCGGCGGATGCGTATGGGCTGCGTCGCCCACCAGGAACACACGACCGACCCGGTAGCGGTCGGCGAGCCGCGCGTTCATCACGTACGCCGACGCCCACGAGACGTCTTCAACGGTGAGGTCTGCGCGGCCCGTTCGTTCGCGCACCATCGCCGCCAGCCCGTCCACCGACAGATCCACCTCACCTTCAAGCGGCACCGGTGCCTGCAGCTGGAACAGGGCGGTTCCCATCAGCGGACACAGGGAAATACGGCGCGCCATGTCGTCCGCGTTGAAGGTGTGCCACGCATCGCGTGGCAGTCCCCGCAGGTCGATATCGGCGACCACCGCGCGTACGCCGAGGGTCCTGCCGGGGAAACCAATGTCCAAGGCCTGGCGCACGAAACTGCGGCCGCCGTCGGCACCGATCAGATAGCGGGCACGCACGGTCTGCTCACCGGAAGGCGTAGCAAGGTGGACGCTGACGCTGTCACCGTCCTGCTCGAAACCCACTACCGCGTGGCCAAATTCGACGTGATGCCCCAGTTCGGCGAGGCGCTCGCGCATCACCGCTTCGGTCAGGAACTGCGGCACCATCAGCGGCTGCCGGTAAGGCTCGGCCGGGGTGGCCGGCGCTCCCTCCAGAACGATGGCATCGGTGCTGCTGCCATCGGCGCGGTGGCTGCGCGACACGGGGTAGGGGCCGCCTGCGGCGAACAGCCGCTCGACGATGCCCATGTCCTCGAAGATCTCCTGGCTGCGCGGCTGGATGCCCTTGCCGCGTGAGCCATGGAACGGCTGTTCGCGCTGCTCCAGCAGCCGGAACGCCACGCCTCGGCGGGCCAGTTCGATGGCCAGGGTCAGGCCGGCGGCACCGGCGCCACAGATCATTACATCGGGGGTATTGCCCATCCTCATTCTCCAGGTATGTGTAATATGCACTTACTTGGAGGGGATGCTATGCCGCTGAAAAAGAAGGTGCAAGATACACATATTTCGCCGGACCTGAAGGCGCTCCATCTCGCCATGGTCGGCATTGCCAGCGTGATGAACCGCCCGCGCAACGACGAGCGCCTGCTCCAGGAAGCCGGGGTCAAGCTGGACCAGGCCCTGTTCCGGCTGCTGGTGATGATCGAGCGGGTGGGGCCCATCGGGGTGGTGGACCTGGCCGATCGGCTGGGCCGCGATTACACGACCATCAGCCGGCAGGTCGCCAAACTGGCGGCGATGGAACTGGTCACTCGTCGCGGCAATCCACAGGACCGCCGCATCCGCGAGGCGACCATCGCGCCAAAGGGCAAGGAAATGACCGATCGCCTGGACGCCGCGCGTGAGCGGATCGGCCGGCATATCTTCCAGTCATGGGCGCCGCAGGAGGTGGCGGACCTGGTGCGTTTGATGGGCCGGTTTGCCAGTGCGCTGGAAGCGCAGGAGCGGGAGACGGGCTAGCAGGAGGCTGGCGGTTGAGCACTGTCAGCCGAGCCGGCCTTGCGGTTCGCCGCAGCATGGTGCCGCAGGCCATTCGAACGCGAGCGTAGCACTGGGAGCAGTCAGCGCCGCTCCCAGACCAGGTTGTCCGGTGCCGCACTCGCGGCACCGGACCAATCGCTTCAGCGCTTCGCTTCAGCATCTACCTGCTGCATCAACGCCGCCGCCGCCTCCGACGACGATCCCGGGTTTTGCCCGGTGATCAGCAGGCCATCGCGCACCACGTACGAGCCCCAATCCGGCCCCTTCGAGTAGTCGCCGCCGAGCGCCTTGAGCGTGTCCTCGACCAGGAACGGCACGACCTTGGTGAGGCCGACGCCTTCTTCTTCGGTGTTGGTGAAGCCGGTGACCTTCTTGCCATCGACCAGCGGCTTGCCATCGGCGGCCTTGACGTGACGCAACACGCCCGGGGCGTGGCAGACCAGCGCGACCGGCTTGCCGGCGGCGATGAACGATTCGATCAATGCGATGGAGTGCGTGTCTTCGGCCAGGTCCCAGAGCGGGCCGTGGCCGCCGGGATAGAACACGGTGTCGAAGTCGGCCTGCGCGACGCTGTCCAGGCGGACGGTGTTGGCCAACTGCGCATTGGCGGCGGCATCGGCTTCGAAGCGACGGGTCAGCTCGGTCTGGAAGTCGGGTTCGTTGCTCTTGGGGTCGAGCGGCGGCAGGCCGCCCTTGGGCGAGGCCAGCACGATCTCCGCGCCGGCGTCCTTGAAGGTGTAGTAGGGCGCGGCGAGTTCTTCGAGCCAGAAACCGGTCTTGCGGCCGGTGTTGCCGAGTTGGTCGTGGGAGGTAAGAACGATGAGGACTTTCATGGTGGAGCTCCTTGGGGTGGCGTAACGTCGGGATGAGAAACAGTAGACCGGTCGTCTAGTGATCGGGCGTGAAAAAAGCAGGTCGCCGATGAAGCGCCTGCTGCGTGGCCCTCCCGTCAGCGGGAGGGGTGGAGAATCCTTGCCGTGGTGCGCGCCGCGTCGTCGAACGGCTGGGTGTGGCGGACGATCTTGACCATCAGGCTCGCGCCCAGCCAGAGCTGATACAGGCTCTGCGCCACGCTGTCGGCCGGGTCGTCGGGCGACAGCGAACCGTCGTCGACGCCGGCAGTGATCGCATGGGCCATCTGCTCGATGATGGCGGCGGTGCCGCGCTTGAGTGACGCGCGCATGCTCCCGGACAGGTCGGCAACCTCGGCTCCCAGCTTCACCGCCAGGCATTTGCCCTGGCAGTCTTCGAAGGATTGGTTGTCACGCCACGCCTGGAAATACGCATCCAGCCGCTGCGCACCGGTCTGGCCGGTCTGCCGGAAGATGCGGTCCATGTCGGCCAGATAGGTGGCGAAGTAGTCCTCGAGCAGGGCTTCACCAAAGGCGTCCTTGGACCCGAAGTAGTGATAGAACGAGCCCTTCGGCACGCCTGCCGCGGTCAGTACTTCATTCAGGCCAACGGCGGAAAACCCTTTGCCGCCCATGATCCGCTGGCCGGTGGCCAGGATCCTGTCGCGGACGTCGGTGTTGTCGGTGGCCGGTGCGGTGCTCATGGGACGCACTGTACTCGCCATTAGACCGGTCGTCTAGTGTTCCTTTGAATTCCCTTCGAGTGGATGCCAGGCCGATTTCACCGCACAGTGCCACCATGCCCCCGGAGACCGTCATGACCTTCAACGCCCTGCTTGCCCGCAAGACCGGCGATACCATCGCCACCGATATCGTGACCCTGGAAGAACATGACCTCATGCCCGGCGACGTCACCGTGGCCGTGGCGTTCTCCACGGTCAACTACAAGGATGCGCTGGCCCTGTCGGGCCGCTCGCCGGTGATCCGCAGCTTCCCGTTGATCCCCGGCATCGACTTGGCCGGCGTGGTCGAGACGTCCAACTACCCCGGCATCGCGCCCGGCGACCGCGTGCTGGTCAACGGCCATGGCTTGAGCCAGACCCACCACGGCGGCTATGCGCAGAAGGCGAGTGTGCCCGGCGAATGGCTGGTGAAGGTGCCCGATGCGTTCAGCGCCCGCGATGCGATGGCGATCGGCACCGCCGGCTACACCGCGATGCTGTCGGTGCTGGCCCTGGAGCATGGCGGGCTAACTCCCGACAGCGGCGACATCCTGGTCACCGGCGCCAACGGCGGCGCTGGTTCCATCGCCATCGCACTGCTGTCCGGGCTGGGTTACCGGGTGGTGGCGTCCACCGGTCGCCTGGAGGAATCGGCGTATCTGAAGGAACTGGGCGCGGCCGA
Organism: Stenotrophomonas sp.; assembly: GCF_031995405.1. Taxonomy (GTDB): domain Bacteria; phylum Pseudomonadota; class Gammaproteobacteria; order Xanthomonadales; family Xanthomonadaceae; genus Stenotrophomonas. Next base: position 9,750 of record NZ_DAMAGC010000097.1, on the reverse strand, counting down.
GGTCATCGACCGCCACACGCTGTCCGCGCCGGGCGCACCGATCGCCAAGGAGCGCTGGGCCGGCGCCATCGACTCGGTCGGCAGCCACACCCTGGCCAACGTGCTCGCCCAGATCCGCTATCGCGGCGTGGTCGCCGCGTTCGGGTTGGCGCAGGGGGCTGACCTGCCCGGTTCGGTGCTGCCCTTCATCCTGCGCAACGTGACGCTGGCCGGCATCGATTCGGTCAACGCACCGCTGGCCGCACGCCAGCACGCGTGGGCGCGCCTGGCTACCGATCTGGAGCCTGGCAAGCTGGCACGGACCACGCAGGTGATCGGCCTGGCACAGGTACCGGCCATCGCCGCGCAGGTGCTGGAAGGGCGCGTGCAGGGCCGCACGGTGGTGGACGTCAACGCCTGATACCTGGCCCGGCTCAGGCCAATTCGCGTACCGAGCCCAGCACTTCTTCGGCGGTGAAGGGTTTGCGGATCAGGTTCATGCCGGGATAGAGGAAGTGCGGGCGAGCGTCCACGTCGCCCGCGTAGGTGGTCATCAGCAGGATGGGCATCGTCGGATGCAGGCGGCTGGCACGCTTTGCCAGGCTCCAGCCGTCCATACCCGGCAGGCCGATGCTGGAAAACAGCAGGTCGAACGACGTCGCGCCGGTCAGGTGATCCAGCGCGGATTCGGCGTCGGCGGCGGACACCACGTCGAAACCGTCCTCATCCAGGATCGTGGTGGTCCTGGTGCGGAGCGCATCGTTGTCTTCCACAAGCAGGATGCGGCAAGGGAACGGGTCTGGCACGGTGGCTACCTCGCGGGGACGCATGCGGCGGGGGCCACACTTCATCATCGAGGGTAGTGCGTACGGGCGTTAGTCCATCGTGCATCCCGTGCCACGGATCCGTTATCCAGGGCGCGGCCCGGCTACGGAATCAGCCGCTGCGCGCGCAGCTTCGCGAACAGGGCGAAGAACGCATCGTCGCTCGGTTGGTAGTCCAGGAAGCCGAGCCGCCGGCTCTTGGACATGTCGGTGACCACTTCCAGTGGCCGGCCGAGGTCTGCATCGGTATGCCACGGCGAGATCAGTCGGTGGATGTCCTGCTCGACCAGCCCATGCGCGGCCGCCAATGCCGACCATGCGGCGGCATCGCCGGCCATCTGCTGCTCCAGCGGGCGCACCTCGCCGGTGAACGGGGCCGGTTCCAGATCGAACCACGTCGCGATCCGCGACCACATCCAGCGCCAGCGGAATACATCGCCGTTGACCACGTTGAAGGCCTGGTTGGCGGCCGCAGGCGTCTGGGTTGCCCACAGCAGGTGTCTGGCGAGCAGGCCTGCATCGGTCATGTCGGTGAGCCCTTCCCACTGTGCGGGCGAGCCGGGGAAGTAGAACGGACGCCCGCTGCGCTTGCACAGCGTGGCGTACACCGCCAGCGTCGTGCCCATGTTCATGGCATTGCCCACCGCCGCGCCGATCACCGTGTGCGGGCGATGCACGCTCCAGTTGAAGCCGTCGCGCGCTGCAGCGGCAAATACCTCGTCTTCCTGCGCGTAGTAGAAGTTCTCCACCGCCAGCCGTGGCTGTTCCTCGCGGAACGGCGTCTGTGGCAAGGCACCCTGCGCATAGGCTTCAAACGGCCCCAGGTAATGCTTCAGCCCGGTGACCAGCGCGACGTGCTTCACGCTGCCGGCCGGCTGCACGGCGTCCAGCAGGTTGCGCACCATCGCCGCATTGACGCGGATGTTCTCGGCCTCGTTGGCCTGGCGCGACCAGGTGGTGATGAACACATGGGAGGGCGCCAGGCGTGCCAGCGCCGCCCGGGTGGAGGCGGCGTCCTGCAGATCGGCGGCGACGCCATGGGCGCCCTTTGGCACCTGTTCCGGACGGCGGGCCAGCCCGTCGACCTCCCAGCCGGCGTCCAGCAGCCGCTGGATCAATGCACTGCCCACAATGCCGGTTGCCCCGACTACCAACGCTTTGTTCGTCACGATATGGCCTTTTCATTCCGTTCCAGGCGCACACAGTAGGATAGGCGCGCACCGCCCGAAAGAAGGCACCAAATGGTAACCACGCGATGAAAACCGGCAGTCCGGACGAAGAATGGCGCGAGGATTGCGCCCCACGGCGGGTGCTGGAACTGTTCAGCACCAAGTGGACCTCCATGGTGCTGCACACCCTGGCCGTGCGCCACGAAGGCACCGCGCGCAGCAATGCGCTGCACCGCAGCCTGCCGGCGATCTCCAGGAAAATGCTGATCCAGACCCTGCGCGACATGGAAAGCGCGGGGATCGTGCGGCGCACCGAATTTCCCACGGTGCCGCCATCGGTGGAGTACACGCTGACAGCGCTGGGCCGGCAGCTGGTGGAGCCGATCGAGTTGATCTACGACTGGGCACGGCGCAATGCCGACGCGCTGGATGCCCTGCAACCCCGCGCCACCTCACGCCGCAGGTAATACCCAACCCCGTGGCACCCCTGGCAAAGGCGCCAGATCCGCGCCGGATCGCGGTATATTTCGCGCCCTCCCCACCGCCCGCCCTGAGCGTTTGCCATGAGCACGACCCGGAAACACTACAAACACCCCGCCGAATCGGACATCGGCCACGGCACGATCTACCTCGAGGCACAGGGCGATGTGATCGTCCGCCAGGTCGAAAGCTATCGCAGCGTGCTGGTCTGGGCCGATAAATCCGGGCAGGCCGATGCCCGCTTCCCGATGTCCGACCAGCCGCTGTCCTGGCTGGACCTGGATTCGGATGACAGCATCACCGCCAGCGAATTTGAAGCCGTCTGGAAGCGCGCCAAAGCCGTTTCTGGTTGAGCTGGGCGTCACCGCGCGCGGCTCAGGGGGTCCAGTGAGCGCCGCCGGCGCTGGCCACATGCATCAACTGATCCAGCTGCCGCAGCGCCCGGTGCAGTTCCTGCCGGCTTCCTGCCGCGCCCAGCGAGATCCGCACCGCATCATGGATGGCCACGCCGTCCGGGGTGAAGGCCGACGATGGGGCGATGCCCAGCCCCTGCAGGCGCGCTGCATGGGTGAGGCTTGCCGCAGTCCAATGCGCCGGCAGGCGGCACCATGCGTGCACGCCGGCGCAGTGCTGCAGGAACGTCGGCGACAGCGCCGACTGCGCCAGGTAGCGGCGCTCGGCGGCTTCAGCCTGCACCAGTGTGAGCAGGGCAGTGGCCGAGCCATCCAGAATCAACTGGGTGACCAGGGCGTTCATCAGAGGCGGCGCCATCAGGTTGACCGCGCGCAGCGCGTCGAGCATGCGCTGGCGTGACACGCCGTCGGGCAGGTGGACGAAGCCGGTATGCAGGCCCGGGCTCAGGCACTTGGACAACGTGGAGATGTAGCAGGTGTGCTGCGGCGCCAACAGGGCGAGCGGGGCAGGGGCATCGTCGACCAGCAACCAGTACGGATCGTCTTCGATGAGGTGCAGGTCCTGCGCGCGCAGCACCTCGGCCAGCGCCCCCCGGCGCGCGTCGGGCACGGTATGGGCGGTGGGGTTCTGCGCGGTCGGGTTGAGGTAGACCACCTTCGCGCCGGTGGCGCGCGCCTGCCGACGCAGCGCGTCCGGGCGCATGCCGTGCTCGTCGCACGCTACTACCACCAGCTTGCGTTGCAATACCCGCGCCGCATGCAGCAGGCCGGGATAGACCAGTGGTTCGCACAGGATGGTGTCGCCGGCCGCGGTGAGCGCCAGCAGCAGCGCCGACAGCGCGGCCTGTGCGCCTTCGGTCACCACCAGCCGCTCGCTGTCCACCTTGCCCAGCATCGGTTTGAGCCACTGCTGCGCGGCCAGATGATCGGCACGGCTGCCGCCGCCGACGTGGTAAGTCATCAGGTTGCCGGCATCGCTGCGGGTGAGCACCGTGGCCAGGCCACGCCGCAGCATGTCGGCCACCTCGCCGCCGGGCGGGGTCGGCGGCAGGTTCATGCTCAGGTCCACCAGCTGGTCCAGCGCTACCTGGGGCGGGGCGACGAACGAGCCCAGTGGGCCGCGGGCGTCGATCAGGCCGCGCTTGCGCGCCTCGTTGAACGCGCGGGTGACCGTGGTGAGGTCCACGCCGAGGTCGTTGGCCAGTGCACGCTGCGCGGGCAGGCGTTGGCCGGGGCGCAGCGCGCCGGACCACACGGCGCGTTCGAGCGCCTGCACGATGCGCAGGTAGAGCGGCCCGTGGCCGTCGGCGATGAGGCTGCTCCACGCGGGGCTGTCGGCTTGCATCGGCGCATCTTACGCCGCGCCGCGCAGGTGCCTGCGACAGTGTGTCGCATCATGTATGGATCATGTCGTTGCCTAACGTACGCGGCTGCGGCGGGCACCCCCCATGCATATCGGTCATGCAGGAGGGTGTCCGCCACTTTTCATGATCCGGGCCGCCCGGCCCGGCACCGCGTTGGAAGGGCCGTCCCGCATGATCCCCGTTACACACCCTGCTCGCCGCGCCACGTTGGCCGGCCACGCCCGCGCCGGACGCTGGTTCGGCCTGGCGGCGCTGCTGCCGCTGCTCACCGGCTGCACCTCCCTGGAACTGTTCAATCCCATGGGCAGCATCGCCGAACAGGAGATGCAGCTGATCCTGGTCTGCACCGGCCTGATGCTGCTGGTGGTCATCCCGGTCATCCTGCTCACGCTGTACTTCGCGTGGCGTTATCGCGCGTCCAACACCCAGGCTACCTATGCGCCGGACTGGTCGCACTCCACCGCGATCGAGGTTGTCATCTGGACCATCCCGTGCCTGATCATCGTGGTGCTAGCGGTGCTGATCTGGAAAAGCACCCACGCGCTGGACCCGTACAGGCCGATTGAATCGGACAAGGCGCCGTTGCGGGTGGAAGTGGTGGCGTTGAACTGGAAGTGGTTGTTCATCTACCCCGACTACAACGTGGCCACGGTCAACGAGCTGGTGATGCCGGTGGATACGCCGGTGGCGTTCAAGCTGACCTCCGAGTCGATGATGAATGCCTTCTTCGTGCCGCAGCTGGGCAGCATGGTCTACACCATGGCCGGCATGCAGACCCGCCTGCACCTGATCGGGCACACCCCGGGCACCTACGCCGGGATGTCGTCGGCGTACAGCGGTGCCGGCTTCTCGGACATGAAGTTCCCGGCGCGGGTGGTCACCGAGGCCGATTTCGCCCGCTGGCTGGCGCAGGCCCGCAGTAGCGGCGACCAGCTTGGCGCCACCCGCCTGGCCGAACTGGAAACGCCTACCCATGGCTCGCCGCTGCTGCGCTTCAGCGCGGTGGATACCGGGTTGTTCGACAGTATCGTGCGCCGCCACGGCGGCATGCCCGATGACGAGATCTGCCTGCCGGGCGAAGCGCCCGAGGCCAAAACCCAACTCGTGAGCCTGGCCGCGCCTGCCGCCAGCCGTACCGCGGAGAACTGATTGTGCTTGGAAAGTTGAACCTCGAAGCGATTCCCTACCACGACCCGATCATCATGTCGGCGTTGGCCGGTTCGCTGCTGCTGGGCGTGGCGATCATCGCGGCGATCACCTACTTCAGGAAGTGGGGCTACCTGTGGACCGAGTGGATCACCTCGGTGGACCACAAGAAGATCGGCGTGATGTACATCCTGCTGGCGCTGGTCATGCTGGTGCGTGGCTTCGCCGATGCGCTGATGATGCGTGCCCAGCAGGCCATCGCGGCCAATGATGCGGCCGGCTACCTGCCGCCGGAACATTACGACCAGATCTTCACCGCGCACGGGGTGATCATGATCTTCTTCGTGGCGACCCCGCTCATCGTGGGGCTGATGAACATCGTGGTGCCGTTGCAGATCGGTGCGCGTGACGTGGCCTTCCCGTTCGTCAACTCGCTCAGCTTCTGGCTGTCGGCGGTGGGCGCGGTGCTGGTGATGCTGTCGATGTTCGTCGGCGACTTCGCCGCCACCGGCTGGGTGGCCTATCCGCCGCTGTCGGGGATTCAGTACAGCCCCACGGTGGGCGTGGACTACTACATCTGGTCACTGCAGGTATCGGGCATCGGCACCACGCTCACCGGCCTGAACTTCATCGTCACCATCCTCAAGATGCGGGCGCCAGGCATGGACCTGATGAAGATGCCAGTGTTCACCTGGACCGCGCTGATCACCAACATCCTGATCGTGGCGATCTTCCCGGTGCTGACCGCCACCCTGGTGCTGCTGAGCATGGACCGTTACTTCGGTATGCACTTCTTCACCAACGATGCCGGCGGCAACGCCATGATGTACGTCAACCTGATCTGGATCTGGGGCCACCCGGAAGTTTACGTGCTGATCCTGCCGTGCTTCGGCGCGTTCTCGGAGATCATCGCCACGTTCTCGGGCAAGCCGCTGTTCGGCTACCGCTCGATGGTCTATGCGACCTGCTCGATCGGCGTGCTGTCGTTCTTCGTCTGGCTGCACCACTTCTTCACCATGGGCTCGGGCGCGAACGTCAACGCGTTCTTCGGCATCATGACCTCGATCATCTCCATCCCGACCGGGGTGAAGCTGTTCAACTGGCTGTTCACCATGTACCGCGGCCGCATCCGCTACCACTCCTCGACGATGTGGACGATCGGTTTCATGGTCACCTTCGCACTCGGCGGCATGACCGGCGTGATGCTGGCCATTCCGGGTGCGGATTTCGTGCTGCACAACAGCCTGTTCCTGATCGCGCACTTCCATAACGTGATCATCGGTGGCGTGGTGTTCGGCTGCCTGGCCGGTATCACCTTCTGGTTCCCGAAGGCGTTCGGTTTCACCCTCAACGAGCGCTGGGGCAAGATTTCGTTCTGGTGCTGGCTGGTCGGCTTCTACCTGGCCTTCATGCCGCTGTACGTGCTGGGCTTCAAGGGCATGACCCGACGCATGAACCACTACGCGGTCGAGGGCTACCAGCCGTGGTTGATCGTGGCGGCCATCGGTGCACTGGTGATCGCCGCCGGCATCGCCGCGATGTTCATCCAGTTCTACGTCAGCGTGCGGGACCGCAAGGCCAACCTGGACCTCACCGGCGACCCGTGGAATGCGCGCAGCCTGGAGTGGGCCACCGCCTCGCCGCCGCCGTTCTACAACTTCGCCACGCTGCCCACCATCACCTCGCTGGAACAGCATTGGGACGACAAGCAGCAGGGCCGCGCCTGGCAGCACCAGGCCCGCTATGAGGATATCCATATGCCACGCAACACCGCTGCCGGCGTGGTGATCTCGGTGTTCAGCCTGGTGCTGTGTTTTGCGCTGGTCTGGCACATGTGCGTGCTCGC
>NZ_DAMAGC010000097.1:0-2519 GCF_031995405.1 Stenotrophomonas sp. | reverse complement strand
CTCGCGGGAATCGGCCTGATCGGTGTGATCGCTACCTTCGTGCTGCGCTCCTACGACCGTGACGTGGATTATTACGTGCCCGCCGCCGAGGTGAAGCGCATCGAAGACGCGCGCTTCGCGCGCATGCAAGGAGCCCACGCATGAGCGGCGATACCCTGACGGCGGCCACGCCGCACGCGCAGCTTCAGGACGGTCATCACGACGGCCACGCGCACCACGACGACGGCAACAAGACCATCGTCGGGTTCTGGATGTACCTGATGGGCGACTGCCTGATCTTCGCGGTGCTGTTCGCCACCTTCGGCGTGCTGCTCAACGGAACGGCCGACGGTCCCAGCGGCAAGGAACTGTTCAAGCTGGGCTTCGTGCTGTCCGAGACGGTCCTGCTGCTGCTCAGCAGCTTCACCTTCGGCGTGGCGATGCTGGGCATGCAGGCGGGCAAGCGCAACCAGGTGGTCGGCTGGCTGGCGATGACCGGCCTGCTCGGTGCGGGCTTCATCGGCATGGAGCTGTACGAGTTCGCCGAGCTGATCCATGAAGGTGCCACCCCGGATGTGAGCGCCTACCTGTCGGCGTACTTCACCCTGGTGGCGACCCATGGCCTGCACGTCACCTTCGGCCTGTTGTGGCTGGCGATCATGATCCACCAGGTGCTGAAGTTCGGCCTGGACGGCATCGTGCGCCGCCGGCTGGCCTGCCTGAGCCTGTTCTGGCATTTCCTGGATCTGATCTGGATCTGTGTGTTCACCTTTGTCTATCTGCGGGAATTCGTATGAGCCCGACTGCTTCTGATACCGCCCATGGCGGCGGCCACGCCACCTTGAAGGGTTACATCGCCGGGCTGCTGCTGTGCCTGGTGCTGACCGGCGCCTCGTTCGGCGTGGTCATGACCGGCCTGGTGCCACAACCGTTGCGGCTTGCGGCCATTGTGGTGCTGTGCGTGGTGCAGCTGGTTGCCCAGCTGGTGCTGTTCCTGCACATCGGTGCCGGCCGCAGCCAGCGCGAGAATACCGGCATCTTCCTGTGCACCGCATTCCTGATCGCCATCGTGGTGGCCGGCTCCTTGTGGGTGATGCACAACGCCACCCAGAACATGATGCCGATGCAGCTGTGAGCCGGGCCATGAACCGATGTGTGCCTTGCCTGGGGATCGTCATGGCGTTGAGCCTTGGCGGCGCCCACGCAGGCAATGCGCCGGCCGCGCCACGCGCGACCACTGCCGTGGTGGCCAGCCAGGCGTGGATCCGCCTGCCGCCGCCGGCCGCCAACGTGGCCGCCGGTTATCTGCAGCTCTACAACCACGGCGGGGAAGACCGTTTGCTGGGGGCCACGGCCGCCGGCTTCGGTCAGGTGCAGATCCATGCGATGCGCATGGATGGCGAGGTGATGCGCATGCAGGCGCTGCCGGAGGGCCTGCCGTTGCCGGCCGGCAAGCTCACTGCGCTGCAGCCCGGCGGCTACCACCTGATGTTGATGATGCCCAGGCGCCCGCTGCAGGACGGTCAACAGGTGCCGGTGCGCCTGCAGTTCGCGCGGTCCGGCGAGCAGCGCGTGGATTTCGTGGTGCGCGACGGCAAAGAGGCGCAGCGCCACGGACCCGGGGCGGGGCGATGAGGCGCGGTTGGCTCGGCGCCGCGTTATGTCTGGTGTTTCTGGCCGGCTGCAGCGAGGCCCAGGCACCGGTCATGGGGCAGTCTGCGCTGGCGTCGGTGGCGCTGCACAGCAGCGATGGACGCACGCTGTCGATCAGCGGCTTGCGCGGCAAGCCCACGCTGCTGTTCTTCGGTTTCACCCATTGCCCGGAAGTGTGCCCGCTGAGCCTGGTCAAGGCGGTGCAGCTCAAGCGCCAGCTCGGGCCGGTGGCAGAGCACCTGCAGGTGGTGTTCGTCACGGTCGATCCGCAGCGCGACACCCCGGCGCACCTGCGCGACTACCTGGCCGCCTTCGACCCGACCTTCATCGGGCTGGCGGGGGATGAGACGGGCACGCGCGCCGTCGCCGAAAGCCTGGGCGTGAGCTACCAGCGCGTCGGCGAAGGCGAAGCGGCCACGTTCGAGCACACCGCGTCGTGGTTCCTGCTGGGCGCCGACGGCAAGCTGCAGGAGGTGCTCGGTTACGCGCTCACCGAGGCGGAGATGGCGGACAAGGTCCGTGCGCGGCTGACGGCCAGCGACACATGAGGCGATGCGGATGAGCGCGCCAGGATCGGCGCCCGCACCGCGCACGGATGCGATCCTGCTGCTGGCGTCGGCCGGCTGCGCCCTGACCGTGCTGGATACCAACGTGGTCGGGGTGGTATTGCCGACCATCGCGCGTGAGCTGTCGGCCTCGTTCGCCGACATCGAGTGGGTGGTCAGCGCCTACGTGCTGTGTTTCGCCTCGCTGCTGCTGCCGGCCGGCACCCTGGCCGATCGCATCGGTCGGCGCCGCCTGTACCTGATCGGGCTGGTGGCATTCGCGCTGACCTCGGTGGCCTGCGGCATCGCCAGTGGCGCCCGCGTGCTCTACCTGGCACGGGC
>NZ_DAMAGC010000096.1:0-16343 GCF_031995405.1 Stenotrophomonas sp. | reverse complement strand
GGCCGACGTAGTAGATGAAACGACCCTTGAGGTCGACCGGCAGCGGCTCGCCCTTGTTGAGCATGTCCACCATGCGCTTGTGCGCGGCATCGCGACCGGTCAGCAGCTTGCCGTTGAGCAGCAGGGTCTGCCCGGGTTTCCAGCTGGCGACGTCTTCCGGGGTGACCGTGTCGAGGTCCACGCGGGTGCCCTTGGAGGCGTCATAGGTGATCTGCGGCCAGTCTTCCAGCGACGGCGGATCGAGCATCACCGGGCCGCTGCCGTCCAGGGTGAAGTGCGCATGGCGGGTGGCCGCGCAATTGGGGATCATCGCCACCGGCAGGTTGGCCGCGTGGGTCGGGAAGTCCTTGACCTTGATGTCCAGCACGGTGGTCAGGCCGCCCAGGCCCTGCGCGCCGATGCCCAGCGCGTTGACCTTGTCGAACAGCTCCAGGCGCAGTTCTTCGGCGCGGTTGGAGGCGCCACGGGCCTTGAGCTCGTTGATGTCGATCGGCTCCATCAGCGACTCCTTGGCCAGCAGCATCGCCTTTTCAGCGGTGCCCCCGATGCCGATACCGAGCATGCCCGGCGGGCACCAGCCGGCGCCCATGGTCGGCACGGTCTTGAGCACCCAGTCGACGATCGAATCGGACGGGTTGAGCATGGCGAACTTGCTCTTGGCTTCCGAACCACCGCCCTTGGCGGCGACGATCACCTCCACGGTGTCGCCCGGCACGACCTTGACGTTGACCACGCCGGGGGTGTTGTCCTTGGTGTTGATGCGCTTGCCGGCCGGATCGGCCAGCACCGAGGCGCGCAGCTTGTTGTCCGGGTAGTTGTAGGCGCGGCGCACGCCCTCGTTGGCCATGTCTTCCACGCCCATCGTGGCATCGTCCCAACGCACGTTCATGCCGATTTCCAGGAACACGGTGACGATACCGGTGTCCTGGCAGATCGGCCGGTGGCCTTCGGCGCACATGCGGGAATTGATCAGGATCTGGGCCATCGCTTCCTTAGCGGCCGGCGATTCTTCGCGCTCGTAAGCAGCGGCGAGGCTCTTGATGTAATCGACCGGGTGGTAGTACGAGATGTACTGCAGCGCGTCGGCGATGGACTGGATGAGGTCTTCCTGCTTGATCGATGTCACGACTTGCTCGCTTGCTGGAGGCTGGCGGGGGTTGAACCGCCGATTTTAACAAGTCCCGCCCGGCGGCGTTGAGAATCGCTCGCGGGCCCGGCGTTTGGTGCACAGTGATCGCCCAGCCCTGTCACAGACGCCCACTCCACGGCGTCCTCCCGGCATGACCCCGACCGATACCTTCCAGATCCACCGTCCCCGCCTGTTCGCCCTGGCCTACCGCCTGCTGGGCAGCCGCAGCGACGCCGAGGACATCGTCCAGGACGCCTGGCTGCGCTGGCAGGGCGCTGACACCGCCGCGATCCGCGACCCCGAGGGCTGGCTGGTCACCGCCACCACCCGGTTGGGGCTGGACCGGCTGCGCGCCATACGCAACGCACGGGTTCAGTACGTGGGCCCGTGGCTGCCCGAGCCGCTGGAGATCGCACTGGATCCCGATCCGCTGCACGACCCGGCGCAACGCCACGCGCTGGCCGACGAGGTCTCAGTGGCCTTCCTGGCCCTGCTGGAACAGCTGAAGCCGGACGAGCGCGCCGCGTTCCTGCTCAAGGACGTGTTCGACTACGACTATCCCGAGATCGCCCCGCTGCTCGACCACAGCCTGGCCAATTGCCGCCAGCTGGTGCACCGCGCGCGCCAGCGGCTGCAGGCCGGCAAGCCGCGCTTCGATGTTTCGCCCGCGCAGCACCGCGACCTGCTGACCCGGTTCATGGACGCCTCCCAGCGCGGCGACCAGGCCGCGATCCTGTCGCTGCTGCACGCCAACGCCGAGATGGTCTCCGACGGTGGCGGACGGGTCACGGCGGCCATCCGGCCGCTGCTCGGCGCCGAACGCATCGCGCAGCTGTACTGGGCCATTGCCCGCCGCAACGGCGCGCATCCGGCGCGGATCGGCTACGTCAACGGCGAGCCGGCGATTCTGCGTTTCGAGGGCGCGCACCTGCACTCGATCACCCTGGTCAGCATCGATGGCGAGCGCATCGCGCAGGTGCTGAGCGTACTCAATCCGGAAAAACTCACCGCGCTTGTCACAGCCGGCGATGCAGGCGCGTCCTCCTGATGAAGACGGCCAGCGTGGCCGTCATGGAGTCCGTGATGTCCACTTCGCCCCGCGTTCCGTATTTCCGTCTGGCCAACGAGGCCATCAAGGGCCTGCTGGCCACCAGCAAGGCCGTACACGAGAGTTCGATCGATCCCACGCTGATGGAGCTGGTGTTCCTGCGCGTCTCGCAGATCAATGGGTGCGGCTACTGCATGGACATGCACGGCACCGCATTGCGCAAAGGCGGGATCGAGCCACGCAAGCTCGATACGCTGCCGGCCTGGCACGAAAGCCGCTTCTTCGATGCACGCGAACGCGCCGCGCTGGGCTGGGCCGAGGCGCTGACGCGGCTGCCCGAGGGTGCGCCGTCCGATGCCGCCTTCGATGCACTGTCGCCGCACTTCGATGAGAAGGGCATCAGCGATCTGAGCGTGGGCGTGGCGGTGATCAACGCGTGGAACCGGCTGGGCGCCGGGTTGCTGCCGCCGCTGCCATAAGCGGGGAGAAACGCATTCCGGTCGTGTCGACACAGCCGCATCGTGCCGGCATGACCCGGTAGTGCCGGCCGCTGGCCGGCTCCAGGTGAAACAATGCCATCGCACGGTAGTGCCGGCCGCTGGCCGGCTCCAGGTGAAACCCTGGCATCGCGTGGAGCCGGCCAGCGGCCGGCACTACCCGGTAAAACCCTGGCATCGCGTGGAGCCGGCCAGCGGCCGGCACTACCCGGTGACATCCTGGCATTGCCGACGGCCGGCATTGCCCGGGTGCGTTGCGTGCGTTCATGCCTCCGCCACGCGCGCGGCGCGCACAATAGCGCCATGCCCGCCTCCCCCGCTGCCGGCGCTTCCGGCCAGAAGAATCCCAGCCTGCGCGAACGCTTCCAGGCGATGCGCAACCTGCCTCCGTTCCTGCGCCAGGTCTGGCAGACCAGCCCGTGGTTGGCCTCGGCCAGTCTCGGACTGCGCCTGATCCGCGCGTTGCTGCCGGTGGCGATGTTGTACGTGGGCAAGCTGATCATCGACGCGGCGGTGCACCTGAGCCAGCATGACGCCGGCTTCCCGCCGTTCGGTGAAGCGCTGTCCAGCGGCCTGCTCAATCCCCTGCTCGGCCTGCTCGCACTGGAGTTCGGCCTGGCCATCGTGTCCGACCTGCTGGGGCGCATGGTCAGCTATGCCGACAGCCTGCTCTCGGAACTGTTCACCAACGTCACCAGCGTACGGCTGATGGAGCATGCCGCCGAACTGGACCTGGAAGACTTCGAAGACCCGGACCTGCAGGACAAGCTGGACCGCGCGCGGCGCCAGACCATGGGCCGGATGAACCTGATGAGCCAGCTGTTCGGCCAGGTCCAGGACGCCATCACCGTGGCCAGCCTGGCGGTCGGCCTGCTGGTGTATGCACCGTGGCTGATCCTGCTGCTGGCGGTGGCGCTGGTGCCGGCCTTCATCGGCGAATCGCATTTCAACGCAGCCGGCTACTCGCTCAACTTCCAGTGGACGCCCGAGCGTCGCCAGCTGGATTACCTGCGCCAGATCGGCGCCAGCGTGGAAACGGCCAAGGAGGTGAAGATCTTCAACCTGCACCGCTTCCTGATCGAGCGCTACAAGTTCCTGGCCGACAAGTTCTTCCATGCCAACCGCGCGTTGGCGCGCAAACGTGCGTTCTGGGGCACGTTGCTGGCCGCACTCGGGACGCTGGGCTACTACACCGCCTATGCGTACATCGCCTGGCGCACCGTGCGCGGCGATTTCTCGATCGGCGACCTGACTTTCCTGGCCGGCAGTTTCCTGCGTCTGCGCCAGTTGCTGGAGGGCTTGTTGATCGGCTTCTCGCAGGTCGCCGGGCAGGCGCTGTACCTGGACGACCTGTTCTCGTTCTTCCAGATCCAGCCGGAGATCCACTCGCGCACCGATGCGGTGGCGATCCCGCAGCCGATCACCGCAGGCTTCGTGTTCGAGAACGTCGGCTTCCGCTACCCGGATGCGGAAAACTGGGCGGTGCGCCACCTGGATTTCGAACTGCGCGCCGGCGAAGTGCTGGCGCTGGTCGGCGAGAACGGCGCTGGCAAGACCACGCTGGTGAAGCTGCTGGCGCGCCTGTACGACCCGGACGAAGGCCGCATCCTGCTCGACGGACGCGACCTGTGCGACTACGACCTGGATGACCTGCGCGCCAACATGGGCGTGATCTTCCAGGACTTCGTGCGTTACAACCTCAGCGCAGGCGAGAACATCGGCGTCGGACTGGTCGAGGCAATGACCGACGATGCACGCATCCGCGACGCCGCCCGCCGCGGCATGGCCGATGAAGTGATCAATGCGCTGCCGCACGGCTACGAACAGCTGATCGGACGCCGCTTCAAACAAGGCGTGGACCTGTCCGGCGGGCAGTGGCAGAAGATCGCCATCGCCCGTGCCTACATGCGCGATGCGCAGGTGATGATCCTCGACGAGCCCACCGCCGCCCTGGATGCACGCAGCGAGTTCGAGGTGTTCCAGCGCTTCAAGGAACTGTCCGACCAGCGCACCGCCGTGCTGATCTCGCACCGCTTCTCTTCGGTACGCATGGCCGACCGCATCCTGGTGCTGGCCGGCGGCCGGATCGAGGCAAGCGGCACCCATGCCGAACTGATGACCCAGGGCGGTCGTTACGCCGAATTGTTCGAACTGCAGGCCGCCGGGTACCGTTGAAACCCCCACTCCACAAGCCTTTCCGGCCGGTCAATGAGAATTTATCTCATTTGAGATAAACTGGACGGGACAAAACAGATCAGACCCCACCCCCATGTCTTCCGCTTTCGGCGCCGAAACGGTGCTTGAGGTCCGTCACTGGACCGACGCCTACTTCAGCTTCACCACGACCCGCGACAGCGGCTTCCGCTTCGAGAACGGCCAGTTCGTGATGATCGGCCTGGAAACCGAGGCACGCCCGTTGCTGCGCGCGTATTCCATCGCCAGCGCCAACTGGGAAGAGAACCTGGAGTTCTTCAGCATCAAGGTCCAGGACGGCCCGCTGACCTCGCGCCTGCAGCACATCAAGCCGGGCGACAAGGTCCTGGTCGGCAAGAAGCCCACCGGCACCCTGCTGATCAGCGATCTGCACCCGGGCAAGCACCTGTACCTGCTGGGCACCGGCACCGGCCTGGCGCCGTGGCTGTCGGTGATCAAGGACCCGGAGACCTACGAGCGCTTCGACAAGGTGATCCTCACCCACGGCGTGCGTTACGAAAAGGACCTGGCGTACCGCGACCTGTTCGAGAAGGAACTGCGCGAGCACGAATTCCTCGGCGAGATGATCGGCGACAAGCTGCTGTACTACCCGGCCGTCACCCGCGAGGCGTTCCCCAACCAGGGCCGCCTGACCTCGTTGATGGAAAGCGGTGAAATGCAGAAGACCCTGGGCCTGCCGCCGCTGGATCCGGAAAACGACCGCGCCATGATCTGCGGCAGCCCGCAGATGCTGGCCGACCTGCGCACCGTACTGGACAGCCGTGGCTTCCAGACCTCGCCGCGCATCGGTACCCCGGGCCACTACGTGTTCGAGCGCGCGTTCGTCGAAAAGTAAGCGCACCCGTAGAGCCACGCCATGCGTGGCTGAAGCCTTCCACGGGACCCTTAGCCCCACGCCATGCGTGGCTGGGGCCTTCCACGAATCCCATCCGCGCCAGGTAGAGCCACGCCATGCGTGGCTGGGGCCTTCCACGATCCATGTCCGCGCGGAGCCGGCCAGCGGCCGGCACTACCTTGCCGCCATCAAGCGGGGGCCAACGCCCGCATCACCCCAGCGCCGCCTCGATATCCCCACGCAGCGATTCCGGCTTGTCGGTCGGCGCATAGCGTTCCAGCACCTGCCCGTCGCGGCCGATCAGGAACTTGCTGAAATTCCACTTGATCCCGCGCGTGCCCAACACCCCGGACTTCTCCGCCTTGAGCCACTGCCACAGCGGATGCGCGCCCTCGCCGTTGACGTCCACCTTGTCCGACAGCGGGAAATCGACGGCGTAGGTCAACGAGCAGAAATTGCGGATCTCATCGGCGTTGCCCGGCTCCTGGTGCCCGAACTGATCGCACGGGAACCCGATCACCACCAGCCCGCGCGGCGCGTACTCCCGCCACAGCGCTTCCAGCCCCTCGTACTGCGGGGTGAAACCGCACTTGCTGGCCACGTTGACCACCAGCAGTACCTTGCCCCGGTACTGCTCCAGCGCCTGCGGCTGGCCGGTGAGATCCACGAACGAGAAATCGAAAGCGCTGGTCATGGGGCGTGCTCCGGTGGAAGGGAGACATATTAGCGCTGTGGGGGTGACGCGCTGTTGCCCTCGAGAGCAGCCACCCATGGGGTGGCTCTACCATCCGGCTTCATGAGGAGCAGGTCACGCGCGAGCCCACGCGGACGTTTTCACGGCGCCCCGCAACGCGCAGCCCGACCCGCGCCGCCGCCTTGGCCTTGGCTGTCAGACCCGGCCCGCAATCCCATGCCTTTCGACACAAGCCCCCTGCCATGGCGCCGGGGTAACCTCGTGCACTTGTCTGACCGGAGAATTCCCCTTGACCACCCGTCTTGCCCTCGCTGTCGCCGTGACCCTCGGCCTTGCCCTGCCCGCCTATTCCGCCGTTGCCGCCGCCCCCGTGGCCGCCAACGCCCAGCAGGCCAACCCCTTCTTCGCCGACAGCCGCCTGCCGCTGCACTACCCGCAGTTCGACAAGATCAAGGACAGCGACTTCGCGCCCGCCTTCGACGCCGGCATGGCCCAGCAGCTGAAGGAAGTGGAGGCAATCGCCAACAACAAGGCCAAGCCGACCTTCGACAACACCCTCATCGCCCTGGAAAAGAGCGGTGACACCCTCGACCGCGCCACCACCGTCTTCTTCAGCCTGGTCGGCGCCGATACCAACGACGCGCGCAAGAAGCTGCAGGCCGACTACTCGGCCAAGTTCGCCGCCCACAGCGACGCCATCGCCCTCAATGGCAAGCTGTTCGCCCGCATCCAGACCCTGTACGACACCCGCACCCAGCTCGGCCTCGACGCCGAAGGCGTGCGCCTGGTCGAGAAGTACTACGACAGCTACGTCCGCGCCGGCGCCAAGCTCAACGAGGCCGACAAGACCAAGCTCAAGGCGATGAACGCCGAGCTGGCCAACCTGGGCACCACCTTCAGCCAGAACGTGCAGAACGAAGTGAATGCGTCGGCCGTCGTCGTCGATGACGTCAAGCAGCTCGACGGCCTGTCCGCCGAGCAGATCGCTGCCGCCGCCGAAGCCGCCAAGGCCCGCAAGCTGGACGGCAAGTACGTCATCGCCCTGCTCAACACCACCGGCCAGCCGCCGCTGACCAACCTGCGCAACCGCGACCTGCGCAAGAAGATCTACGAAGCCTCCATCACCCGCGGCAGCCGCGGCGGTGAGTTCGACAACACCGCGCTGGTCTCGCGCATCATGCAGCTGCGCGCCGACAAGGCCAAGCTGATGGGCTTTGCCAACTTCGCCGCCTACAACCTGACCAACCAGACCGCCAAGACCCCCGAAGCGGTCAACGCCATGCTCGGCCAGCTCGCCCCGGCCGCCGTCGCCAACGCCAAGCGCGAAGCGGCCGACCTGCAGGCCATGATCGACAAGGAACAGAAGGCCGCCGGCAAGCCGGCCTTCCAGCTCGAAGCGTGGGACTGGGCCTTCTACAGCGAGAAGGTGCGCCAGGCCAAGTACAACTTCGACGAATCCCAGCTCAAGCCGTACTTCGAGCTGAAGAACGTGCTGGAAAACGGCGTGTTCTTCGCCGCCAACCAGGAATACGGCCTGACCTTCAAGCAGCGCACCGACCTGCCGGTCTACCACGAGGACGTCACCGTCTATGACGTGTTCGACGCCGACGGCAGCCAGCTGGCGATCTTCATCTTCGACCCCTACGCACGCGCCTCCAAGCGCGGCGGCGCGTGGATGAACTCGTATGTGTCCCAGTCCGCACTGACCGGCTTCAAGCCGGTGGTGGCCAACCACCTCAACATCCCCAAGCCGCCGGCGGGCCAGCCTTCGCTGCTGACCTGGGATGAAGTAACCACCACCTTCCACGAGTTCGGCCACGCCCTGCACGGCATGTTCTCCAACGTGAAGTACCCGTACTTCTCCGGTACCGCCGTGCCGCGCGACTTCGTCGAGTTCCCCTCGCAGGTCAACGAAATGTGGTCGGACAACCCGGCCATCCTGAAGAACTACGCCAAGCACTACCAGAACGGCACCGCGATGCCGCAGGCCCTGCTGGACAAGGTGATCGCCGCGGCCAAGTTCAACCAGGGCTTTGCCACCACCGAGTACCTGGGTGCGGCCATGCTGGACCAGCGCTGGCACCAGATCGGTCCGGACCAGGTCCCGGCCGCCAAGGACGTGATGGCCTTCGAGCGCGCCGCGCTGGAGAAGGACGGCATCTACTACGCGCCGGTTCCGCCGCGCTACAAGACTCCGTACTTCAGCCACATCATGGGCGGCTACTCGGCCGGCTACTACGCCTACATCTGGTCCGAAGTGCTGGATGCCAACACCCAGAAGTGGTTCCGCGAAAACGGTGGCCTGAGCCGCAAGAACGGCGACCATTTCCGCCAGACCCTGCTGTCCAAGGGCGGCAGCGTGGATGCGATGGAACTGTTCCGCACCTTCGCCGGGCATGAGCCGCAGATCGAACCGCTGCTGGAAAAGCGTGGTTTGACCGGCGGTGATGGGAAGAAGTAAGCGTTTGATTCAACAACGCGTGTAAACAGAACCGCCCGGCATTGCCGGGCGGTTTTTTATTATCCATCCCGGCGGTTGGCAGCCGCGCATCATCCGGATGGACGGCCAACGCATTGGCAATGCACCTCATGCGCGGACAGCAGCGCTCCGTCGGGATCCGACGCTCCTGCGAAGGCAGATCGGACCCGCTGACCAGCGGCCAGAAGGGCCTCGAGCACAGTGGCGTTGTCGGAGGACATGCCCACATCGCAGTGGGCTTGCTGCGTTGGCGACAGCCGACCCATCACAAGGAGTGCGTTCACCCGCGCGGCGTCAGCGCGGCGCGATGTAACCGCCCGGTACGCCGTTGGGCGACAACACCACCTGCCACAGCTGCGAATTCCGGCAGCGGAAACTCGCCATCGACGCCGCCAGGTAGAACCGCCACATGCGCTTGAATCGCGCGTCATAGCGCTGCGGGTCCAGCTCGCCCCACGCCTGCTCGATGTTCAACCGCCACGCCTGCAGCGTGCGGTCGTAGTCCGGTCCGAAGCTGTGCCAGTCCTCCAGCACGAACAACCCTTCGTAGGCGGCGGTGATCTGCGCGGCCGAAGGCAGCATCGAGTTCGGGAAGATATAGCGGGCGATCCACGGGTCGGTGCGGTGCCGCGAGATATTGCCGCCGATCGTATGCAGCAGGAACAGACCGTGCGGCTGCAGGCAGCGCCGCGCCATCTCGAAATAGCCGGGGTAGTTCTTCTCGCCGACATGTTCGAACATGCCCACCGAGAAAATGGCATCGAAGGTCTCTTCGACGTCGTGGTAATCCTGCAACCGGATCTCGATGGGCAGCCCGGCGCACAACTGGCGGGCGTAGTCGGCCTGCTCCTGCGAGATGGTGACGCCCACGCCGGACACGCCGTAACGTTCGGCGGCGAACTTCAATGCTTCGCCCCAGCCGCAGCCGATGTCCAGCACGTGCTGGCCCGGGCGCAGCCCGAGCTTGCGGCAGATCAGGTCGAGTTTGGCTTCCTGTGCCGCATCCAGGTCCACGGCATCGCGCCAGTAGCCGCAGCTGTAGACCAGCCGCTGGCCGAGCATCGCTTCGTAGAGATCGTTGCCGAGGTCGTAGTGGCGCTTGCCGACCTCGAAGCTGCCGCTGCCGGCCTGAAGGTTGAACAGGCGCGCCTTGAGCGCATCGGCCACTTCGCGCCAGCCGTGTACGCGGTCGTCCAGGTGCGCCTGCATCAGGTGATACAGGAAATCGTCCAGTGCAGCGACGTCCCACTGGCCGTCCATGTAGCTCTCGCCCAGGCCCAGCGAGCCGTGGGCCATGACCCGCGTGTAGAAATGCGGGTCGTGGACGTGGATGTCGTGGGGCTGGTCACCGTCGACGGTGATCCCCGCTTCGTGCAGCAACAGCGCCACTCGTCGTTGCAGTCCCGCGTCCACGTCGCCTCCGTCGATCAGCCCTGGGCAAACAATCCCGCATATGCCGCACCGACATGCGGCGCCAGTACGCTGGCCGGCACGTCCACGGTCTGCGTGCCATCCGAATACGGCCCCACCTGGTACGGCGGGAACACGAAGCGTACCGCGCTGATCTTGCCATCGGTACCGGTCAGCGGCTGGAACTGGCTGAAGTTCTCCGCGCTCGGCTCGGTGCCGTCGGCGATCATCCGGCTGGCGCTGCGCAGCGATTCCTGCAACTGGCCCGGGTCCATGTCTTCGCTGCTCAGGCGGGTGGCGACGCGCTCGCGCAGCTGGTCACCGATGTAATCGCTGACCGCCTTCCAACCCTTGGCATCGGCCACCAGTTTGTCGGCGGTGAGCATCTGCTGCTGTTCGGGCAGCCACACGAAGCGCGCCACCAGCGGCTCGCCATGGGCACCGCCGGTGTAGCGGCTGCCATCGGCGCTCACCACTACCAGCTGCGGCGTTTCCAGCACTTTTTCGAAGCTCAGCGACAGCTCGTACGGCATGGTCGGCTTGTCGTTGCCCAGACCATCGACGGCCTGCTGCAACTCGCCGCGCGCGGCAGTGGCGTAATCGGCCAAGGCTTTGGCCAGGCCCGGGTACTTGGCGATGTCGGTCGGGTAGCTGATCCCGATGACGGCCTGCGGCGTGTTCTCGATCACGTCGCGAAGCTCGACCGGCGCGGCCGCGACGGGCGCTTCGATGTTCGCCGGCTGCGTGGCGGTCGCGCCATCGGCCGGTGCCGTGGCGGTATCGCCCGCGTCGCGCTTGCAACCCGCCACCAGCACCAGGCCCACGGCCATGGCCAACGCGCTGGCGCGCAGCGCGCGACGGTTTACTACGATGTTCATTGCAATCCCCTTGTTGAAACCCAGCATCATGTTGTTTCGTCCCTGACGCGAGACCGCCCGCCGTCAACCGGCGAGCAGGTCGTCGTATTCCTCGTGTCGTTGCATGAAGGCTTCGGCGTAGGCACACGCCGGCACCACTTTGTATTTGTGTTCGCGCGCATAGCGTAGCGCCACCTTGGTCAACTCACCGGCAATGCCGCGGCCGGCGATGGGCTCGGGCACCTCGGTGTGGGTGATGACCATGCGCTTCTGTCGTTTCAGCGACTTGATCTGGTAGTCCAGCAGCGCCAGGTGCCCCTGGATCCGGGCCTGGAAGCGGTGGTTGGCCAGATCGTGCTCCACCTCGTACGCCAATCCGGGCGGGGTGACCGAAGCCATGGGCGGTGTCTCCTGCGGCAACTGACGCGATAGTGCGCAGCGTAGCGCCATGATCGCGTGAAGCCTGAACAGGGGCAAGCAGCGACGCTGAGCGTCACTTCCGGACCAGTGCGCCCTGCCTGGGGAGGACCGGGGCACCGGCGCCTGGGCACGCGTCCCGTCATCGCCCTGCCGTCCCGAAGCGCTGTCCCGCGCGCGGCTAAAGTCTCAGCCGTTCAAGCCGATATCGGTAACGGACAGGGCGTGAAAGCTGGCACGAGTTTTGCGACACCTGCCTGCCCGAATCCGTTTTACCTGGAGGTCCTCATGGACAACGCACCCACCTCCCCGGCCCCGGCCGATGCCGACAGCTCGCTGCTGGAAGGCCTATTCCAGCTGGCCGTGAACGGCCAGACCAACGGCTGGGAATTCGATCAGATCGACAACGAGGTCTACGCCCGGCTGCTCAGCGCGTACGGCACCGACGGCAAGAAAGTGGCGTAACGCGTCGCTTGCCCGTGGCACGACCCACGGTCGTGCCCTTCCGCCGGCGGCTGTCGGCGTTCCTGGTCCGGGCAGGTACCGACCGCTGGTCGGTACGCCGGTATCCCGGCAATCATCCCAGTGGACGGAAGCTCGGGTTGCTCAGCTCGCGCAGGAAGTGCTCGAAGATCGCCGGACGCATGGCCAGCATGAAGATCACCCCGAACGCGGCGCCGGCCAGGTGTGCGCTGTGGTTGATGCGGTCGCCGCCGCGGCGGTCCATCCAGATGCTGTAGCCCACATAGAACGCCGCGTAGATGATCGCCGGCGCCGGAATGAAGAACACGAAGATCACGCTCCACGGGCTGAGCAGGATGAAGGCGAACAGCACCGCCGACACCGCGCCGGACGCGCCCAGGCTCAGGTAGTTCGGATTCTTCTGGTTCTTCAGGTAGCTGGGCAGGATCGACATCACCAGCGCGCCGAGATAGAACGCCGGATAGGTCAGGTAGCTGCCGGTCAGCTGGATCATCACCGACTCGATCTGGCCGCCGAAGAAGAACAGCGTGATCATGTTGAACGCCAGGTGCGCCAGGTCCGCATGGATGAACCCGTAGGTCACCAGACGGTCGTACTGGCGGTGGCGGTCCACCGCCGGCGGCCACAGGATCAGGCGGTCGCCGAGCTTGCGGTTCTTGAACGCCATCCACGACACGATGACGGTGATGGCGATCAGCAGCAGGTTGACGGGGGTCATGTCAGGGCTCAGGCCGTACGGTAGTTGTCGACCATACGATAGCGCCTGGCATACCAACCGAAGGCCAACGCGGCGAGGAAGGCGAAACCGGCGAAGAAGAACATCAGGAACGCGGCCTCGCTCAGGCCGGTACTGGCGATCTGGTGGGTCACCGTGTCGTTGCGCACGGCCGCGTTGGACAGCAGCACCCACAGGTTGCCGATGGTGGTGGTCAGGTTCCAGAAGCTCATCACCACGCCCTTCATCGCCTGCGGCGCCTGGCTGTAGGCGAACTCCAGGCCGGTGGCCGAGACCAGCACCTCACCGAAGGTCAGCAATGCGTAGGGCAGCATCTGCCAGAAGATCGACATGACGTTGCCGCCGTCCATCATCACCTGGATACCGCCCACCACGACCCAGGCCAGCCCGCTGAAGGCGATGCCCACGGTCATGCGGCGCAGTGCGGTCGGCTCGACGCCGAAGCGGCGCAGCGCCGGGTACAGCACCAGGTTGTTGAACGGGATCAGCAGCATCACCAGCAGCGGGTTCAGCGCCTGCATCTGCGAGGCGGTGAACCACGACGGCATGGCCATCTGCTGCCCCTGCAGCACCCAGGTGGACGCTTTCTGGTCGAACAGCGAGAAGAACGGGGTGGTCAGGGCGAAGATCACCAGCACCCGCAGCACCGAGCGCACGCCTTCGACCGCTTCGGCCGGGTGCACCGCGCGGGCGCGGTCAAGCTGGATCCAGGTACCGCCACCGATACCGGCCAGCAGCAGCACCAGCGCGATGCACAGGCAGATCACGATGCCGAGGCTGCCGACCAGGCCCAGCGAGGCCACCGCCAGCACAGCGCCGAGGATCGCCAGGGTACGGCCCGGACGGCCCTTGCCCGGCACCTGCGCCGACAGCGCGGTGCGCACCACGTTGCCGAACGAATGCGGGTCCTTGGGCGGCAGCGGCACCAGCACGTAACGCTTGCGGCCCAGCCAGAACACGAAGGTGGCCACGAACATCAGGATGCCCGGGATGCCGAAGGCCCACTGCGGGCCCAGGTTCTTCAGCGCCAGCGGGATCAGCAGCGAGGCGAACAGCGAGCCGAAGTTGATGATCCAGTAGAAGGCGTCGAACACGACCTTGGCCAGATGCTTGTTGCTCTGGTCGAACTGGTCGCCCATGAACGAGGCCACCAGCGGCTTGATCCCACCGGCGCCCAGCGCGATCAGGCCCAGGCCGAGGAAGAAGCCCTGGCGGCTGTCCTCGAACACCGCTAGGCAGGCGTGGCCGGCGCAGTAGATCAGGCTGAACCACAGGATGGTGTGGTACTTGCCGAAGAACTTGTCGGCCAGCCAGCCACCGAGCAGCGGGAAGAAATACACGCCGATCATGAAGCTGTGCATGATGTCCTTGGCTTCGCCCGCACGGCCTTCGGCGGTGATCTCCTGCAGCAGCAGCGAGGTGATCAGGAACTGCACCAGGATGTTGCGCATCCCGTAGAAACTGAACCGCTCGCAGGCCTCATTGCCAATGATGTACGGAATCTGGCCTGGCAACTTTCCTTTGCCGGGGCTGGCGGCTGCGATCGTGCTCATCCTATGGGGCTGTCCTGCGAATACGAAAGTGCGCGAGCTTACCGGAAGCCCCGGAGCGGCGCACGCTGCGACCCTACGTGACAGCAGACGCCGAACATGGCAGTGGATCGCTGCAGATCGCAACGGAAGTCACGAAGCCTCGACGGCGCAAGCGTAAACTTATCGTTATGCGCATGATCTCCATTGGTGTCACGGGACGTTGGCCGGGTTGGCTGCTGCTGATGCTGCTGGCGGCATCGGTCGCACAGGCGCATGCGCGCCAGGCCGAGGACGGGCCACGCCTGCTCAAGGTGGCTACGCTGGAACTGCCCACCCTGGGCGAGGGCCAGTGGGAACAACGTCGCGACCAGGTACTGCAGATGCTCGATGCGCTGCAACCGGATGTGATCGCGGTGCAGCGGGTGTTGCAGACCCAGGGCCGCAACCCGGCCTGCTGGCTGGCCTCGCGGCTGCGCTACAGCTGCGACTTCGTCACCGCCGACCCGCCCAGCCAGCCACTGCGCCATGGCAGCGCCATGCTGACCCGGCTGCCGGTCAGCGAGGACGGGGTGACCCTGCTGCACCCACCGGGCCAGTTCAGCGCCGCCGGCATGCTGCGGGTCAAGCTGCAGGAAGAGCTGATCAATATCTATGTGGCGCGGTTGCGTCCCGATCCGGACGAGCCGCTGGTGCGGCGCCACCAGACCAGCGACCTGATGACCTGGATCGGCGCCACCGCCGAGGGCCTGCCTTCACTGATCGCCGGTGATTTTTCCGCCGACACCGCCGAACTGGTGCGCAGCTCGCCGGGTTTCCAGCCGGCGCGCCGCAATCCGGGCGAGCGGGTCGACCCGCCGTCGGTGGCCGGCAGCGCGCGCGGCCATGGGCTGGACGTGCTGTTCCAGGTCAAGCACTTCGAGGGCATCGGCCAGCAGGCACTGAAACTGCCGGCCAGCGACAGCGGCGATGCCGACAAGGGCGCGCTGCGGCTGGGGGTGATGGCCACGCTGCGGCTGCAGTCGCCGGTGCCGGTCAGCGCGCCCTGATCCCCGGCCCGGCGCCGCAACGAAAACGGCCAGGCATCGCTGCCTGGCCGTTTGCTCATCTACCGTGCTGGATCGCTCAGGCGATCGCGGCCTGGTAACGACGCTCGACTTCGTTCCAGTCGACCACGTTGAAGAACGCGCCGATGTATTCCGGGCGACGGTTCTGGTACTTCAGGTAGTAGGCGTGTTCCCACACATCCAGACCCAGGATCGGGGTGTTGCCATCCATCAGCGGGGTGTCCTGGTTGGCACTGCTTTCCACCACCACCTTCTTGTCCGGGGTGACACTCAGCCAGGCCCAGCCGCTGCCGAAGCGGGTCAGCGCCGCCTTGGTGAAGGCGTCCTTGAACTTGTCGAAACCGCCCAGCTGCGATTCGATCGCCTTGCCGACCTCACCGACCGGAGCGCCGCCGCCGTTGGGCGACATCACGGTCCAGAACAGGCTGTGGTTGGCATGGCCGCCACCGTTGTTGCGCACCGGACCCTGCAGGTTTTCCGGCAGCGACTTGGTCTTCTTGACCAGCTCTTCAATCGGCAGGTCGGCGTATTCGGTGCCTTCCAGTGCAGCATTGACGTTGTTGATGTAGGTCTGGTGGTGCTTGGTGTGATGGATTTCCATCGTGGCCGCGTCGATATGCGGCTCGAGTGCGTCGTAGGCGTAGGACAGCTTGGGGAGGGTATAGGCCATGTGGTTCTCCTGGTAGCTCACTCACCCGGCGAAGACCGGGCGTTGCGCTGACGATGATGGGGATGGCCGACAAGCTTACCACGCCCCGTGTAAAGGAAACCTGCTCTCGTGCATGCAGGCTCTGCACACGATGTTACGCAGCGGTGACGGCAGCGCGGCATTGTTGGGCTGCGCCTCATCGCCCCGTGCGCGGTTGACGGTACAGTAGGGGCCGTCTTCCCTGCCCCGCCCCGCCCATGCGCAAACCTTTGCTGTTGCTGGTCGCCATCGTACTGCTG
>NZ_DAMAGC010000095.1:0-16354 GCF_031995405.1 Stenotrophomonas sp. | reverse complement strand
GCCAGCCTGGTGGCCGGGGTGTACCTGTTCGGCGTGTTCCCGGCGGTGCATGACTTCGGCAGCCTGGCCATCGTGCTGGCGGTGGTGTTCCTGCCGCTGGGTCTGCTGCTGCACAAGCCGCAGACCGCGCTGATCGGGCTGCCGCTGACGGTCAACCTGGTGGCGCTGCTGAACGTGCAGAACACCTACAACGCCAACATCCAGAGCTTCATCAACTCCTCGGTGGCGATGTTCATCGGGATCGGGTTTGCGGTGGTGATGACCCGGCTGTTCCGCTCGGTCGGTGCCGAGTGGACCGCGCGCCGGCTGGTGCGGCAAGGCTGGACCACGCTGGCCGAGGCCGCCGAAGGCCGTGGCGAGCAGGATCGCCAGCAGTTCGCCGCGCGCATGCTGGACCTGCTCGGCCTGCTCGCCCCGCGTTTGGCGGCGACCCCGGAAGGCAGCGACATCGCCTCGGTGGACATGCTCACCGAAGCGCGCATCGGCCTGAACATCCTGCAGCTGCGCCGCGCCCGCCATGGCTTGCCGCCCACCAGCATGCAGGCGATCGAATCGATCCTGGACGATGTGGGCGCGCACTACCGCGCACAGGTGGCACAGCGTGCACCGCTGCCGGCACCGGCCGGGCTGCAGGCCAAGCTGGAGGCCTCGCTGAAGCGGGTGCAGACCGTGGACGCAGGCAAGGCGCGCGATGAGGCGCTGATGGGCGTGCTGGGGCTGCGCTATGCGCTGTTCCCGGACGCACCGGTGGTAGCCGACGGCGAGGCGGAGGTCGTGGCAGCCGCGCACTGATGGCGGGCGCTGCACGGATGTGCAACACGCGGCGGTACAGGCGCAACAGCGCGCGCGGGCTGCCGGACGGCGCCCGCCTATACAGAGAACGCAGTGGATCGCAGCGCGCCGAGGGCCGGTGCGGGCACTGTCGGCAGCGGTCATGACGGTCGCTGTCGCGTCCCTTTCTCTGTCCAGGAGTATCGCCATGAAATACCTCTTGCATCGTTCCGCGCTGACGCTGTGGTTTGGCCTGGCCCTGTCACTGGCGGCCATCGTGCCGGCGCAGGCCCAGTGCGGGGTGCTGACCACCGCCACCGATGCCGACGCCCAGCAGGCAGCAACCGCCATCGCCGGGCATGCCTTCGGTCCGCACCAGGCCGAATTCGTCAACGGCCAGGTCACTGCGGGACTGGCATTCCCCGATCCGACCATCGCCAATGCCGCGGCCCTGGCAACCTTCGTCAAGGGCATCCTGCGCGGCACTGCCGGGGTCGCACTGGCCGGGGGAACCCGCACCAAGTACTGGCACGCAGCGACCGGCACGATCGTCATCTTCAACAACGCCGTGGCCGACTGTGGCACCGCGTTCCGGCCGACGGCCGGAATCACCTACTACAATAACCAGCACTGATCGCCTGCCTCCGGCGCCGGAGGCCCCTGGAGCCGTCATGCGCGAGAACGAGCGTTTTTCCCTGTCGCTGGACCATGACGAAGCGGTCGGCGTACTCAATGCGCTGAACTACTTCGGCTTCGGTATCGATGCCGATACCTGCCATACCTTGACCGGACTGGACCAGGCTCGCGTGCAGGCACTGCATGCACGGTTGCACCTGGCCCATCGCGCGGACAGCTCGCGCCGCTAGGCGGCATCCCCGCCTTTCACCGTAGCCCCCTTCGCCACCGTGCGCGCGCACGGTGGCGTCTGCGTGCGCGTGCGCGCGTGCGGATCGCTCCGTGCATTGGCAGCGCCTGACAAACGGCTGCAACGGCGCGCGCGTCGCCGGTGCGCTGCGGTGGCTATACAGCAGGTGCATCCCGCCCGATCGCCGCGGCGGTGCCCTTCCCTGCGGAGACCGCGCATGCACGCCCCCACTGATGCTGTTCCCGAACCGTCCCTGCCATCGGCGCAGACAGCGCTGCGCGCGGTGCACTGCCTGGCCCACGCGCTGAGCCGACCCCGCCGCCAGGCCATGCTGCCGCAGGTCTTCCGCATGGAGCAGCTGGGCCTGCAGCCCGGCTTTCTGGACGGCGTGGCCGCACAGGCCGAACACTTGCCGTGGGATCGCTACGACGTCGCCCGGCGGCGACGCCAGGTGCTGCAGCGGCATGCCAGCATCCTGGCACCGGCGCAGCGCGCGCTGCTGGATGCCGACGACGCCGACCCCGATGCACTGTGGAACGCGGTACAGGCCACGCTGCCATCGGTGCTGCGCGCGGCGCTGCAGCGGGTCCAGCCGCACCGTCGGCGCGCGATGCGCAAATACGCCGCACGACGGGTATCGGCCGGCTGCTGGCAGCTGCAACCGCTGGACGATGCCTGCTTCGCGCAGCCCGGCGACCTGGCCCGCGCGCCGCGCCGGGTGTTTGCGCCGATCGCGCTGGCGCTGACCTATCACCCGGACATGCTGCGCCTGGTTGCCGGCATCGCCGAGACCGTCCACCAGCGCTGCGCCGCTACCCGGCTGCAGCTGGTGGTGCACCTGATGATGACCGTCGCGCGCGGCCCGGCGGCGGCCGAGCCGGCGCCGGAAGGCCTGCACCAGGACGGCGCCGACTACATCCTGTCGGCGCTGGTGATCCGGCGGCGTGGCGTGCGCGGCGGAACATCGCGGGTGCGCCGCGGCGTGGCAGGTCCGCTGCTGCTCGAACAGACCTTGGGCGAAGGCGACGGGGTGTTCCAGCCCGATGCCGGGTCGCCGTTGTGGCACGAGGTGTCGGCGCTGCATGCCACCGACCCGGCCCAGGCGGGCTATCGGATGATCCTGGGCATCGACGCGCATGTGGTGCCGGAGCAACCGGCATGAGCGCGCGTGCACCGCGCGCCAGGCACCGTACGGGCAAGCCGGCATCGCCCTGGCGCGCCCGGCTGTTGCGGCTGCTGCACCTGGTGGCCGAACAGGCGCTGCCGCTGACCATCGCCGGGGTGTCGTTCGTGATCGCGCTCGATGCGTGGCTGTCGGCCCGGCCGGTGCTGTGGGAACACCAGCGCGCGCTGGCCTCGCTGTCGATCGCCAGCGACCTGGACGGCACCACGGCCAACGGCATCGACACCCGCACGACCCTCACCATCAGCAACGTCGGCGAGCTCAGTTTCGCCGTGCTCGATATCCAGGTGGAACTGGCCCTGGAGCCGGGACTGGAAGCGCCGTGGCTGCAGAACTCGCTGCTGCAGGAAGCGCCGGTAGCGCTGCCGATCGGGTTGCGTGCGTTCCATCTGGAGGCCGCACGCGATGGCCGCAGCGCGCGCTATGCCTTCTCCCAGGCGGCCTCCGGCTGGCATGTGATCGATCCGGGACGCTCGGTGGAACTGGTGTTCGCCCAACCGGTGCAGGGCCACGGACGCCTGGGGATCAGCGCCGAAGTGTTCACCCAACCGCTACGGATGGGCGCGCTGGAAGACCAGATCACCGTCGAACGGGTCATCGCCGGGCGCCGTCGCCATGTGTTCCCCGAATCCGGGCCGGACGATGTCTCCGACCTGGGCGTGTTCCCGTACAGCGCCGCCAGCGTGGTGATCGTGCCCAGCGGCCATGTCCCGCACGCCGCGCACGAAGCGGCACCCGCGCGACCGCGACCGCGTCGCTGGAACACGCCGGCAACGCCCTGAAACACGGCAACCAACCGGCGAGCCGGGCTGGCCCTATACCTGTGCGCAGCGCATCGCACTGCGCGTCCCGACCGCATGGAGCACGCCCGATGGCCCCGCAACCTGACCACTGGATCGCCGATGCCGAAACCGCCGAACGTGCGCGACGCCAGCGCAGCTTCCTGCGCATGGCCGTGCTGCGCATCCTGGCAATGGCCGGCGCGGTGCTGCTGGGTCTGTGCGCGCCGCACGCCCCCGCGCATGCCCAGGCCGGCCCACAGGTGACCCAGCTGCACGGGCACCTGGAGCTGGACTACAGCGTGGAAGTACGCGTGGACGGTCTGTCCGACTGGGCGGCAGGCAACGACCCGCGCCGACTGGTGCCGTTCATCGATGGACGCGCGCTGCCGGGCAACAGCCCCGAGGCGATCGATGTGGCACGCGGCCGGCTGCTGTTCCATCTGCGCGTCAACGAAGCAAGCCGCGCGGTGTGGACCGACCTGCTCGGTGCCCCCGAAGGCCTGCGCCGACCGGTCACCTTCAGCGTGGGACCGGTCGACGGCTCGCCTTTTGACACGGTGTACGGCGATGGACGGCGGGTGATGTTGACGGTGATCTCGCCGGTCTACGGTGGCATCGCGCTGCTGCTGGTGGTGGTGACGCTGGCGGTGTTCGTGCGGCTGGCGCGCACCACCAGCATCATCCGCAAGCCCGCCGAAGGACGGCTGGGACCGTATGACCTGGGCCGCTTCCAGATGGCGGTGTGGTTCTTCCTGATCTACCTGTCCTACACCGCGATCTGGCTGATCACCGATGCCACCGACACCATCCATCCCTCGCTGCTGGCGTTGCTGGGCATCAGCGCGGGCACGGCATTGAGCGAGGCGGTGATCGATGCCGGCGGCGGCGCGCCCACGCAGGACCCGCGCGAAACGGCGCTGCTGGAAGAGCGCCAGCAACGGGTGCGCGAGAGCGGCACGCGCGGCATGTGGCACGACGCCGGCGAGGGCGACAGCAGCGACCCGCCTGCGCGCCAGCAGGCCGCGCGACACAGAGTGATGCAGATCGACCGCCAGCTGCACGCGCTGCAGAACCCGGCACGGGACACCGACTCGCAGGGCCTGATGCACGACCTGCTGTCGGATGCACAGGGCTATCGCTTCGATCGCTTCCAGATCTTCGCCTTCACCCTGATCCTGGGGGTGATCTTCCTGTCCGATGTCTACAACAACCTGAGCATGCCCGAGCTCAGCCCGACGCTGCTGGGGCTGATGGGGCTCAGTTCGGGCACCTACATCGGCTTCAAGCTGCCCAACCGCACGTAACGCCCACGCAGCTCGCACCGCGTGGCGACCTCTCCTGGATGCGCCCAGACCAACGAGGAACGGCAATGAACGACATGACGTTGAGCCCGCAAGGGATCGATTGGCTCAAGCAGGTGGAAGGCCAGCGCCTGCAGCCCTACGACGACCAGACCGGCAAGCCGGTCGACCACTGGGTGACCGGCGCCACCGTCGGCTACGGGCACCTGATCGGCCGCGCCGAGTGGGACAGCCTGGGTCGCGGCATCAGCCTGGAACAGGCCGAGGCGCTGCTGCGCAAGGACCTGGCGCCGTTCGAACAGGCGGTCAACCGCGGCGTCACCGCGGCCCTGGCGCAGTGCCAGTTCGATGCGCTGGTGATCCTCTGCTACAACATCGGGGTGGGCAATTTCGCCCGCTCCTCGGTGCTCAAGCTGGTCAACAATCCGCAGGCCGGCACCACCTTCGCCACTCTGGAAGCGGCCTGGATGGCGTGGACGCGTTCGCAGGGCAAGGTGATGAAGGGGCTGGTCAACCGCCGCGGCGCCGAGTGGCGCATGTACAGCACCGGCAGCTACGCCCACTGGTGAACGACCGCGCTCCGCGGCACCGGTCTGCGGTGCCGCGGAGCGCGCTTGCCGGGGTTCCTGGTTCAGCGGCTCGGTCGTTCCAGTACGCAGCTCGGCGTGCATTCCCCGATCGCCGGGCGGATGCGCAGTGTGGTGGCGGCATCGCCGGCCTGCACCACCAGCCAGCGTCCAACCAGCCGATCGCAGGCGCTACCGCCGTTGCCTGGCCGCACCGAATACCACGCACCATCGGCAGTGCTGCCTTCCAGCCGCAATGGCACCCGGCAGTTGCGCGGGCTGGCATAGGACGCCGTGCCGCCGGCATCGCCCGGCTCGCGTCCGGCCAGGTCCAGCTGCAGCATCACTGGCTGCATCGCAGCGGTCTGCACCTGCGTGAGCCAACGTCCCCGCAGCGCGCCCGGCGCACTGGCGGCGTCCGGCAGCTCGCCGCTGGCCCACATCGCCGTGGACGCCGCGGCGACATCGCTGCGCACCTGCAGCGTGGCCTGGTTGCCCTGCACCTGCAGCTGCACGCGGCCGGGATACAGGCGGTTGCACCAGCGGCCGCCACTGGCGGCGACCAGGTCGTATTGCAGCTGGCCATCGCCGCGATGCGACAGGCGTGCATCGAGACGGCAGTTGCGCGGTTCGCCGAATACGATCTGCGCCGTATCGTTGGCCGGCTGCAGGGTGAGGCGGACCGACGAGGGTCGGCCATCAAGCGTGTCCGCGCCCACCCAGGCCGCCGGCGCAGCGGCGTCGGGACCGGCCTGGGCCTGGGCGAACAACGGGACCAGCAGGGCCAGCCACGCCAGCGACCGGCGGCGGTGGCGGTGGCGGTGGCGGTGGCGACAATCGTACTTGCTCATCATGTGCTCCTTGGTGGAAGAACACCGGCGGCGGGCACGGTGCCCGCCACCGGCTCAGAAGTAGCGCGTCATCAGCGCCACGGCCAGCGCGATCAGCCACAGCGTGGCCAACAACCGCTGGCGACGACGGCGGGCGCGCGCAGCCGCCGCCGCGCGCTTGCGGGCCAGCAGGGGGGCCAGCCACTCGCGCACCTGGTGGGCGTCATCGTCGGACAGCAGCAGGCGCAGGCGGTCGGGTCGGGCCATGCTCATGCCTCCGCGGGCGAAGAAGGATCCAGGCTGAAACGGCGCAGGATCTGCCCGTCCAGCAGCAGTTCGCCGCACAGCGGGGTGCCGCCGTGCAGGCAGATGGTCAGCCGGTGCTCGGCCGCCTCCATGCAGGGGCGCAACGCGATCATCGGCGGCTGGCCATCGACGCCGGCCACCTCGTCCAGCGCGCAGTCAATCTGCACTTCCAGCGTGGTGGCCAGGATCCCGCGCGGCACGATCAGCTCGGCCAGCGGCACGTCCTGCTGCAACCACCGGCCATCGACAAGGCTGCTGACCGCCAGCGTCTGGCCGCTTCCCAGCCGCGCCTGCAGGCGTTGCAGGTGGGTGTGCGCGCAGCGATGGCGGGTCAGGGCCAACGCCCGCGCCAGGGTGTGGATCAGATCATCAAGGCGATAGTCGGCCATCGGGATGCTCCTGCGCGGATCATTCGACCAGCCACACCGGACGCCGCGGAAAACCGACGTGGTAGGCCAGCCACTGCAGCACGACCTGGTGCTCGCCGATCTGCAGGATGGTGAAACTGCGTTCGATCCCCAGGATCGCGCCCTTCGGGCTGTCGCTGAGGCAACGGTTGAGCAGGTCCTGGGCCTGGCCCAGGTCGGCATCGGTAAGCATCTGGGTCGGGTTGTTGCTGCCGACCACGATGCGTTTTACGAACTTGACATCATTCAGATCGAACATGGCGGTCTTCCCTGCGTTGGACATGCCGGACCCGCCGCGTCATGGCGACGCGACGGGTCATTCCGCGGTTGCGTTCACCTCGATGGGCGCAACGCCCATGTCAGGCCACCGGGACCGGGGCGCCGATCTTGCGCGGTGCCGAGGCGGTCTGCAGGATGTCCATCACCCGGGCCAGGCCTTCGGGCATGCCCTTGTCTTCGGCATGCACGGCCACGGTGTACTTGGCCGAGTTGTCCGAGGTGCGGGTGTTCTCCTTGTGCGAGGCCACCGAGCCCTGGATGTTGACCTTGGCCGAGAACACGCCCCAACCCACTTTCATTTCCGCCTGCATGGCGGCCGAGTAGTCCTGGCTTTCCTTGGCCGAGAACGAGGACTTCACTTCCATCTCGAAATTGATGTCCACGCTGTAGATGCTCAGGTTGGGCACCTTGACGATGGCCAGCAGCGGCACTTCCAGTTCCACCTCTTCTTCGGAGAACGGCGAGGCATCCTTGGTGGTCGGGTCGAGGTTGTCGACCGGACGCTTGAAGCGGAACAGCGCGGTGCGGGTGCCGCCGACCGCGTTGGGATCGGTGTTGGCCGCATCCGGCGGCAGGAAGCCGACCGAGCGGATGAAGCTGGCGGTGGCCTGGGCCAGTTTGATCTGCGAATCGCAGGCCGCGGTGAGCGGGCCGCCGATCAGGTCGGCCATCGGCAGACCCTTGAACTGGCTGGACATGTTGACGAGTTCGTCAGGCATGGTGATGCACTCCTATGGGTTGGCAGGCAGCGACGGCCGTGGCGCGTGGTCGTCACCGGGGTGATGGATCAAGTGGCTTTGATGGTCTTGAAGACCCCCTGGCTCTGCGCCAGGTGGTTCATCAACCGCGCCGCGCCATCGGTCGGCTCGGTTCCTTCCACGCGCAACTGCACGTGTACGTTGCCCACGCCCTTGCCGCGGCCGGTATCCAGTCCAACGTGTCGCGCCGCCGGCCGCGGCGACTCCCAGGCATCCGGGGTGCCCGGCGCAGGCTCCTCCAGATCCTCAGGGCCCAGTTCCGCCAGGTGCGCGTTGAAGCTGATCTCCACCTCCCGGATGCGCAGGTTGTTGGTGGACACCAGCGGCAACAGCGGCGCGCGGTAGAGGTCTTCATCGCCTTCCTCGGCCTGCGGGTGCAGCGAGGGCATGCGGATGGTGACGCTCCTGGGCCGGTTGTCTTCGTCGAAGAAATCGCGCAGGTGGGAAATCTGGTGCATCTCGATGCTGTCCTGGGCTTCGATCACCGCCCCGGCCAATGCTTCGATCAATGTGTGGAATGACATGGTTCCGCTCATTTCGCCTTCGCTCCTGATCGTGGGTGCCTGCCATCGATGCAGGTCGATGCCGGTGTGTTGCTTCCACGGGTTCATTGATACCTGCCGCGCCTGACGGGCATACGGCGGTGCGTTGCGGTCGCTTAGCCGCGCGTTGCAGGCGCGCGGCGCGGCGCTGGCGTGCAGCACGCCGCCCGCATGCTCGATGGCGGCTCGCCGTAGTGATGGCGGTAGGCGCGACTGAAGCCGGACAGGCTGACGAAGCCGACCGCATAGGCCACATCCGAAACGTTGCCCTCGCCTTCGCGCAGCAGGCGTCGCGCCAGGCGCAGGCGCACCAGCCGGATCAGTTCGCCGGGCGGGTGGCCGATGCTCGCCACCAGCTTGCGGTGCAGGCTGGTGCGCGACATGTTCAGCGCGGCGGCCAACCGGTCCACCGACACCTCTTCGTCATCGGCGTGGTGTTCGATCCATTCGCGCGCGCGCTCCACCAGCCGCGTGGCCGCGGTACCGTGCGGCCGGATCCGGGTGCGCGCCAGCAGCGCTTCCCACGCCAGGTCGCCATCGGCCGCGCCACTGCCGGGCTGGCAGCTGCACTGGCACATGCGCGACAGCAGTGCCAGGCTCCAGGCCAGGGTCTGGCCATCGCCATCGTCGGTCTCGCCGCTTCCCGCGCCGGGCGGACTGACGGAAACATCCAAACCTCGCTCGAAAACGTCCATAGCCGTCCCCCTCCTTCTGCTGATAAGCCGAGCCGGTGCAGCGACGAACCCAGCCGCAGGCGTCCCCAGATACGAACCGGTCAGGTGCACGCTGGTTTCCCCCTGCGAATGCGTAGAAAACGACACCGCAGTTCCTCCACTACCGGTGTAACCGGAGCCCTGCCGGCGGTGTTGGCGCTGCGTTGCAGATGCTTGTCACAGCGTTGCAGGGCGCTTTCACAGCGGCCGCGAAGTGGCGATACTGGAGCGGCGCATGCGCGGGAAATCGGTCGAATTGCGGATCATCCGTGATCGCAAGCACTCACCATGTGAGGCACGGGCCACACTAAACGCGAGGCGCTTATCACACTCGGCGCCCGACCGCCTGGCACGTGAAGAACGAATCGGCGCTATCCTGCTGCGCTATTCCCTGCGTGATGTTCGACCAGACCCCTATGAGCTATGACCTGATGGTGTTCGACCCCGCCGTGGCCCCGCGTGAGGCGGAGGCTTTCCTGCAGTGGTACGACGCGCAGACCGAGTGGAAGGAAACCCACGACTACGACGATGCCGCAGTGTCGGTACCGGCATTGCAGGCGTTTTTCGCCGCGCTCGTGGAGCATTTCCCGCCGATGGATGGCCCGCTCGCCGATGACGAGGATGACCGCCCCGAAGTGACCGACTACAGCGTCGGCCAGCACGTCATCTACGCGTCCTTCGATGATGAAGTGGCCGAGAACGCGCATGGCCTGGTGCAGGTGCTGGCCAACACCCACCAGCTCGGCTTCTTCGATGTCAGCGGTGACGGCGCCATCGTGTTCCCCGATGGCACTGTGGTGATTCCGGAATAAACCGGACGCGGGCTAGAACAACTGCCCCTGCGCCGGTGCGGCGACCGATGTGTCGCCCACCGGCGGTTCTGGCGCGACCGGCGCGTCCGGCGGTCCATGCAACCGCGCGGCCAGCCCAGAGATGCGGCTGGCATGGCGCTTGAGCGCGGCCTGGATGACCTCCGCGCTGCCCAGCACATGCAGCGACTGCCGCGCGCGGGTCAGGCCGGTGTAGACCAGCTCGCGCGACAACACCCGGTTGTCGCGACGCGGCAACTGCAGCCAGACCTCGTCGAACTCCGAGCCCTGCGCCTTGTGCACGGTCATCGCGAACGCGCTTTCATGCGCCGGCAATGCGCCCGGATGGAAGCCACGCGGCTGATCGGGCGTGTCGCCGGGGAACCAGGCGGTCACTGCGCCCTGGCGATCCCGCAGGCAGATGCCGATGTCGCCGTTGAACAGGCGATGGCGATAGCTGTTCTCGGTGATCAACAGCAGACGCCCGTGGAAGTAACCCGGCGCCATGCCCGGACGCGGCACCCCGGCCAACAGGGCCTCGATGCGCGCGTTGAGTCCACGTGCGCCCTGCGCGCCTTCGCGTACCGCCGTGAGCAGGCGGATCCGGCCGGCGTTGGCCAGAGCCTGCGCCGGATCGGCGGCCTCGCCCAACCCGCGCCAGTGCGCCAGCAGGTGATCGCGGTGCTGCTGCAGCGGGTCGATCTGGTCTTCATGGAAGTGCACGCCGGCCAGCCGGCCACTGCGTAGCAGCGCCAGCGCGGCGTCGCTGTCGCCGTCGCGCACGGCATGCGCCAGCGGCACCAGATCCAGCGCATCGGTCTGCCGGTAGCCGCGCTGCAGCTGCACGCGCCGGCCTGCGAAGCGCG
Organism: Stenotrophomonas sp.; assembly: GCF_031995405.1. GTDB lineage: Bacteria > Pseudomonadota > Gammaproteobacteria > Xanthomonadales > Xanthomonadaceae > Stenotrophomonas. The sequence continues at coordinate 5,376 of NZ_DAMAGC010000095.1, read as the reverse complement.
TCGCCGCAGCCTGCGGCTGCAGCGTGGACGGCGCCAGCAACCCGCGCAACGCATCGGCATCGTCGGCGCGGGTACCCAGGCCATCGCCGCTGGCGCGCAGGATCGCGCTGAGCACGTCGCCGGCTTCCACCGACGGCAGCTGGTCCGGATCGCCCAGCAGCACCAGCCGGGCACCGGCGGCAACCGCTTCGACCAGCTTGGTCATCAGCGGCAGGTCGATCATCGACGCCTCGTCCACCACCACCACATCGAACGGCAACGGGTTGTCGCCGTGATGACGGAAACGCGGTGAATCGGGGATGGTCCCGAGCAGGCGATGCAGGGTGGTGCCGGTGCTGGGCATGGCATCGCACAGTGCCGGGGCGATACCGAGCAGGCGCAGGCGCTGCACGGCCACGCGCAGGCTTTCGGCCATGCGCTCGGCAGCGCGACCGGTGGGCGCGGCCAGCGCTACCCGCGGCAGCGGCTGGTCGGCCTGCGCCGCCTGCGCGGCAAGCAGCACCAGCAGGCGCGCGATGGTGGTGGTCTTGCCGGTACCGGGCCCGCCAGTGACCAGCACCAGCGGATGCCGCAGCGCCACGCCAGCCGCGCGGGCCTGGTGGTCGGTGCCGTCGTGCGCCTGCGGGAACAGCTGCCCGAACAACGCCGCCAGCGTGCCCGGATCGGGCTGGGCCAGCGGATGGGTGGCAATGCGCTGCAGCCCGGCCGCCAGGCGGCGTTCGTACTCGCGGTAGCGACGCAGGTAGAGCAGTCCGTTTTCCAGCACCAATGGGCGGTCGGTGGCCGCCTCGGCAGCCTCCGCGTCCGGCACGTCCACCCACGGGGAGGTGCGCAGTTGCGCAAGCCAGGCCTCGGCGTCGGGCCACTCGACATCGCTGTCGACCAGCCGCTGCGGGTGCTGCGGATCCAGCCCGGCATGCCCCTGCGACACTGCCAGCGAGGCCAGCGCGGCGGCCGCCAGCACCGCATCGGGCGTGTCCGGTTGCAGCCGGCGCAGGCTCTGCGCCAGCGCGTGGTCGAGGGTCCGAAGCGCGTTGCCGCGTTGCAGGGCAGCGAGCAGGCTCATGCCTCACCCCGCGCGCGCGCAGCCATGCGTGCCTGGGCGTGTTCGCCGCCAGCGAAAAGGGCGTCCATCGCATCGACCAGCGCCGGATCGAAGCGGTGCGCGTACACGCCGGGGCTGTCCGCGCGCGCGGCATCCAGGCCACGGCAGAACAGATAGCGGATGCCGCCCATGTCGCGGGCGTAGTCGTACTGCGCACCCAGCCGGAAGCGCAGCCAGCGGTGCAGCGCGACGGTGTAGATCAGCGCCTGCAGGTCGTACTCGCTGTGCTGCATGGCACTCTGCAGCCGCGCGGCGTCGTAGCCGGGCAGGCGGTTGGATTTGTAATCGAGCACGTACCAGCGTGCACCGCGTACGTAGGTGAGATCGATCTTGCCGGTCATCAGCCCTTCCAGACGCCGTCGCGTGCCGAAGCCGCGACGCTCGCGGACCAAGCCGTGTGCGTGCAGCAGCTCAAGCAGTGCCGGCACCGCCGTGGGCTGCATGGCGAAGTGGAACTCGATTTCGGCGCGGCGCGCATCGTCGGGCAGATCGTGCAGGGCGCCACCTTCGGGCAACGGCACCGTCAGGGTCTGGCCGACCAGGGCAGTCAGCACCGCCACACCATCGTCGAGGTCTTCATCGGCATAGCCTTCTTCGCCCAGCGAGGTACGCAGCACCTGCGCCTCATCGCCCGGCGCCGGCTGTCCCGGCTGCCACTGCGACCAGCGCGCGAAGTCGGTGTTTTCCAGCGCATCGTGCAGCACGTTGCCGAAACGGCTGCCCATGAAGCGGGGATCGATGACCTCCTCGTTGGGCAGCGCCGGTTGCCCGGCGTCCAGGGTGAGGTCCACGCCGACCGGTTCGTCGGCGGCGGGTGCCGGGAGTTCGGTGGCCGCCGCATCGGTGTCGTGGCCGGCGTCGGCGTGGGCCAGCTGGGTGAAGCTGTACACCCACCAGTCGTGCGGGACGCGCCGGGTCAGCGCGCGCACCGGCGGCAGCTCGCCATCGCGTTCGAACGCCAGCTGCGGCGGGCGCGGTTCCAGCGGCCCGTCGATCACCGCGATGTCCGGATGCGCGCGTAGCGCGGCCATGTCCGACAGCATCGGTGCCAGACGCGTCTTCGCCAGCCCGGCCAGGTCACCGGCGGCGATCCACAGCGCGTGCTCGGCACGGGTCAGGCCGACGTACAGCAGGCGCGCATCTTCGGCCTCCTGCTCCTGCGCGCTGCGCATGCTGGCCGCGCTCCAGGCCTCGTCCTTGTCCAGCTTCCAGTGCAGTTCGCGGCGGCCTTCGGCATACACCGTGCAGTTGGCGTCGGTGTTGGGCGCGCCGCCGCCAATGCCGACGAACGGCAGGAACACCAGCGGATACTCCAGGCCCTTGCTCTTGTGCAGGGTGATGATCTGTACCCGACGCGCGTCCGATTCCAATCGCAGCAGCTGCTGTTCGTCGTTCTGGTCGGCGTGGGCCATCTGCACCTGCAGCCAGTCCAGCAGGCCGTGCATGCCCAGCGTCTGCGCGGCGGCCTGCTGCAGCAGTTCGCCCAGCTGCAGGTAGTTGGTCAGCCGCCGCTCGCCGTCGAGCAGGCCGAGCAGGCGTTCGGCGTGTTCGGCGCACAGGTCGGCGATCACCGCGAACGGTCCGCCGCGCTGCCAGCGTTCGCGCCACAGCAGCAGGCGGATCTGCATGCTGCGCTGCGCATCGCCCTCGCGCTCCATCGCGTCGATCGCGGCCGCGTCTTCGCCCAGCAACACGGTGGACAACGCCGCACGCAGGCGCCCTTCGTCGGCCGGCTGCAGCAGCGCCAGCAACAGCAGGCGCAGGTCCTGCGCCTCGGGCGTGGCGTACAGGCTCTGCTTGCCGGCGGCCACCGCCGGAATGCCGACCGCGCTGAGCGCGTGCTGGATGCGCGTGGCTTCGCGGTGCGAGCGCACCAGCACGGCGATGTCGCCGGGCTGCAACGGCTGGCCACGCAGCAGCGCGCGGCCCTGGCGGGCATCGCTGAGCAGCTGGTGGATCGCCGCCACACAGGCGTCGCTGGCCTGCTGCCGCGATGGATCGGCCTTGAGACTTCCGCCATCGCGGTTATGCAGCACGCGCACGGTCAGGCCCGGCGCAGGAAGGCCGTCGCGCAGAAAGTCCTCATCCACCCGGGTACTGCCCGCGTGCACCGGCTCGAAGCCGATGTCCGCTTCAAGGAACGCGCCTTCGCCGGCATTGGCATACAGCGCCTCGATGGCGTGCAGCACGGCCGGGCGCGAGCGGAAGTTGCGGTCCAGCGGCGGCGCGGCATCGGCTTGGCGCTTGGCCTTGAGATAGGTATGGATGTCGCCGCCGCGGAAGCCGTAGATCGCCTGCTTGGGATCGCCGATCAGGAATAGCGCCGGTGCCAGGCCGGCCGCGCGGGTTTCTTCTGAATCGCCGAACACGCGCTGGAAGATGCCCCACTGGCGGTCGTCGGTGTCCTGGAACTCATCCACCAGCGCGATCGTGTACTGCGCGCGCAGCTGCTGCACCAGCACGTCCCGGTGCGGGCCTTCCAATGCATCGGCCACGCCCTCGATCAGGTCGTCATAGGTCTGCACCCGGCCGATCCGCTTGAGCTCGGCCAGGCGCGCGCGGGCCTGGTCGCGCAAGCCGTGCAGGAAGATGATCGCCTGGCCGCGCTGCCACAGCGCCAGCGCATCGACCGCGGCCAGGTAAAGGGCAAGGGTGTGCTGCAGCGGCGACTGCGGCGTCCTGCCTGCGTGGGCCTTGTTGGTGCGCGCGGTGAGTTCCTCGACGGTCAGCCGGCGCAAGCGCTCCGGGTCTACCTCCAACGTTGCGCCCGGCGTGTCATCGGCCGCCCAGCGGTGCAGCTGCACGGCCAGCGGTTCCAGCCACGCCAGTTTGTAGCTGTTGCCGTTGAGCACTTTGTTCTCGACAGCCGCACAGACCTCGCCCAGGAAGGCTTCGCCGTGCTGGCGATAGTCGGCGGCGAACTGGCGCGCCGCCAGCGCAAGCGCCGGGCGCGGATCGTCGTGCAGCCCGGTGGGCACCGGCGGCAACAGCGGCAGCGGCTTGATCAGCGTGGCCAGGTCGCCCGCCAGCGCCTCGGGCGTGGACCACAGCCGCGTCAATGCATCCAGCGTCGCCGCATCATTGGCATGCACGCGCCACAGGTCGGCGGCCAGTTCGTCGTGCAGTTCGCGTTCGCTGGGCAACAGGGTCGGTGGATCGAAGGTGTGGCCACTCTCCAGGGCGTGTTCGCGCAACACGCGGGTGCAGAAGCCATGGATGGTGAAGATCGAGGCCAGGTCGATTTCATCGGCGGCAGTCTGCAACCGTCGCGCGAGCGCGGCCGCGGTTTCTTCGCCCAAGGCCAGCTGGCGCTGCAGGATCACCCGGGTCAGCAGCACCTCGGGGCTGTCCGCGTCGGTCGGCGCGCGCTCGACCAGCTGCGCGGCCAGTGCCAGCCGCTCGCGGATGCGCTTGCGCAGTTCCTGGGTAGCCGCATCGGTAAAGGTCACCGCCAGGATCTGGCCGATGCGCCAGCCCTTTTCCACCACCAGCCGGGTGAACAGCGTGGCCAGGGTGAAGGTCTTGCCGGTGCCGGCGCTGGCCTCGATCAGGCGCACGCCGTCCAGCGGCAGGGTCAGGTAGGGATCGTCGAGCAGAATGGGGGCGCTCATGCTGTCCGGCCCTGGTCATCGAAGCCGGGGAATACCCGGCCCTCGCGCACCGCGGTAAACACCACGAAGCTGTTGTGCAGCAGTTGCCGGTAGCTGTCCGCGGTGGCGAAGGGATCGCGTCCGCGCAGCGCCAGCGGGTAGCCGGCGCCGCTGGATTCGCCCCACGTGCGGTCGCCGCCGTACCACTTGGCCCGGCCCTCGGCTTCGCGCTTGGCCTCGGCGGCGGTGTAGATCGCCCACGCGGTGGATGGCGCATATGGCAGCGGTGCGCGCAGCCCTTCGTTGCGCAGGTGCAGCAGGCGCCGCAGCACCTGCCGGGCCTGCTCGGGCGGCAACGGCGGCAGCACGTGCGGGCCCAGCCCCTCCTCGCCAGCGTCGTGGAACTGCACCAGCGCCAGCGCATCGCCGGCCGCATTGGCCAACAACCAGTCCAGTCCCTGGCGGATCGCGGCACGCCCGTTGAGCGGGCCCGGGCGCAGCCGTACCAGACCGTGCGGATGCACGCCGTCGATGCGGCCGTGCAGGCGCACGCCGTCGATCTCCACCTCGTACCGGCGGCTGTCGGCGTCGGTGCCGGCCTGCCATTGGGCCAGCGCCTGCGCGTAAGGGCGGGTCCGCGCCTGCAGCGTGTCGAACTGGCGTTGCCCCAACGCGCCGGAC
>NZ_DAMAGC010000094.1:5664-16390 GCF_031995405.1 Stenotrophomonas sp. | reverse complement strand
CATCACCATCCATGATGCTGGCGTCCAGGCTGAGCACGCCGTCGCGATCGGGATTGCCGCAGCGACCGACGGTGGAATTGCACAGCTCGCTCTCGGCCCAGCGTGCGCCCGCCTCCACCGCATCCAGCGCACTGCCGCCGACGGACAACACCTTCCACGCGGCCTGGTTGGCGCCGACACCGAAATCCCAGGTCGATACCACCCGCGCGCCGGCGCGCGCCTGCGCACGCACGCGCGGCATGGCAAGCGCGCCGGCCGCCAATGCACCGGCCTGGAGGAACTGCCTGCGATCGGTCATCTCAACCCTCCCTGCACCCGCTGTAGTTGTTCCGCCCGACATCCGGGCGGGATGCGTTCATGCCACCGCGCGTTCGCGGCGTGCGGCGTGCCATACCGCCGCGCCCAGCATGCCCAGCTCGCCATGTTCCACCCGCCATACCGGCACCTGTGCCAGCACCCGCGACATTACGCCCTTGGCCAGGAAGCGCGCGCGGAAACCACCGGCATGCAGGAACGGCGCAATGCGCGTGGAAATGCCACCGGCCAGGTACACCGAGCGCGCGCCGAAGGTGATCGCCAGGTCGCCGGCCAGGCTGCCCAGCCACGCGCTGAACACCTCCAGCGTTTCCACCGCCAGCACGTCCTCGCCCGCATGCGCGGCGGCGATCAGCGCTTCGGTGGACTGCCAGCGCGGTGCCACGCCACGGATGCCGCACAGGCACGGATACAGATTCATCAGGCCGCTGCCGGACAGGATGCGCTCCTGGTCCACGTGTTCCCATCGCTGCTGCATCTGGCGCAGGATCTCCAGCTCCAGCGCATTGCCGGCGGTCAGTGCGGCGTGGCCGGCTTCGCTGGCCAGCACCGGCTGATCGCCGCCCTGGAACCGCAGCGCCGCACCCAATCCGGTGCCGGGTCCAAGGACCAGCGCCGGCCACGGCGAACTCTCGTTGCCGGGCTCGCCGTTGAGTGCCACCAGCGTATCCGGTTGCACGCAGGGGATGGCGTAGGCGACCGCTTCGAAATCGTTGATCAACGCCAGCGAGCGCAGCCCGGCCTCGGCGCGGGTGGCCGCCACCGACACCGGCCAGGCCAGGTTGGTGTTGACCAGGTGGTCGCCTTCAAGCAGGCCGGCGATTGCGACCACCGCCGTATCCACCGGCCGCGCGGTAACGGCGATGAAGTCGGCCAGGATCGCGGCCAGGCTGGCGAACCCTGCGCAGCTGTAACGGCGCAGGCCGTGCAGCTGCGGCGGCTGGCCGGGACGTATCTCGGCCAGGGCCACGCGCGCGAAGGTGCCGCCGACGTCGGCGACGATGACCGGTTCAACCGGGGATTCCAGGGCGGGCGTCATGGCGGACGTCGCGTCGGGAAGGGCCGGAACAGGGTCCGGAAACGGTACCGCAACGCTCACTCGCTGGCCTTGGCTGGGGTCGAACTCACCTGCACGATTTTCGGTGATCGGCCCCGGTTTGCAAAGCGGAGGTTGCCGTACCCGAGCGTATGCACAGGCGTCATCAAGGCTTGGCCACCTGCAGGCGATAGGTGGTGCTGGCCGTGGACGTGGGGCCATCGGCATGCACCGCGCGCACTTCAACCTTGTGCTCGCCGGCGGGCAGATCGGTCGGCAGCGCGCCACGCCACAGATGCGGCGACGGCGTGGCCTCGGGCGAGCGATCGAAACCGCGCAGCTTCTCGGCCTGGTCGTCGGCCATGTTCTCCACCAGCAGGCGTGGATCCGGCTGCTCCACCCGCTTCATGCCCTGCCAGCCGCCGTTGTCCACGCGGTATTCCACCAGCGTATCGGCCTGGCCCATGAACACATTGGCGTACACACCCCATGCCGGGTAGGCGTCCTTGCGCAGCACTTTGGGTGCGTGCAGCGCGATCTGGTAATCCTCCGGCGCGCGTGCCACGTAGTAGCGCAGGCTGTAGTCGCCGCCGGGCTTGACCGACAGCAGCGCATAACCGTTCGGGGTGCCATCGCTCATGGTCGCGTCGGGAATGCCGCTGTTGTCCTTGACCCCGGACCAGAACGCACCGCAGGCCGCGCCGACGTTGTACTCATGCAGCGGCTTTGCCCCCTGCCAGCCTTCGGCGGCACCGTGGTAATAGTGCTGCTGGGTGTGGCTGTGGCCGCTGAGCACCAGCACGTTGGGGAAGTCCTTGAGCAGGGCGAACAGGCGCGTGCGGTCGGCGTGGCGGAAGGTCTCGCGGCCCGGGGCGGCATCGAACAGCGGGATGTGCATGCCCAGCACCACCAGCCGGTCGCGCGGCAGGCCCTTGAGGTAGTTGCCGAGGAAGGTGAACTGGTCCGCGCGCAAGCCGCCAACGTAGGTCGGCTTGGCCTTGGGGTCGTAGACGACGTCATCGAGGAACACGAAGCTGGCGCCGCCCTCCTCCACCGCGTAGGTATCCGGGCCATACACTGCCCGCCAGCTGTCCAGCGAATGGCGGTCGTCGCCGGCGTCGAAGTCCAGGTCGTGGTTGCCCGGCACATGGAACCACGGCACCTGCAGCTGCGCGGTGGCCTTGTTGATGGTCGGGTACAGGTCCAGGTCGTCGTTGACGATGTCGCCCAGCGTGGTGCCGAGTCGCGCCGGATGCTTGCCGATGATGGGTTCGACGATGGCGCGCCGGTAGTAATCGATGTCGACCTTGCTGGCGGTCTGCGAATCGGTGAACACCAGCATCTCGAACCCGGCGCGCGCCGCATCGCTGCCCTTGGCCGGCTCCAGCGCGAAATCCCAGTTGCGGGTATTGGAGCCGGTGGCGTGGATACCGTCGTACTTCAGCCGCGGCGAGCCCTGCGGCGCGTAATGGCGCCAGTACGCCGGCAGGCCGTTTTCCGCGGCCGGGAAGCGATACTCATCGGGTTTGATCACGAACACCGTCTGCCCATCGCGCACCGGCAGGCTGTAGCTGCCATCTGCGGCGGTGCGCACGATGCTCTCGCCGTTGGAGACCTGCACCCCCGCCAGGCCCGGATCGGTCGGCCCGCGACCGGGCTTGCCGTCGCGCTCCTGGTAGACCTTGCCGGTCACGGTCACCTCGGCGGCCAGGGCGGGTGCGGTAGTCAACAGCAGGCAGGCCAGCCAGGCAGCAGTGCGGGTCATCGGGACAGTCCGTTCAGGGGTGGGTGATTGTAAAGCGGCACATCATCGCGTGTGCCGCGTTTCACCGACGTTAAACGGCGCGCGCGGTCGCGATCAGCGCGCGTGCCGCGTGGCGAGCACCTGCACCGCATCGTCCAGCGACAAGCCGCGCGCGCGCAGCAGCACGATCAGGTGGAACAGCAGATCGGCCGATTCGCCCAGCAGCGCGGCGTCGTCCTGCACCACCCCCGCCAGCGCGGTTTCCACGCCCTCCTCGCCCACCTTCTGGGCGATGCGACGGGTGCCGCCTTCGAACAGCGTGGTGGTGTAGCTGCCGGCCGGGCGCTGCTGCTCGCGCTGCAGCACCAGCGCATCCAGGCGGCCGAGGAAGTTGCCCGGCGCCTGTGCGAAGCAGCTTTCGCTGCCGGTGTGGCAGGTCGGGCCGGCCGGGCGGGCGCTGACCAGCAGGGTATCGTTGTCGCAATCGATGCGCACGGCGACCACGGCCAGCACGTTGCCCGACGACTCGCCCTTGGTCCACAGCCGTTGTTTGCTGCGGCTGTAGAAGGTCATGTAGCCGGTGGCCAGGGTCAGCGCCAGCGATTCAGCGTTGGCGTAGCCCAGCATCAACACCGTCAGGGTGTCGGCGTCCTGCACCACGACCGGCAGCAGGCCATCGCCCTTGTTCCAGTCGAGCCCGTCCAGGGCCTCGTGCGAGGGCAGTACTTCAATAGACATCTCGAACCTCGATCTGCTGCGCGCGCAGGAACTGCTTGAGCGCGGGAATGGCGATGGCGCCACTGTGGAAAACACTGGCGGCCAGCGCGCCATCGACGTCGGCCTGGTCGAACACGTCGGCAAAGTGCTGCATCTCACCGGCACCGCCGGAGGCGATCAGGGGCACCTGGCACAGCGCGCGCGCCTGGCGCAGCTGGGCCACGTCATAGCCGCGGCGCACGCCGTCGCTGTCCATGCAGTTCAGCACGATCTCGCCCGCACCGCGGCGCTGTGCCTCGACCAGCCAGTCCAGCGTGCGCACCGGTACCACCTGGGTCTTGTCCGGGTCGCCACTGAAACGCCGCACCCGCCATTCTCCGTCGGCCTCTCGCACCGAGTCGATGCCGACCACCACGCACTGCACGCCGAAGGCATCGGCCAGTTCCTCGATCAACGCCGGGCGACCCAGTGCGGGCGAGTTGATCGAAATCTTGTCGGCGCCGGCATACAGCACGCGGCGCGCGGTCTCCACATCGCTGATGCCACCGGCCACGCAGAACGGAATATCGATCAGCCGCGCGATGCGCTCGATCCATGTCACGTCCACCGCGCGCCCCTCGGGGCTGGCGCCGATGTCGTAGAACACCAGTTCATCGGCGCCCTGTTCGCGATAACGCAGCGCCAGTTCGGCGATGTCGCCCATGTCCACGTGATCGCGGAAGCGCACCCCCTTGACCACGCGGCCGTCGCGCACGTCCAGGCAGGGAATCAACCGGCGGCTCAGCATGCCAGCGCTCCCTGCAGGGTCATGCGCCCTTCCAGCAGGGCCTTGCCGAGGATGGCGCCACGGCAACCGACCGCCTTGGCGTCGGCCACGTCGGCGGCACTGCGCACGCCACCGGAGGCCTGCACGGCCACGCCCGGCAGCAGCGCTGCCAGGTGCCGGTACAGCCCGATGTTGGGGCCGGACAGCATCCCGTCGCGGGCGATGTCGGTGCACAACAGGTGCTGCATGCCGGCCTGGGCATACCGCGTGGCCAGCACGTCGAGCGTGTCCTCGGCGGTCTCGGTCCAGCCATGCACGGGCAACAGCCAGCGGCCGTCGTCGGCCTGGCGGGCATCCAGTGCGATGGTCAGCCGTTCCGGGCCGAACTCACCCAGCCAGCCGATCACCGTGTCCGGCTCACGCACCGCTACCGAGCCAACCACCACGCGGGTGGCGCCGGCATCGAGGATGCGCGCGACGTCATCGCGCGAGCGCACGCCCCCGCCGGTCTGCACTTTCAGCGGGGTCTGCTGCGCGATCGAGGACAGCAGCGGTGCCAGCGTGTAGCCCCCCGCGCGGGCGGCATCCAGATCGACCAGGTGCATCCACGTCGCCCCGGCGTCGGCAAAGGCGATCGCGCGCGGCAGCGGGTCATCGCCATAGGTGGTCTGCTGCGCATAGTCGCCCTGCAGCAGGCGCACCACGCGGCCCTCGCGGATGTCCAGGGCGGGATAGACGGTGAAACTCATGGCGATTGGTTCTCGATGAAATTGCGCAGGATCCGCGCGCCGGTGGCGGCGGACCGTTCGGGGTGGAACTGGGCCCCGCTGTGGCGGCCCCGCTGCACGACGGCGGCAAACAGGCCGCCGTGGTCGCAGGCCGCCACCGTGTGCTCCCCCAGCGGCGCGGCGTAGCTGTGCACGAAGTACGCACTGGCGCGCTCGGGTACGCCGGCAAGCAGGTCCGATTCGCGCAGCGGGAGCAGCCGGTTCCAGCCCATGTGCGGCACGCGGATGCCGGTGGCCGGATGCAGGTGGCGCACCACCCCCGGCATCAGCCCCAGGCATTCCACGTGGCCTTCCTCGGAGCCCTCGAACAGCAGCTGCATGCCCAGGCAGATGCCCAGCAGCGGCACCTCGAGCTCGCGCAGCGGTTGCACCAGGTCCTGCGCATGCAGGCGCGCCATGCCATGCGGCGCGGCGCCCACGCCGGGCAGGATCACCCGCGACACCCCGCGCAGCCCTTTGGCATCCCGCACCAGCCGCACCTGCACGCCCAGCCGCTCCAGCGCATAGCGCACCGAGCCCAGGTTCGCGCCACCGGCATCGATCAGCGCGACCTCGCTCACAGCGCCCCCTTGGTACTCGGCAAGGCGGTGCCCTGCCGCGGCAGCGCCTGGCGCAGCGCGCGCGCCAGCGCCTTGAAGCAGGCCTCGACCTTGTGGTGGTCGTTGTCGCCGCGCACGCTCAGGTGCAGGTTGAGGCCTGCCGCATCGCAGAGTGAGCGGAAGAAGTGCGGCACCAGCTCGGTCGGCATGTCGCCCACCCGCTCACGCTTGAACTCGCCTTCGAACACGAAATACGGACGCCCGCTGAAATCCAGCGCAGCGCTGGCCAGGGTCTCGTCCATCGGCAGGGTGAACCCGTAACGGCCGATCCCGCGCTTGTCGCCCAGTGCCTCGCGCAGCGCCTGGCCCAGTGCCAGGCCGGTGTCTTCAATGGTGTGGTGCTCGTCGATGTGCAGGTCGCCCTCGGCCCGCACGCTGAGCGCGAAACCGCCGTGCTTGCCGATCTGCTCCAGCATGTGGTCGAAGAACGGCAGCCCGGTGTGGGTCTGCGGCTCGGCGGTGCGGTCCAGGTCGACCTCCACGCGGATCCTGGTTTCCTTGGTATTGCGCTGCACGACCGCGCGGCGCGGCGCATCGGCCAGCTCGTGGGCAATGCCGTTCCAGTCCCAGTCGCCGCCGAACTGATCGGTGCGCAGCTGGAAGCCGCGGATCTTCATGTTGTCGGCGAACTGGATGTCGGTGGGCCGGTCGCCGACCATCGCCGAGCGGGCCCAGTCGATGCCGCGGTCCTGCAGGTAGGGCAGCATCATGCCGATGCCCGGCTTGCGGGTCGGTGCGTTGTCGTGCGGCCAGGTGCCGTCGATGAGCACGTCACGGAACACGATGCCCTGGCTGGCGAAGATCTGCAGCATCAGGTCGTTGGGACCATCGAAACTGGCCTGCGGATAGCCCGCGCTGCCGAGGCCGTCCTGGTTGCTGACGATCACGAACTGGTAGCCGGCATCGCGCAGCTTGAGCATGGCCGGGATCACATCGCGCACGAAGCGGATCTTCTCGTATGCATCGATCTGGAAATCGGCCGGCTCCTCGATGAGCGTGCCGTCACGGTCGACGAACAGGATGGGCGTCATGCGGCAACCCTCCGTGCCGCCAGCGCACTGAGCACGCGGTCGTTCTCCAGGGTGCTGCCCACGGTGATGCGCAGCGCGTCGTGCAGCTGTGGCGCGGCGCGCTGGTCGCGCACCACCACACCCGCGTCGAGCAACGCGTCGAAGGCCTGCTGCGCATCGGCGAAGCGCACCAGCAGGTAGTTGCCCTGCGAGGGATAGACCCGCAACACGCCCGGCAACACGGCCAGCGCCTGTTGCAGGCGGCTGCGCTCCAGCTTGATCCGCTCCACGCGTGACGCTGTGAGTTGCAGGTTGCTTTCGCTCAACCCGGCCAGCGCCAGGTCCGCGCACGGGCCGGGAATCGGATACGGGGCCTGGCAGCGGCGCAGCAGCTGGATCAATGCCGGTGCGGCGATCAGGCTGCCGATCCGGGCGGCCGCCAGCGCGTGCGCCTTGGACAGGGTGCGCAGCACGGCCACGTTGTCATGGGTTGCCAGCAGCGAAACCGCCGACGGCAGCGCCGCATACTCGGCGTAGGCCTCATCCACCACCACCAGCGCCCTGCCCTGCAACGCAATGACCACCCGCTCGATCTGTGCGAGCGCGATCGCGCTCCCGGCCGGATTGGACGGCGAACACAGGAATACCAGCTTGGCGTTGCCGGCCAGCGCAGCGGCGATCACCGCGTCGATATCGACGTTCAATGCGTCGCCATCATCGCGCAGCGGCACCTCCAGCAGCGGTGCGTTCTGCAGGCGTGCGCACACCGCGTACATGCCAAACACCGGCGGCGTCACCAGCACCGCATCGCGGCCCGGCTCGCACAGCGCACGCACCAGCAGGTCGATCGCTTCATCGCTGCCGCGACCGATCAACAGCTGATCGGGGGCGCAGCCATAAAGATCGGCCAGGCGCGCGCGCAAGGCGGCCGGCTGCGGGTCCGGATAGCGGCGCGCGCGGCCTTCACCGTCGGCCGGATTGGCCCAGGCCGATTCGTTGGCATTGAGCCAGACATCGCCCACCAGCGCACTGCTGCGCGCGGAGGAATACCCCGCAAATGCCTGCAGGTCCGGGCGCACCAGCGACATCACCGACGAAGAGGCGCTCATGCGGCGGCCTCCATGCGCAGGGTCACCGCGTTCTCATGCGCGTCCAACCCTTCCGCGCGCGCCAGCACGCGCGCGCAGCCACCGATCGCGGCGATACCCTGCGCGGTGGCCGACTGCACGCTGATCAGGTTCTGGAAGCTGGCCACGCTCACCCCGCTGTAGGCGCGGGCGGCGCCGGCGGTGGGCAGCACGTGATTGGTGCCACTGCAGTAGTCACCGAGTGCTTCGGGGGTGTAATCACCCAGGAACACCGAGCCGGCCGCTTCGACCTGCTCCAGCCACGCACGCGGCTCGCGCAGGGCCAGGATCAGGTGTTCCGGGGCGTAGCGGTTGCTGATCTGGAAGGCCTGTTCCAGCGAGTCGACCTGGATAAGCTGCGAGGCCTTCAGGGCCTGGGCGGCGATATCCGCACGCGACAGCCGTGCCAACTGGGCCTGCACCTCCGCCGCTACGCGATCGAGCATCGCCGCATCGTCGGTGAGCAGCAGCACCTGCGAATCCGGGCCGTGCTCGGCCTGCGACAGCAGATCGGCGGCGACGAATGCCGGGTTTGCACCGGCATCGGCGATCACCAGCACTTCCGACGGCCCGGCCGGCATGTCGATCGCCGCCGCACCGTCCTGCGCCACCTGCTGCTTGGCTTCGGTCACGTAACTGTTGCCCGGCCCGAACAGCTTGTCGCAGGCCGGCACGCTGTCGGTGCCATAGGCCATCGCCGCGATCGCCTGCGCACCGCCGAGCTTGAACACCCGGTGCACGCCGGTCAGGCGCGCGGCCACCAGCACGGCCGGATCGGCGCTGCCGTCCTTGCGCGGGGGCGTGCACAGCACCACTTCGCGGCAGCCGGCCAGCTGTGCCGGCACGCCCAGCATCAGCGCGGTCGACGGCAACGGCGCGCTGCCGGCCGGTACGTACAGGCCGACGCGCCCGATCGGACGCACGACACGCTCGCAGCGCACGCCCGGTGCCGTCTCCACCGCATAGCCCTGGCTCATGCCCGCCTGGTGGAAGGTGCGGATCCGCGCGGCGGCCTCGGCCATCGCCTGGCGCAGCTCGGCGGACACCGCCTGCTCGGCCGCGGCGAACTCGGCCTCGCTCACTTCAAAGCTTTCCGGCGCCACGCCGTCGAAGCGCAGGGTGATCTCGCGCAGCGCGGCATCGCCGCCCGCGCGCACCGCCGCGATCAGCGCCGCGACCGATTCACGGGTGCGCCCCGCCACGGCCTGGACCGGACGTTGCAGGGCCTGCGCCTGGGCGCCGGCATCCAGTTGGGACCACGTCAGACGATTCATGCCAGCGACCGCTCCACGCTCAACACCATCAAGCCCTGCGCGCCGGCGCGTTCCAGGTCCTCCAACCGCTGCCAGGTCAACGCGCCGTGGCACATCGTCTGCAGACGCAGGTGGCCGCCGTCATCGGGCAACTGCACCAGCGGGTCGGCGTCGGGCAGCAGCCGGGTCAACTCGGAGACCCGGTCCAGCGCGGCGCGGAACATCAGCAGCTTGCTGTCCTGCACCTTCACCACGCCATCCAGGCGCCGCAGCAGCATCGCCATCAGCCCGGCACGGGCGTCATCGGGCGTGCGCACCGGACCGGCCAGCACCGCCTCGCTTTCGATCAGGGTTTCCACCGGCTTGAGCTGGTTGGCAGCCAGGGTCGCACCGCTGGAGACCAGGTCGCAGATGAGGTCGGCCGTGCCCAGCCGCGGCGCGATTTCCACCGAGCCGGACAGTTCCACCACCTGCGCGTCCACGCCGCGCTCGGCCAGCCAGTCGGCCAGGATCGCCGGATAGCTGGTGGCGATGCGCTTGCCGGCCAGTTGTTCCACCCCGGTCCATTCCCATTCTTCCGGCACCGCCAGCATCAACCGGCACTGGCCGAAGTTGAGCCCGCGCAGCGCCTGGTAGGCATCAGGCAGGCCGAGACGGCGGCGCGCGGCGCCCTGCTCGTCCAGTTCGTTGCGCCCGACGATGCCGAAATCGCAGACGCCATCGGCGATCAGCCCGGGAATGTCGTCATCGCGGACCAGCAGCAGGTCCACCGGCAGCGATTCGCCGTAGCAGAACAGCTTGTCGCGACTCTGCCGCCAGCTCAGCCCGCAGGCGGTGAGCAGGCTGCGCGCCGGCTCGGCCAGCCGCCCGCTCTTCTGGATGGCGATCCGCAGCCGGTCACGGGCCGGGGCGTTCTGGGTTGCACTCATGGGGGGAGGCTCTCTACTCGGATTCGGGGGGTGTGGGCATGGCGGTCACGGCGATGGCGGCGGCATAGCCACCGTGGCCATGGTCCAGCGAGCGCGCCACGCGCCCGGTGGTGGTCACGCTCACACCGGTCAGTTCATGGATTTCGCGATACGGCACACCCTGCTGCAGCAGCGGCACCACCTTCCAGCGGTCGGACAGCGCCTCCAGCTCGGCGGGGGTGCACAGATCGCGCAGGAAGGCGGTGACCGCCTCCGGGCCGGACAGCGCGGCAAACGCACGCGCCAACGCGGCCAGGTCGGCCTGGGCATCTTTTTCGCGGGGGATTGGGCGTAGTTTCATCGTATCAATGTAATAGCGTGCTATTACATTAGCGCAAACGCAGGTCCAAGGTCAAACCGCCGCGACCCTCGCAGGGGACCCGTTCAGCCTCTCGAAACGAAA
>NZ_DAMAGC010000094.1:0-5654 GCF_031995405.1 Stenotrophomonas sp. | reverse complement strand
CCCGCAGCTGCGGACGTCGGAGGGTAGAGCCGACCCATGGTCGGCTGCACAACACCAGCGGGAGGGCAACAGGCGGGCGCCAGCCAGGCACGAACGCCCCTATCGCGCCTTGCAACGCACCTCAGCACGCATGGCCCCGCTGCGCAGGCACTCGCCCAATACACTGCCCTGGCGGCTCGGGATCGACTCCAACGATTCCAGCGCCCCGGCCCCGTCCGGACAGTGCGTGCTGGCCAACCTGCGCAGGTCCTGCTCAAGCTGCTCCCGGTCGATCACATGACAGCGATCGACCAGCAACCGGTACTGCCCCGGACCGATCCGATCGCTGTGCAGCGCCGGATCGCTCCGGCAGGCGCTGAGCAGCAGCAGGAGCAGCGACAGCGCCCCTGCCGCTACCCGCTTCACGGCATGACCTTGGCCTGCTCCAGCTCCACCTGCAGGGTGCTGGCCAATTCGTCGCGCGAGACCTCGAACTGCTGCTCGCGCAGCAGGTCCTTCACCGCGACCACGCCACGCGCCAGTTCGTCCTCACCGGCCAGGACCACGAAGCGGATGCCCGCCTTGGCCGCGTACTGGAACTGCTTGCCGATCTTTTTCGGCTCCATCTGCACTTCGGCGTTGATGCCGCCCACGCGCAGGCGACGGGCGATATCCAGCGACTGCGGCAGGCTCGCATCGTCCATCAGCGCGACCAGCGCATGCACGCTGCTGTCTTCGATACCGGCGATCAGGCCGGCCTCGCGCAGCTGCCAGAACAGGCGGGTCAGGCCGATGGAGATGCCCACGCCCGGCAGCCTGGACTTGCTGTAATGGCTGGCCAAGTCTTCGTAACGGCCGCCCGAGCAGATCGAGCCGATCTGCGGGTGGTCGGTCAACGTGGTCTCATAAACGGTGCCGGTGTAGTAATCCAGGCCACGAGCGATGGAGAAGTTCAGGCAATACGCGGTCTCCGGCACGCCCAGCGCCTTGACCAGCTCCAGCACTTCGCGCAGCTCGGCCACGCCCAGCTTCAGCGTGTCGCTGGCGGCCGGGTCGGCCAGCAGCGCGTCCAGCTGCGCCAGCGCGTCGGCATGGCTGTTCGAACGCACCGCCACGAACGCCAGGATGCGCTCGACCTGCTCGGCCGGAATCTCGAAGCCCTCGCCGACCAGCGTCTCGCGCACGTAATCGGCGCCGCGCTTGTCCAGCTTGTCCACTTCACGCAGCACCGCCAGCTGGCGTTCGCCATCGGCCACGCCCAGGCTTTCGAAGAAGCCGCGCAGCAGCTTGCGGTTGTTCAACTGCACCGAGAAATCGCCGATGCGCAGTTCGGCGAACACCGCATGGATCACCGCCAGCACTTCGGCGTCGTAACGCGTGCTCAGCGTGTCCTTGCCGATCACATCGATGTCGCACTGGTAGAACTCGCGGAAACGGCCACGCTGGGCACGCTCGCCACGGTACACGCGCTGCATCTGGTAACGGCGGAACGGGAAGGTCAGGTCGTGCTCGTGTTCGGCCACGTAGCGGGCCAGCGGCACGGTCAGGTCGAAGCGCAGGGCCAGTTCGGGCAGCGCCTTCTCTTCGGCCTCGGCGGCATTGGCCAGCGCACCGGTGGACTGTACGAAATACACCTGGCGCTCGGTCTCGCCGCCGGACTTGGTCAGCAGCACGTCGGACAACTCGAACACCGGGGTCTCCACCGGCAGGAACCCGAACCGCTCGTAGTTGCGGCGGATGACGTCCAGCATGCGCTGGAACGCGATCTGCTCGCGCGGCAGCAATTCCATGATGCCGGGCGGCGTACGGGGCTTGATCACTTGCGGAACTCCTGCGAATCGGGGGGATGAGCGAGGTGCATATTCTAGCCGCAGCCGAACCGCCGGGCCTGCATCGGTCGCCGCGGCCCGGGCCGATGGCCGCATGACGTATCATAAGCAGGCCCCGCTCCCTGGTTCGACATGACCCGGCCCCACCCCGGTACCGCGCTTTCCGCCGTTGAAGATCCCGCCAGCCCGGGCTGCTCGCCGCTGCGCGACTGCCTGCACTGCTCGGTGCGCCATCTGGCGGTGTGTTCGGCACTGTCGCCGGACGAGGTGCAGGCGCTGGAGCGGGTGACGGTGTCGCAGGCGTTGCCGCTCGGTGCCACGCTGGCCCGTGCCGGCGAGTCGCGCCAACATGTCTATACCTTGACCGCCGGCGCGCTGCGCCTGGTCCGCACGCTGGCCGATGGCCGCCGCCAGATCAGCGGCTTCGTGCTGCCGGGCGACTACCTCGGCCTGACCGGCAGCGACAACCACCGCTACGACATCGAAGCGATCGCCGACAGCCGCGTCTGCCGCGTCGCGCTGCCGCAGATGAAGGATCTGCGGACGCGTTTTCCGCACCTGGAACGCAAGCTGCTGCAGCGTGCCTGCCAGGCGCTGGATGACGCCCAGGATGCCGCGCTGTCGCTGGCCCGCCTGCAGCCAGCCGAAAAGCTGGCCGATTTCCTGCTGCGGCTGGCTGCGCGTGAGGCGATGCTGGGCGCGGACGGGCTGCGGGTGACGTTGCCGATGGGGCGCGGTGACATCGCCGATCACCTCGGCCTGACCATGGAAACGGTGAGCCGTACGTTCACCAAGCTGCGCCAGCAGGGCCTGATCGCCCTGCCCCATCTGAACACCGTCGAGATTCTCGACGAAGCGGGACTGCAGGCGCTTTCCGGCGCGGAGTGAGTGGGGTGCCCGCGCTGTGGCGCGGGTGGGTGGCGGGGGACCGGGTGCCGGGCATGGCTCGGCGCTAACTGATTTGGCGCTTGCCGAGCATGGCTCGGCACTACCTTAGATTGAGGAGTACCTCGCGCAGCGCTGCGTAGTGCGGTGCGCAGGGTTCGGCGTGGGCGGGGCGCTGGAGCAGGTCGGCGAGGGCTGGGGGCACGTGCAGCGGCTGGCCGATCAGGGGTTCCACGACCGATTCGAACTTGGCCGGGTGCGCGGTGGCGGCCACTGCCCAATCGCCCTGCACGCCTTCGCTGCGCAGCTGCTCCAGCACCACCATGGCGGTAGCGGTATGCGGGCAGAACACTTCGCCGGCCCGCGCCCAGCGCCGCGCGATGAGGTCGCGGATCGCCGCATCGTCGACGGCCTCGACACGGAAGTCGGCGCGCAGTGCCGCATCGTCGCCCGCATACAGCCAGCGCAGCCGTTCGAAGTTGCTCGGCGCCCCCACGTCCATCGCGTTGGCCACGGTCGCCACGCTGGTGGCCGGCTGGTAGTCGCCGCCATGGAAGAAGCGTGGCAGCACGTCGTTGGCATTGGTCGCCAGCGCGATGCGCCCCAGCGGCAACCCCATCGATCGCGCCAGCACTGCCGCCATCGCATTCCCCAGGTTGCCGGTGGGCACCACCAGGTTGAGCAGCTGCCCGGTGGCCGCGTGATGTTGCAGCGCTGCATGGGCGTAGTAGCTCATCTGCGGCAGCCACCGGCCCAGGCTGATGCTGTTGGCCGAACTCAGCGGCACCTGCGCCTGCAACGCGCGGTCGCCCAAGGCCTGCTTGACCATCGCCTGGCAGTCATCGAAGGCCCCGGCCACGCGCAGGGTGTGGATGTTGTCGCCGAAACAGCCCAACTGGTGGGCCTGCCGGGGCGACACGCGTCCGTCGGGGTACAGCACTACCACGCGGATGCCCGGCTGACGATGGAAGGCCGCCGCCACTGCCGCGCCGGTATCGCCGGAGGTGGCAACCACGATCGTCAGCGGCTGCGCGCGGTCCTGCTGCAGTTGGGCCAGGCTGGCGGCGAGGAACCGCGCACCGAAATCCTTGAACGCGGCGGTGGGGCCGTGGAACAGCTCCAGCACGTGATCGCGCGGGGTGCTCAGCGGGCGCAGCGGCGCGGGAAAATCGAACGCCTGCGCGCACAGCCGGTCCAGCTGCGGGGCCAACGCGTCACCTTCGAAATAGGGCGCGAGCACTGCCGCGGCGTCCTGCGCCAGTGTGCCGTGCGCGCGCCATGCCCTCGCCTGCGGTCGCTGCTCGGGTACGTAAAGTCCGCCATCCGGGGCGAGCCCGGCGGCGATGGCCTGGCTCAGGGTTGCGGCAGGCGCGTCGTGGCGGGTGGAAACAAAGTTCATCGTAGGTCCTGGAGAAAAGTGGCAAACACGCTGCTCACAGCAGCTGCGCACCGGGCGCGTTCAATGGCGACACCCAGCCCTGGCTGTCGAAGCCGGCATCGGCGAAGGCCTGCTGCACCGCCGCCTGCGCGACCCGCGCCGCATCGCGATGCTCGAACCACCCGAATACGCTGGGGCCGGCACCGGAAATACTGGCGCCCATCGCACCGGCGGCCAACGCGGCATCGCGCGCGGCGTGGAAGCCGGCAATCAGCCCGGCGCGGCGCGGCTCGACCAGCACATCGCGCAGCCCGGCGCGGACCAGCGATGCATCGGCGTTGAAGCAGCCGCTCAGCACCAGCGCCAGGTTCGCACTCTGCTGCACGAACTCGCCCAGCGCATAACTGCCCTGCAGCGCCGCCCGCGCACGGCGGGTTTCCAGCACCGCATCGGGATGCACCAGCAGGCTGTGCCAGGCGTCCGGCACGGGAATCGGTACCAGCCGCTCGGCCGTGCTCAACACCAGCCCGCCGAGCAGCATCGGCCCGACGTTGTCGCCATGCCGGCCGCCACTGGCCACCGCCTCGCCGGTCAGTGCGAACGGATACAGCGCCTGCCGCGACAACGGGGCGTCCAGCAGCGCGTTGGCCGCCACCAGCGCGGCCACGCACGATGCCGCCGAGCCACCCATGCCCGAGCCGAGCGCGATGCCCTTGTCGATCTCCACCTCGAAGCCGAACGGCAACCCCAGCGCCTCGCGCAGCGCGATCAGCGCCGCACCGGCCGTGTTGTCGGCGGCGTCGAGCGGCAGCGCGAATGGCGTGCCACGGATCGCCGCGATGCGCACCTCGGGTGCGGCGATGCGTCGCACGCTGACCGTGTCGCCGACCCCGGCGATGGCATGCCCGAGGATGTCGAAGCCGACCGCCGCATTGCCTACCGACGCGGGCGAAAACGCACGGGCACTGTCACCTGCACTCACAGGCGTGCTCCTTCGCCCACCGCCACCCGCAGCACGTCGGCGAACACGCCGGCGGCGGTCACCTCCGGCCCGGCCCCCGGGCCCTGCACCACCAGCGGGTTGTCGCAGTAGCGCCGGGTGGTGAACTGCACCACGTTGTCGGTCAGGCGCAGCGTGGCGAAGGCGTGCCCGGCCGGCAGTTCCACCAGGCCCACCTGCGCGCCCTCGGCCGACAGCCGCGCCACATAGCGCAACACCGCCCCGCGCGCCTGGGCCTGGGCCAGGCGGTCGGCAAACAGCGCGTCGACCGCATCCAGGCCCCCCATGAATTCCTCGACGCTGGCCTGGCGCAGTACTTCCGGCACCAGGCTTTCCACCTGCACCTGCTCCAGGCTCAACTCGCGCCCGGCCTCGCGGGCCAGGATCACCAGCTTGCGCGCCACGTCCACGCCGGACAGGTCATCGCGCGGGTCCGGTTCGGTGTAGCCCATGCCGCGCGCCTGCGCGACCAGTTGCGAAAACGGCACCTGGCCGTCGTATTTGTTGAACAGCCACGCCAGCGTGCCCGAGAAGATGCCGGCGAAGGCCAGCACTTCATCACCGGTATCAACCAGGTCGCGCA
>NZ_DAMAGC010000093.1:12598-16836 GCF_031995405.1 Stenotrophomonas sp. | reverse complement strand
CGCAGCACTTTCATGGTGCGCTCGCGCACGCCTTCGGCGGCGGCGGCCACGCCGTCCAGCTCGGCCTCGCCACGTCCGTACAGGCGCAACAGGCCCAGGCCCTTGATGCGGTCGGCGAAGTGCCCGCTCATGCGCGCCAGTTCGCCCAGCTGCGCGCGCCCGGCCGCCTCGGCGCCCCAGCCCACCAGCATCATGAAGAACGGCACCAGCGGCGCGGTGAACAGCAGGATCAACGCCACCACCCAGTCGGTCCAGGCCACCGCCAGCAGGATCAGCAGCGGCACCACCACCACCTCGATCCGCACCGGCTGGTAACCGCCGTAATAATTCTCGATCGCATCGGCATGGGTGAGCATCAGTTCGCCCAGCTCCCCCGTGCGCTGCTGGCGCAGCCACAGCGGCCCGCGCGCCAGCAGCCGGCGAAACACCCGTTCACGCAGGGCCAGGCGCGCAGTGTCGGCGACATCGCCCGCGGCAGCCTGGGTGGCGCTGCCGAGCAGCGCGCGGACCACCAGCACCACCAGCAGGCCTGCCAGCACCGGGAAGGCGCTGGCCAACGGCCGGTGTTCGACCAGCACCGCCTGGATCAGCCAGGCAATGGCGGCGGCCTGCCCGATCAGCAGGGCCCCGGACACGCAGATGCACACCGCCGCCCAGCGCTGGCGGCCGCGCGCGGCGGCGCCCAGGCTGCCCAGCCACTGCAGGCGCTGCCGACGCAGGACGGTGGTCTCAACAGCGGTGGCTTCGGGGGGTATGCTCAAGTCGGATCACAGAGGGACACAGGGAAGTTCCAGTCGATTGTAGTGGGTGCCGGCATGGCACCCGTGCGGCAAGCGGTCGCAGCGTGCCCGGGGGCATACGATTCCTTCGCAGCCGGGTTTGTACATTGATCTGAATCAAGGCTGTTTGAAGTTGCAGGTCACAGAATTCATCCCGTAGACCCCCTTCCCGCCACCTGAAACGGCAAAACCCAACGAGGTAGCCAGGCCATGATTGATTCGACAGTCGTAGAACTGTCGCGGCTGCAATTCGCTCTGACCGCGATGTACCACTTCCTTTTCGTACCGCTCACGCTTGGCCTGTCCTTCATGGTGGCCATCATGGAGAGCGTGTACGTCATGACCCGCAAACAGGTCTGGCGGCAGATGACCCTGTTCTGGGGCACGCTGTTCGGCATCAACTTCGCCATCGGCGTGGCCACCGGGCTGGTGATGGAATTCCAGTTCGGCATGAACTGGTCGTATTACAGCCACTACGTCGGCGACATCTTCGGCGCACCGCTGGCCATTGAAGGCCTGATGGCGTTCTTCCTGGAAGCGACCTTCATCGGTCTGTTCTTCTTCGGCTGGAAGCGCCTGACCCCGGTGAAGCATCTGGCCGTGACCTGGCTGATGGCGTTGGGCACCAATCTGTCGGCGGTGTGGATCCTGATCGCCAACGGCTGGATGCAGAACCCGACCGGTGCGGTATTCAACCCGGAAACGATGCGCATGGAAGTGGTGGACTTCGCCGCGGTGCTCTTCAACCCGGTGGCGCAGGCCAAGTTCGTGCATACCGTCAGTGCCGGCTACGTGACCGGCGCGATCTTCGTCATGTCCATCAGTGCGCTGTACCTGCTGCGCAACAAGCACCGGGACATGGCCCGCCGCTCGTTCGCGGTAGCCGCCGCCTTCGGCCTGCTGTCCTCGCTGTCGGTGGTGGTGCTGGGTGACGAGAGCGGTTACGCCGCCAGCGAACACCAGAAGATGAAGCTGGCCGCGATCGAAGCGATGTGGGAAACCGAGCGTGCCCCGGCCGACTTCACCGCCTTCGGCATCCCCAACCAGACCACCCACACCAACGACTACGCGATCAAGATCCCGTACCTGATGGGCCTGATCGCCACCCGTTCGCTGGACCAGCCGATCCCCGGCATCCTGGAACTGGTGGGCCGTGCCGAGAACCGCATCCGCGGTGGCCAGCTGGCCTACGGTGCGCTGGAGCGCGTGCGCAAGGACAAGAACGATCTTGAAGCGCGTGAGATGTTCGATCGCCACTGGCAGGATCTGGGCCATGGCCTGCTGCTCAAGCGCTACCGCGAGGACATCCTCAACGCCACGCCGGAGGAAATCTCCAAGGCCGCGATGGACACCGTGCCGCGCGTTGCCCCGCTGTTCTGGACCTTCCGCATCATGGCGGGATTGGGCTTCTACCTGATCGCGTTCTTCGCGGTGGCCTTCTACTTCTCCTGCCGCAACAGCTTCCAGGACAAGCGCTGGTTCCTGAAGCTGGCCGTGTGGTCGCTGCCGGCACCGTGGATTGCGATCGAGTGCGGCTGGTTCGTGGCCGAGTACGGTCGCCAGCCGTGGGCGGTGGATGGCGTGCTGCCCACCTTCTATGCGGCATCGGGCTTGGCACTGCACGAAATCCTGACCACGCTGGCGGTGTTCACCGCGCTGTACACGGTGCTGCTGGTGATCGAAATCAAGCTGATGCTCAAGGCGATCCGCAAGGGTCCGGACGACATCCTGCCCTCGCTGCAGGCCGATATCCGCCCCGTTTCCCCCGTTGTTGCCGCCCCCGGCCAGGCCTGAGGCAGGAGAATCCAGATGGACTTCATTGCACTTGATTACACCACGCTCCGCGTGATCTGGTGGCTGCTGCTCGGCATCCTGCTGATCGGCTGGGCAGTCATGGACGGTTTCGACCTCGGCGTGGGCACACTGCTGCCCTTCGTGGCCCGCACCGATGACGAACGCCGGCTGGTGATCAACACCGTCGGCCCGGTCTGGGAAGGCAACCAGGTCTGGCTGGTGCTCGGCGGCGGCGCGATCTTCGCCGCATGGCCGCCGCTGTATGCGGTCAGCTTCTCCGGTTTCTACCTGGCGGTGTTCGTGATGCTGTTCGGGCTGATCCTGCGCCCGGTCGGCTTCAAGTACCGCAGCAAGATGCCCAGCAAGCGCTGGCGCGACAACTGGGACCGGGTGCTGTTCGTCGGTGGCCTGCTGCCGGGCCTGATCGCCGGCGTGGCGGTGGGCAACGTGCTGGTGGGCGTGCCGTTCCACTTCGATGACAGCATGCGCATCTTCTACACCGGCTCGTTCTTCGGCCTGCTCAATCCGTTCGCGCTGGTCGCCGGGCTGGTCAGCGTGGCCATGCTGGTCTCGCACGGTGCAGCCATGCTGGTGCTCAAGACCGATGGCCCGGTGGCCGAACGCTCGGCCCGTTATGGCAGCGTCGCCGCGCTGATCAGCTTCGTGCTGTTCGCCGCTGCCGGCGTCTGGGTCGCCTTCGGTCTGCCGGGCTACCAGATCACCTCGCAGGTAGTCACCGATGGCCCGACCAACCCGCTGCTGAAGACCGCCGAACTGGGCACCGTCGCCGGGGGCTGGCTGCGCAACTACAGCACCATGCCTGCGACCCTGGTGTTCCCGATCGTCGGCCTGCTCGGCGCACTGGCCAGCGCGGTACTGCTGCGGGCCCGTCGCGGCGGCCTGGCCTTCATCGCCTCGGGCGCCTCCATCGCCGGCATCATCCTCACCGTCGGCTTTGCGATCTTCCCGTTCCTGCTGCCCTCCTCCAGCCAGCCCATCTCCAGCCTGACCGTCTGGGACAGCTCGTCCAGCCATCTCACGCTGTGGATCATGCTGCTGGCCACGGCCATCTTCCTGCCGATCATCCTGGCCTACACCACCTGGGTCTACCGGGTAATGAAGGGCAAGACGACCGCCGAGGACATGGGCGACAACCCCAACGCGTATTGATGCCCCACGTGCCGACCCCCGGTCGGGACCTACCCCGCACATAGGAGATTGACCATGTGGTATTTCGCCTGGATCCTCGGCGCCGGCCTTGCCTCGGTGGTGGCCATCCTCAACGGCATGTGGTTCGAAGCCCGCGAGACCGGCCGCATCGACAACGCATGACGTTGGACGCGTAAAAAAAGGTTGCCGGCCCGGTCTTCACACCGTATCCTTGTCGGCTCCTTCGGGGTGTAGCTCAGTCTGGTAGAGCGCTACGTTCGGGACGTAGAGGTCGCAGGTTCGAATCCTGTCTCCCCGACCACTTCGGTGGTCGCATTGATGCCTGGAGGCTTTATTTCCAGGCATTTGTGTCAAAGGGCCGTGGCAACATGGCACCGAAGGTGAATACAACATCCCCCTTGCCGCCGAATGCGGGGATGGCTACAATAGGCGGCTCCTTACGGGGTGTAGCTCAGTCTGGTAGAGCGCTACGTTCGGGACGTAGAGG
The DNA here is from genome assembly GCF_031995405.1 of Stenotrophomonas sp. Classification (GTDB taxonomy): domain Bacteria; phylum Pseudomonadota; class Gammaproteobacteria; order Xanthomonadales; family Xanthomonadaceae; genus Stenotrophomonas. Next base: position 12,606 of record NZ_DAMAGC010000093.1, on the reverse strand, counting down.
TCGCAGGT
>NZ_DAMAGC010000093.1:0-12498 GCF_031995405.1 Stenotrophomonas sp. | reverse complement strand
TCGAATCCTGTCTCCCCGACCAATTACTGGTCACAATAAAGCCTGGAAGACTCACGTCCTCCGGGCTTTTTTGTGTCCGCGCGAAGGCTACGAGCAGGCCCCGACGGCCTGCGTGACCGGGCGCCGGCCGAACGCCAGCAGGCTGAGCGCGGCGAATACCCAGACGGCTACGCCGCCGTATAGCAGCACCCACCCAAACCCCTGCGCCAGCGCCGCCCGGGCCACGTCCGCCGTAACCGCCCCCATGCCATCGGCGGTGGAACTGCCCGCCGTCAGGCGTTCGGCCAGTGCATGCAACGCTGCGTGCGCCGATGACGGCGGCGAGGCGTTACGCAACGCTGCCAGCGTGCCCTGGACAAACAGGTAGCCCATCAGCGCGATATTGAGCGAGAGACTGATCATGCGCGCACTCAGGTCGATACCCGACGCCATGCCCGCACGGTCGCCGGGCACTGCCGCCGTGGTGGTATTGGTGACCGGGGTGTTGGTCAGGCCCAGACCGATGCCGGCCAGCAAGCTCCCCGGCAACATCGTCATCGCGCTGGCGTGCGGCCCGCTGGTACCCCACTTCATCAGCATGAAACCCAGGCCGATGGTGAACAGGCCCAACGGGATGACCCGGTCCGGTCCATGGCGCATCGCAAGGCGTTCGCCCAAGGGAGGAAACAGCAGTGTCGGCAAGGTATACGCCAGCAACGCAAGCCCACTGCCGAGTGCGTCGTAGCCCAGCGCGTTCTGGAAATACAGCGGCAGGAAAATCATGCACGGCCAGAAGCTGAAATTCATGCCGGCCGATCCGAACAACGCGCCCGAAAAAAGACGGATGCGGAATACCGAAAAATCGAACATCGGATCTTCGTGACGGCATTCGGCCCAGACGAAGACGGCGATGGCGAGGCCGCCGATCAGCAGGCTGGTCAGCGCCGGCACGCTGGTGAACCCGAGCACCGGTCCCTGCGTGATGTACCAGGCGATACCGAACACCGCCAGCGACAAGGACGCGATGCCCAGCAGGTCCAGCCTGCGATGCTGCCGGTCGCGCGATTCATCAACACCGGCCACCACCAGCACCAGCGCGAGGACGGTCAGTGGACCATGCGCCAGGAATACCCATTGCCAACTGGACAGCGCGACGATCGCAGCACCGATGATGGGCCCGAAACCCAGCCCAAGCCCGAAGACGATGCCCCACGTGCTGAATGCCCTGCCCCTGGGCATGCCTGACGGAAAGCGGTGCGAGAGCACCGCGACCTGACATATCAACATGGCGCCGCCGGACACGCCCTGCAGGATGCGGGCGGCAATCAGTGTGTTGGCGTTGCCTGCCAAGCCGCATGCCATCGAGCTCATGCCAAACAAGGCCAGGCTGCCGACCAGTAGCCGCTTGCGCCCATAGCGGTCGGCCAGCGTTCCGGTGGCCATCAGCACGGTAGTGCAGGCGATGGTGTAGGCATTCATGATCCACTGCAGGTCGTTGAAGTCGCTGTGCAGTACGGTTTCCAACGTGGGGAGGATCACTGGCACGCTGGATATCTCCAGGCCGAACATCAATGAAGCAAGGCACACGCCGGCCAGCGTGAAATGGTTTTTCTGCGAAGAAGCGAGTGGCATACAGGTCTCCCGTGAGGGGGTTGGCGGATGTCTGGCCACGCCCTCGCCGCCCGGCCGAAAGGCAGGCAGGAGGTGGCGTGTTCAAACCGGTACGCCATTCTGGAATCCCACTGGAAATGATGGAAATGATTAAGTTTTGTGGGATTGATCAATTTCCATCATCATTGCCCGCATGGATTACGACCCTGCCCTGCTACGCGCGTTCGTCGCGGTGACCGACACCGGCGGCTTCACCCGCGCTGCCGAACGGCTGCACCTGAGCCAGTCGGCGATCAGTCACCAGATTGGTCGGCTGGAAGCACACGCCGGCATCAAGCTGCTGGTACGTACAACCCGTCGATTGGCGCTGACCGAAGATGGGGAGGACTTTCTGCGCCATGCGCTTGCGGTCCTGGCCGCGCACGACGCGCTGGCTCATCGCTTCCAGCGCTCATCGCTGTCCGGCGCCGTCCGCTTCGGGGTGCCGGAAAACTTCATGGGCGAGCGCCTGCCGTCGCTGCTGTCGCGTTTCTCGCGGCTGTTTCCTGCCGTAAGGCTGGAGGTGACGGTTGGCACCTATCTGGATCTGCGCGCGCTGGTGGCCGCCGACGCACTGGACCTGGCGGTGGTGATGTCGTTGCCCGACACCGACGACGGCGGCACTCTGCTGCGGCCTACGCAGTTCGTCTGGGCAGCGGCGCAGTCGGTCGAGTTCGATGCGAGCCAGCCGCTGCCACTCGCTTTCTCGCCGATGCCGTGCGTGCACCGGCAGGTGGGGCTGGATGCGCTGGATACCGCCGGGGTGGACTGGCGCATCGTGTTCACTTCGCCCAGCCAGCAGGGACTGCGGGCGGCGGTGCTGGCCGGGCTGGCTGTCACGGCGGTTCCACACGGTGACCTGGAAGCGGGCATGGTGGTGGTTGACGGTCTTTACGGACTGCCTGTGCTGCCGACCGCCGAGTTCCGTCTTATCCGGCGTGCGCTGGGCAACAGCCCGGCAGCGGATGCCTTCGGCCGTCTGCTGGCCGAAATGCCGGCCACATGATTGCGTCGAACACGACACACGTGGGGCGCCCCGACCCGCTGGCGCGGCCCGTTCATCGCCGGCAAGGTGTCGCAGGTACAATGGCGCTACGGGATGCGCGCGATTCCATTCCCATCCTGCTCCGCTGATACCCTGCAGAATCCGGCCGCTGGCCGGGTTCTGCGTTTACGCACCTCCGCCCGGCCGGCGGTTGCGCCACCTGCAAGAGATCCACGTCCATGACCCAAGCCGCCCCCCACGCAACGCCGCTCCTGCACGGACGCGTCCTGGCGTTCGCCGCCATCCTGCTGGCTGCGCTGAACCTGCGTACCGCCGTCACCTCGGTGACGCCGCTGCTGGACCTGCTCGGCCAGACCTTCGGCTTCGGCACCACCATGACCGGCGTGCTCGGCATGCTGCCCACCGCGTCGTTTGCGCTGTTCGGCGTGACCACGCCCATGGTCGCCCGCCGCATCGGTCTGGAACGTACCGCCCTGCTCGCCATGGGCCTGGCCACCGTCGGCCTGCTGCTGCGCTCGATGGCCGGCGGTATCGGCAGCTTGCTGTTCGGCTCCATCGTCGCGCTGGCCGGCATGGGCATCGGCAACGTGGTCGTGCCGCCGCTGGTCAAGCGCTACTTCGCCAACCGCGTCGGCACCGTCAGCACGCTGTACATCACCGTGCTGCAGATCGGCACGATGATGCCGGCCCTGCTGGCCGTGCCGCTGGCCGAAAGCGCCGGCTGGCGCGTGTCGCTCGGCATCTGGTCGATCCTCGCCCTGGCTGCGGCGCTGCCGTGGATGCTGCTGGCGCGCCGCCGCCCGCATCCGGACCCGCTGGACACCGCCGCCGATCCGGCCGCGCAGCCGCACGGCAAGGTCTGGCGCACGCCGCTGGGATGGGGCATGACGTTGATGTTCGGCATGACCTCGCTGATGACCTACTCGATGTTCACCTGGTTGCCGCGCATCGTGGTTGAAGCCGGTGCCACGCCGGGGTTCGGCGGGATCATGGTTGCGATCTTCGCCGCGTGCGGCCTGCTGCCGTCGCTGACCATGCCCGCGCTGGCAGTGCGCCTGCGCAATCCCTTCCCGCTGGTGCTGATCGGTTTTTCGGCGTTCCTGATCGCGTTTGCCGGGCTGCTGTTCGCGCCGATGAAGGCACCGTGGCTGTGGGCGATCCTGCTCGGCATCGGGCCGTCCACGTTCCCGCTGGCGCTGACCTTGATCAACCTGCGTACCCGCACACCCGCCGGCTCGGCGGCGTTGTCCGGTTTCATGCAGGGCGTGGGTTATGCCTTCAGCTGCTTGGGGCCGTTCCTGTTCGGCTGGCTGCACGAAATCAGCGGCGCCTGGTACCTGCCGTTCGGATTCCTGGTGGTGTGCGCGGTCATCCTGCTGACTGCCTCGTGGGTGGCGTGCAAGCCGCAGAAGCTCGAAGACCAGTGGTGATCTGACCACCGGTAGTGCCGGCCGCTGGCCGGCTGCCCTTTCGGCGGGACGCGGAGGCGCCGGCCAGCGGCCGGCAGCGCCCGTTGCGAGCATTTGCAATGAGGAGCCGCCGCCACCGGCGTGCGCCGCCTAGATCCGGGTCTGGCCTTCCCCGCGCACCACGAAACGCTCCACCGTCAGGGCTTCCAGGCCCATCGGGCCGTACGCGTGCAGGCGCGTGGTGGAAATGCCGATCTCCGCGCCCAGCCCCAGTTCGCCCCCGTCGGAGAAACGCGAGGAGGCGTTGACCATCACCACCGCCGAGCGCAGCGCGTGCACGAAACGTTCGGCCGCGGCGGCGTCTTCGGTGGCGATGACTTCGGTATGGTCCGAGCTGTACTGCTGGATGTGTGCAAGCGCCCGGTCGAGATCGTCGACCACGCGCACGGCGATGATCAGGTCCAGGTATTCGGCCGCGTAATCGTCGTCGGTGGCCAGCGCGGCATCGGTCAGCCAGTGCTGTGCACGTGCGTCGGCGCGGATCGCCACGCCGCGCGCGCGCAGCGCCTTGTCGGCCAATGGCAGGAACGTGGCGGCGATATCGGCGTGGACCAGCAGCGTCTCCAGCGAATTGCAGGCCGACGGTCGGCTGCATTTTCCGTCCAGCAGCAGCGCCAGCGCGCGTTCGACATCGGCCGCGCAGTCTACGTAAAGGTGGCACACGCCCTTGTAGTGCTTGATCACCGGCACCCGCGCATGTTCGGCGACGAAACGGATCAGGCCTTCGCCACCGCGCGGGATCGCCAGGTCGATCAGGTCGTTGAGCTGCAGCAGGGCCAGCATGGTCTCGCGGCGCAGGTCTTCGACCAGGGTCAGCGCGGCATCGGGTACGCCGGCCGCGCGCAACGCACGCTTGAGCGCACCGGCAATCGCGGTGTTGGAATGGATCGCCTCCGAACCGCCGCGCAGGATCACGCCGTTGCCCGCCTTGATGCACAGCGCGGCCGCATCGGCGGTCACGTTCGGGCGCGCCTCGTAGATCATCGCGATCACGCCCAGGGGCACGCGCACTTTCTGCACGCGGATGCCGCTGGGGCGTACGTCATCGCGGGTGACCGCGCCGACCGGATCGGGCAGTGCGGCCACCTCGCGCAGGGCGGTGGCGATGCCGGCCAGGCGTTGCGGGTTCAGCGCCAGGCGATCGAGCATCGCGGAGCCGGTGCCCTTCTCGCGCGCTGCGTCCAGATCGCGCGTATTGGCGGCGAGAATCGCATCGGCATCGGCCTCCAGTGCGGCAGCCATCGTCTCCAGCAGCGCCGTCTTGGCAGTGGAGGACAGCTGCGCGAGGTGCTGGGCCGCGTTGCGGCAGGCCAGCGCCTGGGCGCGGATGTCGGCGGGGGAGCTGGCGACCATCTCAATATCCTCGGAAAAAGCAGCGAAACGCCACGCCATGCGTGGCTGCGGAATCTCGAACGACGCCCGGGTGCGCGGCCAGGGAGAGCGTCGCGCGACACGCCACGGCACCGGTCACAGCAGTACCAGATCGTCGCGGTGGATCACGTTGCCACCGTAGTTGTAGCCGAGCACGCTTTCAATGTCGCGCGAATGGCGCCCGGCGATGCGGCGGATGTCGCTGGCCGAATACTGGCTCACGCCCCGCGCCAGGCGCACCTCGCCACTGGCATCACGCAGGCGCACTTCGACCATGTCGCCACGGCGGAAGTCCCCGTCCGCGCCGCGCACGCCACCGGGCAGCAGCGAGGCGCCCTTGTCGCGCAGCGCCGTGGCCGCGCCGTCGTCGACCAGGATCGCGCCCGGCTCCAGCGGCGCGTGCCGCAGCCAGTACTTGCGCGCGGCCACGCGGGTCTGCGCGGCGTGGATGCGAGTGCCGAACAGGCGCCCCTGCGCCAGCGCGCGCACCACGTCGCTGTCGCGGCCGTTGAACAGGCAGGTGTCGATACCGACGCGGCCGGCCTTGGCCGCGGCCTCCAGCTTGGTATGCATGCCGCCGGTACCCGCGCCCGTGCCGGCGCCACCTGCCATCGCCAGCACCTGCCCGGTGAGTTCGGGCACGTCATGGATCGGGCGCGCCTGCGGGTCGCGGCGCGGGTCGGCGCTGTACAGGCCATCGATGTCGGTGGCGATGAACAGCACGTCGGCATCGATCAGCGCCGCCACGGTCGCGGCCAGGTTGTCGTTGTCGCCCAGCTTGAGCTCGTCCACCGACACGGTGTCGTTTTCGTTGACCACCGGCAGCGCGCCAAGGCGCAGCAGTTCATTGAGGGTGGCGCGCGCATTGAGGTAGCGGCGGCGGTTGCGCAGGTCGTCGTGGGTAAGCAGTACCTGTGCCACCGGACGCTCGAAGAAGCGCTGCCACAGCCCGATCAACTGCGCCTGGCCGAGCGCGGCCAGCGCCTGCCGGGCGGCCATCGCCGCGCCGGCCTCCAGTGCACGCGGCACGATCGCGCGGCCGGCGGCGACCGCGCCGGAGGAGACGATCACCACCTCGCGCCCGGCCAGCACGTTGGCCGACACGAACTGCGCCAGCCCCAACGCATGGCGCGGCGACAGACCGCCGCCGTCGGCAGCCAGCAGGCTGCTGCCCACCTTGAGCACGGCACGCTTCCACTGCGGCACGGTCTGTTCGGGAAACGGCGAGTGCACGGTCATGGTCATTGGTACGTACGCCTCAGCGGGTGTTCCATTCGTGGATGCTGGCGGTGGCACTGCCGCGCACCAGCAGCGGATCGGTGTCCACCAGCGCCTGCGCGGCGGCCAGATCGGGCACGTCCTGCAGCACGTAGGCACCGCCGCTCTTGTCGCTGAAGCCGCCGGTCAGCAGCAGCTGTCCACGCGCACGCACCGCGTCGAGGAAACGGACGTGCTCGGCGCCGACGTCATCGCTGAAGGCCGGGGTGCGCTTCACCAGGACCAGGTAACAGGATTTCATGGCATTCCTTTTTCCGCCGGGCACGCCCGGCACGAAGATGAAAAAACGGCGACCTCGCGGTCGCCGTCGTGATTACACCAGTGCGGCCCAGCGGGCGCGCAACTCGTCCAGCCGCAGGTCGGCGGCCGCGCCGGGCGAGACGCGCGCGGCCAGGCTGCCCTCGGGCGTGCGTCCCTGCCCGGCCGTGTCTGCGGCCGCCGCGGCCGCCTTGTAGGCCTCACGGAACGGCACGCCGGCCACCGCCGCTTCCACCGCCACATCGGTGGCATACATGCCCGAGTCGATCGCCGCACGCAGCTTGTCGTCGCGCCATTCCAGGTTGGCCAGCAAGGCCGGCAGCAGTTCCAGTGCGGCCAGGCCGCGACCAAAGCCATGGAAGATCGCACCCTTGCTGCTCTGCAGGTCGCGGTGGTACCCGGACGGCAGCGACAGCAGCTGCTCGATCTCGGTGCGCGCCGCCGCCACGCTGGCGTGGGTGGCACGCATCAGCTCGATCACGTCCGGGTTGCGCTTGTTGGGCATGATCGAGCTGCCGGTGGTGTACTGCGCCGGCAACGCGACGAAGCCGAACTCGCCACTGGTGAACAGCGACAGATCCCAGGCGATGCGGCGCAGGTCGAGGGTCGCGCCACCGAGCGCTTCCAGTGCGGCCAGCTCGAACTTGCCGCGCGAGAGCTGTGCATAGATCGGCGAGATCTGCATGCGCGCAAACCCCAGTGCCTCGGTGGTGTGGGCGCGATCCAGCGGCAGGTTCACGCCGTAGCCCGCGGCGGTACCCAGCGGGTTGGCATCGACCAGGTTGAAGGTGTCGTGCGCGCGGATGGCGTTGTCGATGAACGCCTCGGCCCAGCCCGCCCACCACATGCCTGCCGAGGACACCACCGCGCGCTGGATGTGGGTGTAGCCCGGCACCGGCAGGTCCTGCTCGGCCTCGGCACGGTCGAGCGCGACCTTGGCGATCTCGCGGCTCAGGCCGGCCACCTGCTGCAGCTTGTCCTTCAGCCACAGCCGGGTAGCCACCAGGATCTGGTCGTTGCGGCTGCGGCCGGTGTGGATCTTGCGGCCGGCATCGCCGAGGCGCTCGGTCAGCCGCGCTTCGATCGCCGAGTGGCAATCCTCGAAGCGCTCATCCAGCACGAACGCGCCGCTGCGGAAGTCCTCGGCCAACACGTCCAGCTCGCGCTGCAGGCCGTCCAGTTCATCGCCGGAGAGGATCCCGATGTGCTGCAGGCCCTGCGCGTGCGCCTTGCTGGCAGCGACGTCGTACAGGAAGAATTCGCGATCCAGGATCACGTCATCGCCGGCCAGGAAGGTCTGGATCTTGGCGTCCACCGCCACGCCGGGCTTCTGCCACAGAAGGTCTGCCATGTCTTGCTCCGTAGGCGGAATCGCTCCGCCAGGTTGTACGCGCGCACCCTGGACGGGTGCGCAGCGGATAAGGTTCAGTGCGGGATCGAGGCCAGTTCGTCCAGGCCCAGTGCCAGGTTGAGGTTCTGCATGGCCTGGGTGGCCGCGCCCTTGAGCAGGTTGTCCAGGGTCGCCACCACCACCACGCGTTTGCCACCCGGGGCGACGTCGAAGCCGCCGATCTGCACGCCGTGGCGGCCGGCGATGCGGCTGACCCACGGGGCTTCGTCGAGCACTTCGATCAGCGCCTCGTTGGCGTAGTACGCCTGGTACAGGGCGATGACGTCCTCGCGCTTAACCGTCTCGTTCAACCACAGGTTGACGGTCATGGTGATGCCACGGAAATGCGGCGCCACGTGCGGCATGAACTCGACCGGCACGCGCAGGTGCGCGGTAACTTCGCGCTCGTGCACGTGGTTGGTGAGCGCGTACGGCATCAGGTTGTCGCGCAGCAGTTCGGGGTTGTTCTTGTCCGATGCGGTGGTGCCGGCACCGGAATAGCCGGACACGCCGAAGCACTGCGGCGGGCCGGCCAGCTGCTTGAGCAGCGGGCTGATCGCCAGCTGCATCGCGGTGGCATAGCAGCCCGGGTTGCTGATGTGCTTCTGGCCCAGGTAATCGCCCCGGGTCAGCTCGGGCAGGCCGTAGTACCAGCTGCCTTCGAAGCGGTGGTCGGCCGACAGGTCGACGATCACCGTGTCCGGCCTTGCGGCGTCGAGCGCGGTGACGAACGGTGCGGACAGGCCATTGGGCAATGCCAGGATCACCGCGTCCACGCCCTTGGCCGCGACCGCGTCGGCGTCCAGGTTTTCAAACTGCAGGTCGCCCTGCCAGTCGGCGTGGTGGTCGGCCACGCGCTGGCCGGCCAGCTCACGCGAGGATACGAAGCCCAGCGTCAGGTTCGGGTGCGCGGCGATCAGCCTGATCAGCTCGGCGCCGGTATGGCCGCGGGCGCCGACGATGCCGACGGTGAAAGAGGTAGTGCTCATGCGTGTGCGTCCAGGCGGTGCTGCAGGTGGCGCTTCACGCCCTGCCATTCCGCGTCGATGATGGAGAAGATGACGGTGTCGCGCGGGGTGCCATCGGGGTGGCGCTTGTGGTTGCGCAGCACGCCGTCCTGCTTGGCACCCAACCGCGCGATCGCCGTGCGCGAGGTGAAATTGAACCAGCTGGTTTCAAACACCACGCTCAGGCAGTTGAGCCGTTCGAAGGCGTGGGTGAGCAGCATCAGCTTGGTCTCGGTGTTGACGCCGGTGCGCTGGGCCGCCTCGCCATACCAGGTGTAGCCGATGCTCAGCCTGGGCACGTCCTCTTCCATCCCGTAGTAGCGGGTGGTGCCGACCACTTCATCGGCGGCGTTGAGAACCACGAACGGCAGCACCTTGCCCTCGGCCTGCGCCTGCAGCGCCGCCTGCACGTAGGCGGTCATGGTCTTGGCGCTGGGCACCTGGGTGTACCAGAGCCGGGACAGCGCACCATCGCCCAGCGCGCCGCGCAGACCATCGATGTGCGCCATCTGCAGCGGCTCCAGCCGGGCGTGCGTGCCGGCCAGTGTGGGCACCTTGGTCCAATCGGCGTGATTCATGGGGTTCAGCCCTCCAGGCTCGGGGTGCGCGTTGCGCAATGTTCAACGTAGGTGCGGATCCGCTCGAAGCCATCGGCGCCGAACCAGAACACCTTCCAGGTGCCCTGCTTGTAGCACCCGTCGGATTCGGCGTAGTAGAAGTGATTGATCGGGTTGCCGTTGCGCGAGCGCCAGAACAGCTGCGGGGTTTCCTCCAGCATGACATTCCACACCGCCCGGCCGAGGCCTTCGCCCTGCGCGTCATCGAGCACCGCGAACTTGTCCAGGTACACGCCTTCGGCTTCGTCGGTGAGGATCACCGCGGCGCGGTAGTTCTCGCTGACGTAGGCACGCAGCAGTCGGGTCCGGTCGAAGTAATCGGGCACCAGCGTGCGGCCGAAGCTGGATTCGATCAGCTGCTTCAGCCGCGGCAGGTCCAGCTCGCTCCAGGCGGTGGCGCGCAGCACCTTTTCGCCCTTGCGTACCAGCGTGCCCGAGCCCTTGTGGGTGAACAGTTCCTTGGCCAGGTCCGCCGGCCGGGTGATCGACACCGACGACTCCAGCGGCAGGCGGTCGAGCAGGTCCTTGATCTGTTCGATCTTGACCCGCATGCCGCCGTGGATCCACGGCTGCTGCATCAGCTGGTCGTACTCGGTGGACAGGTTGATCGAGTCGATCACCTTGCCCTCTTCGTCGAGCAGGCCGCCGGTACCGGTGAGGAAGATGATCTTGTACGGCTGCAGTTCCTGCACCAGCTCGTTGGCGGCGAAGTCGGCGTTGACGTTGAGGATCTGCCCGCAGCGGGTTTCGCCGAGGCTGGTGATCACCGGGATGGAGCCGGCACGCAGGCTGGCTTCGATCGGGGCCAGGTTGACCTTCTTCACTTCGCCGACCAGGCCGTAGGTGGCCTGGTCCAGGTACTCGGCCTCGAACACGCCGCCGGTGATCGACGTGGCGCGCGCGCCGTTCTGCTGCAGGACTTCAACCAGCTGCAGGTTGGAGGCCTGGAACACCCGGCGCACGATCGCCAGGCCTTCCGGCGAAGTCACGCGCAGGCCGTTGACGGTTTCCTTGACGATGCCCGCCGCCGACAGCTCGGCGTCCAGCTGCGGGCCGGCGCCGTGCAGCACGATCGGGGTCAGCCCGACTTCCTGCAGGAACGACAGCGAGGAGGTCAGCGCATCCAGGTCATCACGCAGCACCGCGCCGCCGACTTTGACCACGGCGAAGCGCTTGGCGTCCAGCTGCGAAAAACGCTTGAGGTACTGGCTGATCTCCTTCGCGCTGGCCATGCTGGAGAGCAGGCGCACGATGGTCTGACGGGTCTGGCGGTGGGGCTGGGAAGAAGGCATTTCGGTATCGTCACAGGCGGCCGGGGCCGCGATGGGAGTTCCGTCAGTGGGCGACCACGACGGCGTCATTCGATCAGGCGCCGTGCGCGATGATGCGGTGCACGGACTCGGTGTAACGCTGCAGCTGCTCCAGCGTCACGAACTCATCGGCAGTGTGTGCCTGGGCGATGTCGCCCGGGCCGTACACCAGCGTGGTGTAACCCCCGGCCGAGAACAGCGAGGCCTCGGTCCAGAAATCCACCGCATTGCCGATCGGGATATCCAGCGCATCGGCCACGTCCCGCGCGGCCAGGCGGCGGTTTTCTGCTTCGGCGATATCGCCGGTCGGGAAGCTCGGCCCACGGAAGGTCTCGGTGAACACCGCGGCCTCCGGTTCGGCAAAACTGGCAAAGGTGGCCAGCAGCGCATCGATGTCCATCGACGGCAGCGGGCGGAAGCCGAAACGCACTTCGGCGGCGGGTGCGATCATATTCGCCTTGATGCCACCTTCCACGCGGCCGATGTTGAAACGCAGGCCGGTCAGCCCGCCAAAGCGTGCATGGGCCAGCGACGCCACGTGGTCCAGGGCGCGGTTGCCCCAGCGCATCGCCTGGTGCAGCGCACTGGCGGCGGCATCCTGTTTGCCCGACGCATGCCCTGCCCGTCCCGTGAACTGCATAAGCACCGAACTGATGCCGCGATGCGCGAGCACCGCTTCGCTCATGGTCGGCTCGGCCACCAGCACCGCCTCATACGGAATGCCGCGCGCCAGGAACGCAGCGATGCAGCGCGGATCGTTGGCTTCTTCGTCGCTGGAGAACAGGAACGCGGCATCGCCATCGCTGGCGTTGGCAGCGGCCACCAATGCAGCCGCAGCCCCCTTGATGTCGCACACACCCAGGCCGATCACGCGGTCCTCCGCGCGCCGCATCACGTGCGGATCGGCCGTCCAATGCGGCGAGTCCGGCACGGTATCCAGGTGCACGTTGAACAGATACTTCGGCGTCCCGCGCACGGCATACAGGCTGACCGCACCGTCGCCATGGTCGATCACCTCCACGTTGAACCCGGGCAGGTTCGCGCGCAGGTAATCGAAAATACCGCCGGTGGTGATCGCACGCGGCGGGTTGCGCGTGTCGAAGGACACGAGCTGCTGCAGGTGATCGAGTGTCTGTTCAAGCATGTGTCTGAGTACCCGTAGG
>NZ_DAMAGC010000092.1:0-17099 GCF_031995405.1 Stenotrophomonas sp. | reverse complement strand
ATCCTGCTGCATGCGCAGCCGCAGACGCTGTGGCCCGATCATTGCGTGCAGGGCAGTGCCGGCGCGGCGCTGCACGCCGGCGTGGACTGGACCGTGGCCGACCTGATCCTGCGCAAAGGCACCCGCCGCGAGGTGGACTCGTACAGCGCCTTCCGCGAGAACCACGGGCCCGACGGCACCCGCCCGGCCACCGGCCTGGCCGGCTGGCTGCACGAACGCGGCATCCGCGAGGTGCATGTGTGCGGGCTGGCGCGCGATTACTGCGTGCTGTGGAGCGCGCAGGACGCAGTGAAGTCCGGGTTCCGGGTGAAGTTCCATTGGGACTTGACCCGCCCGGTAACCGAGGCCAACGACGGCATGGTGCGTGAGGCGCTGGCCAAGGCGAAGATCGCGGTGATCTGACCGGTCGTGGCCGCCGTTGGCCGGCGGTTCCCACGTTCCAGACGACATCGGTAGTGCCGGCCGCTGGCCGGCTCCTCGCACCCCAAACGATACGGGTAGCCGGCCAGCGGCCGGGATTTCGCGTGATCCGGGCGATATCGGGAGCCGGCCAGCGGCTGGCATTTCGCGCACCCCAAACGATACGGAGAGCCGGCCAGCGGCCGGCACCACCCTGCGATCAGCGGAACACCACCGTGCGGTGGCCGTTGCGCAGGATGCGATGCTCCACATGCCGACGTACGGCGCGCGCGAGCACCTGCGATTCGGTGTCGCTGCCGAGGCGCACCAGATCGCGCGGGGTCATGGCGTGGTCCACGCGCGCCACGTCCTGTTCGATGATCGGGCCTTCATCCAGATCCTCGGTGACGTAATGCGCGGTGGCACCGATGATCTTGACCCCGCGCGCGTGCGCCTGGTGGTAAGGCTGGGCGCCCTTGAAGCTGGGCAGGAAACTGTGGTGGATGTTGATCGCCCTGCCCGCCAATGCCCTGCACAGGCGCGGGGACAGGATCTGCATGTAGCGCGCCAGCACCACCAGGTCGATGTGCTCGCGCTCGACCAGGTCGATGATCTGCTGCTCCTGCGCGGCGCGGTTGTCGGCGTTGACCGGCAGATGGTGGAACGGCACGCCGTAGGAACCGGCCAGCGCCGCGAAGTCCCCATGGTTGGAAGCCACGGCGGCAATCTCGACCTGCAGCTGACGGCTGTGCGCACGGAACAGCAGGTCGTTCAGACAGTGGCCCTGTTTGCTGACCAGTACCAGCAGGCGCGCACGGCGTCGCGCATCATGCAGCTGCCAGTCCATGTGGAACTCCGCTGCCAACGTGCCCATCCGTGCTTCCACATCGAGCAGCGACTGCGTGGCGGCACGATCGAAATGCACACGCAGGAAGAAGCGGCCGCTTTCCTCATCGCCGAACTGCTGGGCATCGAGGATGTTGCAGCCCAGCTCGAACAGCAGGCCGGACACACGGTAGACGATCCCGGTACGGTCCGGGCATGACAGGGTGAGGATGGAATCAGGGCGCATCCGGCCAGTCTAAGCGAGCGCGCTCGGCCTGCGGACGATGCTCTCAGATGCAACCAAGCGCGTGGACTCAGTGCGGCTCGGCGTCCAGTGCCGCGCGGATACGGTGCAGGTCGGCACCTTCCGTTGGCCAGCCGGCCACGGTGTGGATGACCTTGCCATCGCGGAGCAGATGGAAGACAGGTGTCTGGTCGGTAACCATCGGTTGCCATAAGGCATCACGCACCATCGGCTGCATCGGCAGGTCCGGATGCGCGCTGTTCCAGTCGAGCATTTCCTGGCCAGGCCATGCCTGTCCGATCGGCACCACCAGTTGCAGCTGACCGCGCAGCCACGCGTATTCCGGCTGGGTGGTGATGGCCTGCAGCGCGCGGCGGGAGAAACCACAGTGCGGGTGCACCACCGCGACCACGCGCAGACCGTCTTCGGCCAGTGCTGCGCGTTGCACGTGGGCAATGCCCGCCAGCTGCAGCAATGGCCTGCCGGCCGGCGCAGGACCACGGATCGCCGGCAATACAGTGGGCGGTGTGTTCAGGCGGGTGTTGAGGGCATTGGCCTGGTCGAAACGCTGCAACGCGATGAGGGAGCCACGCAGGACACGGTGGTGTTCATCAACGGCAAGATCGCGCGCAACCAGCGCGTCGTACAGGCACTGCAGGCGCAACAGCGTGGACGGTTCCCGGGCGTAGAAGGCAATCAGCGCGGTGGACTCGAAAAGCTCCTGCAGCCGGTCATCCGGCAGCGCCTCGCAATCACCGGGCTGCATCGCCTCCGGTGCGGCGCGCGCGTACGCCGCGCGCATGGCCGCCAACCGCTCCGTGGCCGGCAGCGCCGGCTCCCGACGGTCGATCTCAAGCAACGTTGCGCGCAGCACGCCCCTGTCGCTTGCCGGTTCCGCCGTGACCAAGATGGGAAGCATCACCAGCAGCAGCATCCAGACGGACGACCAGATGAAACCGTTGCATGCTTGCCGGTCGTGCTGCATGGCCCTTCCCTGGATCCGCGCGAATCTGCAGTATCCAGCATGCCTGCGTTACCGGTCCAGCACCGTGATCCGGCACGCGCCATCAAGCATTTCAATGGGCAATCCGCCGGCATGACCGGCGTAATGCCTGCGCCTCACACCGCCGCCGGATCCACCTTCTCCACGTCGATCCCGTACTTCTCGATCGCCACCTGCAACTGCCCGCGCTCGATCCGCCCGTCATCGGCCAGTGCCTTCAACGCGGCCAGCACGATGAAGTGCCGGTCCACTTCGAAGAACGTACGCAGTGCCTCGCGCGTGTCCGAGCGGCCGAAACCGTCGGTGCCCAGTGCGGTGAAGCGGCGGCCGTCGACGAACGGGCGGATCTGGTCGGCGACGATCTTCATGTAGTCGGTGGCCACCACCAGTGGACCGGCGTGCGCGGCCAGGCACTGCTGCACATACGGTACGCGCGGCTCCTGCAGCGGATGCAGCAGGTTCCAGCGTTCGATGGCCAGGCCGTCGCGGCGCAGCTCGGTGAGGCTGGTGGCGCTCCATACATCGCTGCCGATGCCGAAATCCTGCTGCAGCAGCGCGGCAGCCGCTTCCACTTCGCGCAGGATCGCGCCGCTGCCCATCAGCTGCACGCGCAGCGCCGGATCGCTGTCGGCGTCGGCCGGATGCAGCAGGTACATGCCCTTGAGGATGCCTTCCTCGGCACCGTCGGGCATGGCCGGGTGCGGGTAGTTCTCGTTGAGCACGGTGATGTAGTAGTAGATGTCTTCCTGGTCCACGTACATGCGCCGCAGGCCGTCCTGGATGATCACCGCCAGCTCGAAATTGTAGGTGGGATCGAACGACACGCAGCTGGGAATCACCGACGACAGCACATGGCTGTGGCCGTCGTCGTGCTGCAGGCCCTCGCCCATCAGCGTGGTGCGCCCGGAGGTGGCGCCCAGCAGGAAGCCGCGGGTGCGCGCATCGGCGGCGGCCCAGGCCAGGTCACCCACGCGCTGCAGGCCGAACATCGAGTAGAAGATGTAGAACGGAATCGTCGCCAGGCCATGGTTGCTGTAAGCGGTGCCGGCGGCGATCCAGGAGCAGATCGCACCGGATTCGTTGATGCCTTCCTGCAGGATCTGACCGTCCTTGGCTTCCTTGTAATAGCTCAGCTGGCCGGCGTCCTGCGGCGTGTAGAGCTGGCCCAGGTAGGAGTGGATGCCGATCTGGCGGAACAGTCCTTCCATGCCGAAGGTGCGCGATTCATCGGGCACGATCGGGATGACCAGCTTGCCCAGCGCCGGGTCCTTGAGCAGCGTGCCGAGGATGCGCACGAAGCCCATCGTGGTGGACTGGCCGCGCTCACCGCTGCCCTGCAACTGGGTGGCGAAGGCCGACAGCGCCGGCACCGGCAGCGGATCGACGTGGGTCAGGCGCGCGGGCAACTGGCCGCCCTGCGCCTGGCGGCGCTGGGCGAAGTAGCGTTCCTCCACACTGCCCGGCACGGGGCGCAGGTACGGCATGTCCTCGAGCTGGTCGTCGCTGACCGGCAGGTCGAAGCGGTCGCGGAAGGCACGCACCGCGTCCAGGCTCATCTTTTTGAGCTGGTGGTTGATGTTCTGCCCTTCACCGGCCTCGCCCATGCCGTAGCCCTTGACCGTCTTGGCCAGGATCACGCTCGGGCGGCCGTTGCCGGCCACGGCCTGGGCGTAGGCGGCATACACCTTCTGCGGATCGTGACCACCACGGGCCAACGCCCAGATGTCGTCGTCGCTCATGTCCGCGACCAGGTCCAGCAGCGGCGGATACTTCCCGAAGAAATGCTCGCGCACGTAGGCGCCGCTCTGCGACTTGAAGGTCTGGTAGTCGCCGTCCACGCACTCCATCATGCGCTGGCGCAGCAGGCCGGTTGTGTCCTTGGCCAGGAGCGCGTCCCAGCCGCCGCCCCAGATCACCTTGATGACGTTCCAGCCGGCGGCGCGGAAGGTGCCTTCCAGTTCCTGGATGACCTTGGCGTTGCCGCGCACCGGGCCGTCCAAGCGCTGCAGGTTGCAGTTGACCACGAACACCAGGTTGTCCAGGCGCTCGCGGCCGGCCACCGAGATGGCGGCCAGCGATTCGGGCTGGTCCATTTCGCCATCGCCGAGGAACGCCCAGACCTTGCGGCCCTGGTGCTCCTTCAGGCCGCGGTATTCCAGGTAGCGCATGTAGCGCGCCTGGTAGGCCGCGGTGAGCGGGCCCAGGCCCATCGACACCGTGGGGAACTGCCAGAACTCGGGCATCAGCCGCGGGTGCGGGTAGGACGACAGGCCATCGCGATCGGATTCGCGGCGGAAGTTGTCCATGCGCTCGGGATCGATGCGGCCCTCGACGAAGGCGCGGCCGTAGATGCCCGGGGCGGAGTGGCCCTGGATGTAGATCATGTCGCCGTCGAAGCTATCGGTGCGACCACGGAAGAAATGATCGAAGCCGACGTCGTACAGCACCGCGGCCGACTGGTAGGTGGCGATATGCCCGCCCACGTTGGAGTGCTTGCCGGCGCGCAGCACCATCACCATCGCATTCCAGCGGATCATCGCGTTGAGCCGGCGCTCGATCGCCAGGTCGCCCGGATAGGCCGGCTGGCGCTCGACCGGGATGCTGTTGACGTAGGCGGTCCAGGCGCGCGCATGCAGGTCGCCGTGACGGGCCACGTCCAGGTCGCTGAGCTGGTCGATCAGGTAGTGCGCGCGCGGGCGCCCGGCCACGTCGGTCACCGCCTGCAGCGCTTCACGCCATTCCTGGGTTTCCTGGGGGTCGGTGTCGAGGGGGGCGAGCGCTGGGTCCATGGTCCATCTCCGGCAAAGGCGGCCACTCCTGGCCGGCGTGCACTCACCGGGGAGGGAGGCCGCCGCGCGGCGTGGCGGGGAGCAACACCATAGGAGCCGGTCCGGGCGGCCGGTAGATGCGACGCTCTTGGCTCTTTATAAAGACAAACTTTGCAATCACAGGCGAGAATGGCAGTCAGCATGAACATTCTCCAGTCAATCCGCAGCTTCATCCGTACCGCCGACGCCGGCAGCCTGGCTGCCGCCGCCCGTACGCTGGGCATCAGCGCGGCGGCGGTCGGGCAGAACATCGCCCGGCTCGAGGCCCACCTGGGCGTGCGCCTGTTCAACCGCACCACCCGCCAGCTGGCGCTGACCGAGCGCGGCGCGCTGTACCTGGCGCAGGTGCGCTACATCGAGCGCGACCTGCAACGCGCGCAGGCCGCAGTGACCGACCTGGACGCCACCCCCGAAGGCCGCCTGCGCATCGCCTGCAGCACCTCCTTCGGCCGCCACAAGCTGGCCCCGCTGCTGCCGTCGCTGAAGGCGCGCTACCCGCGGCTGGCGATCGAGCTGCTGCTGGCCGACCGGGCGGTGGACCACGCGCGCGAAGACGTGGATGTGAGCATCCGGATCGAGCCGCAGCTGGAGGAAGGGCTGGTGGCGCGACCGATCGCGCAGGTGCCGTTCGTGTTCTGTGCGGCGCCCTCCTACCTGGCGCGCACCGGCGTACCGCGCACGCCCGAAGCCCTGCGCGAGCACCGCTGCCTGTTGTTCCGGCATCCCAGAGACGGCCGCCACCTGCGCTGGGGCTTCGTGCGCGATGGCCTGCGCTTCGATGCGGAGGTGAGCCCGGCGCTGGTCAGCGACGACATCGATGCATTGGCCGCGATGGCACTGGCCGGTGGCGGCATCACCCGTCTGGCAGCCTTCGTGGCGGCACCGTATCTGGCACGCGGCGAATTGCAGGCGTTGTTCGAAGGCACCGAAGCCGGCGATGCGCAGGCACTGCCCGAGCCGATGCGGCTGTTCCTGTGCGTCAGCGACCGTCGCGACCTCACCCCGAAGGTGCGTGCGTTGATGCAGCACATCGTGGACGGGCTGCCGGCCGAATGGCGGGTCGACGGCGGTTGACGCCGGCGTGTGCAGGCGATGGCACGTGGCCATCGCCTGCCGGGTGCATCAGCGCGGCGGTGCGATGAACACGCCCCGTGCTTCGCGCGGTTCGCAGCGCAGGTACTGCGGCGCCGGTTCCAGCGAATCGCCAAGTGCAGCGGCGGCATGCCACGGCCAGCGCGGGTCGTAGAGAATGCCGCGGGCCAGCGCGATGGCGTCGGCATGGCTGTGGCGCAGAATCGACTCGGCCTGGGCCGGATCGGTGATCAGGCCGACGGCGATTACCGGCATGCGCAGCTTCTGGGCCTTGATCGCTTCAGCGAACGGAACCTGGTAGCCCGGCGACAACGGAATCTGCTGGCGCGGATCATTGCCGCCGCTGGAAACATGCAGGAACTGGCAACCACGCCCGTCCAGCACATGCGCCAGCGTGGTGGTCTGCTCGATATCCCAGCCGCCGGCGACCCAGTCACTGGCGGAGATGCGCACGCCCACCGCGATGCGATCGGACACCGCCTCGCGCACGGCATCGAACACGCGCACCAGCAGGCGCATGCGATTCTGCAGCGAGCCGCCGTACTCGTCCTCGCGCTTGTTGCTCAGCGGCGACAGGAACTGGTGCAGCAGGTAGCCGTGCGCGGCATGCAGTTCGATCAGGTCCAGGCCGATGCGCTCGGCGCGCTGTGCGGCGACCACGAACGCCTCCACCACCGCATCGATACCGGCACTGTCCAGCGCCTGCGGGGCCGGATCGGTGGGGCTGAAGGGAATGGCCGAGGGCGCGCAGGTGGTCCAGGCGCGCGGGTCGGAGGCCGGCAGCGCGCCGCCGCCTTCCCACGGTCGCGCCGAAGATCCCTTGCGACCGGCATGCGCCAGCTGCACGCCGATCGGCATCGGCGACCAGCGCTTCACCGCGTCGATCACGTGCTTGAGCGCGGCTTCGGTTGCATCGTTCCACAGGCCCAGGTCGGCCCAGCTGATGCGGCCTTCGGGCAGCACGGCGGTGGCTTCCAGGATCAGCAGGCCGGCGCCGGACTGCGACAGCTGGCCCAGGTGGATCTGATGCCAGTCGTTGGCCAGGCCGTCGGTGGAAGAGTACTGGCACATCGGCGCGATGACGATGCGGTTGGCCAGCGACAGCGGGCCAAAGGACACGGGGGAGAAAAGCTGGCTCAAGTGGGGGACTCTGGCGAATGCGGAAAACCGGACGCTATTGCACTCCTGCTGGGCGCGCGAGGCAACCGTGTCGATGGATCACAGTTTCGCGGGGATATACCTGGGCGGCGCCGTGGGCACTCAGGCGTTGGCCGCCGACGGCAGCAGGAAGGCCAGGGCCGGGGCGCAGGGCTGCTCGATCTTCAGGCTGAGCAGCGCATCGGCGCGGGTGCGGCCGAGGTTGAGCGCCGCTACCGGCAGGCCGGCCGTCGCGGCGGCCTGGACGAAACGGAAGCCGGAATAGACCATCAGCGAGGAGCCGACCACCAGCACGGCATCGGCCTGGGCCAAGTGGGCGTGGACGGCGGCGACGCGCTCGCGGGGCACGCTTTCGCCGAAAAAAACCACATCCGGCTTGAGGATGCCGCCGCAGTGCGGGCAGGCCGGGACCTGGAACGCGCTGAAATCCACGCCGTCCAGGTCGGCGTCGCCGTCGGGGGCCTGGGCGGCATCGAGGTTGTCCCAGCCGGGGTTGTGGTCGAGTAGGCGCTGCTGGAACGCATCGCGCGGGGTGCGCGCCTCGCAGCCCATGCAGCGCACCTGGTCCAGGCGACCGTGCAGGTCGATGACCGCCTCGCTGCCGGCGCGCTGGTGCAGGCGGTCCACGTTCTGGGTGAGCAGCACTTCGAGCTGGCCGCGCGCTTCGAGTGCGGCCAGGGCGCTGTGGGTGCCGTTGGGGCGGGCCTGCCCGAAGCGCGGCCAGCCCAGCAGGCTGCGTGCCCAGTAGCGCTGGCGGGTGGCCGGCTCGCCCATGAAGGCCTGGTAGGTCACCGGCGGGGTGCGCTTCCACTGGCCATCGGCATCGCGGTAATCGGGGATGCCCGAATCGGTGCTGCAGCCGGCGCCGGTGAGGACGAACAGGCGTTGGGCACGGTCGATGAAGTCGGCGAGCGGGCTGGACATGCTGATCAGGTGGGGGCGCGCGACGGTGAACCCAATCCGCTTACGGGCCGGGGATGGCGTCGGGCAGTGGCGGCACGGCGGTGGGATGGCCGTCGGCATCCAAGGCGATCATGACGAAGTGGCCGCGGGTGCAGAGCTTGCGCTCGCCGGTGTGGAGGTCTTCGGCGATGAGTTCCACTTCGACCTTCATCGAGCTGCGGCCGACTTCGACGATGCGGCCGATGGTTTCGACCATCTGGCCGATGCGGATGGGCAGTTTGAAGTCGACCTGGTCCGAGCGCGCGGTGACCACGGTGCGCCGGGAGTAGCGGGCGGCGGCGAGGAAGGCGGCCTTGTCCATCCATGCCAGCGCCTGGCCACCGAAGAGGGTGCCGAGGTGGTTGGTGTGGTTGGGGAAGACGATCTCGGCCATGCTGATTTCGGTGGGCGGGATGGTGTCGGGGGTGGAGGACATGGGGGTGGCCGGTGTGAGGGGAGTCGGCGCGGATGATACGGCAGGGGGTGGGGTGGGTGTGTCGCGTGGGTGCGTTTTGCCTGCTGTCGCGTGAGAAGGTTGCGTATGCGCGGATGGGAGAGCGGGTTGGCGGGGTGGCACGGATCTGGGGTCGGGGAGAAGAGCAGCCGAGCGTGCTCGGCTCTACCGGGGTTTGCGTCCGGGTAGAGCCACCCCATAGGTGGCTGCGCGCGGTGCGGGATCCCGGGGCAGCCACCCATGGGGTGGCGCTACCGCCGCTCGGAAACGAAAAACCCCGGCGCGTGGCCGGGGTTTTCGTTGACGCGTGTGGCGCTGGAATCAGAACGACATGTCGAACGAGACTTCGCCCTTGACGCCGACCTGGTAGGCCGAGGAGCGGCGCTCGAAGAAGTTGGTCAGTTCCTGCACGTCCTGCAGCTCCATGAAGCTCAGCGGGTTGCGCACGTTGTACTTGCGCTCCATGCCCAGGCGGTGGAAATGGTTGTCGGCGCAGTGCTGCAGGTACTGGCGCATGTCGCGGGTGGAAATGCCCGCCACGCCGCCGGACAGCACGTCCTCGGCGAACTGCACTTCGCATTCGATCGCTTCGGCCAGCATGTCATACACCTGCTGCTTCATCGCATCGTCGAACAGGTCCGGCTCTTCCTCGCGGATCACGTCCACGCACTCGAAGGCGAACTCCATGTGCGCGCTCTCGTCGCGGAACACCCAGTTGGTGCCCGAAGCCAGCCCGTTGAGCAGGCCGCGCGAACGGAAGTAGTACACGTAGGCGAAGGCGGCAAAGAAGAACAGGCCTTCGATGCAGGCGGCAAAGCAGATCTGGTTGAGCAGGAACTGGCGGCGCTCGTCGCGGGTCTCGATGCGCTTGAGGTCCTGGATCGAGTCGATCCACTTGAAGCAGAAGTCGGCCTTTTTCTTGATCGAGTCGATATTCTCCACCGCCGCGAACGCCTTGACGCGCTCGTCCGGGTCCGGCAGGTAGTTGTCGAGCAGGGTCAGGTAGAACTGCACGTGCAGCGCTTCTTCGTACAGCTGGCGCGACAGGTACATGCGCGCTTCCGGCGCGTTCAAGTGCTGGTACAGGTTCAGCACCAGGTTGTTGGACACGATCGAATCGCCGGTGGCGAAGAACGCGACCAGGCGGTGGATCAGGTGGCGCTCGCCCGGCGACATCTTGCTGTGCAGGTCGCTGATGTCGATCTGGAAATTGATTTCCTCGACGGTCCAGGTGTTCTTGATCGCGTTGCGATACATGTCATAGAACTGCGGGTAGCGCATCGGGCGCAGGGTCAGTTCGAAACCTGGATCGAGCAACATCTGGTTTGGCTTGTCTGCCATGGGGATTTCCTTGGTTCAGTGGCGGCGTCCCGATCGGGGAAGCGTCGAAAGACCCGCGCGTGTGCGCGGCGGGCTTCCGGCACCGGTTGCGTGCGGGACGCGTGCGGTGTCAGCGGTATCTGGGGTGGAGCAGCCGGGCGTGGCCCGGCGGTGGCGATCATTTTTCGTACCCACCAACGGTGGGTACCTACCCAAGGTTGCCGGCCCAGTGGGCCGGCACGCCTTTTATTGGCACGCCTCGCAGCTTTCCGGGTTCTCCAGCGAGCAGGCGATGGCTTCGTCCGGGCTGAACACCTTTTCCGGCGCGGCATGCGAGCCCTGGCTGATCGTGGTCTTGGCGATCTTGGTGGCCGGACGCGAACGCAGGTAGTAGGTGGTCTTGATGCCCTGCTTCCAGGCGTACATGTACATGGAAGACATCGCACCGATGTTCGGGCTTTCC
This sequence comes from Stenotrophomonas sp., assembly GCF_031995405.1. GTDB lineage: Bacteria > Pseudomonadota > Gammaproteobacteria > Xanthomonadales > Xanthomonadaceae > Stenotrophomonas. Next base: position 6,371 of record NZ_DAMAGC010000092.1, on the reverse strand, counting down.
ATGAACAGGTTGAGCGAGGCGGACTGGTCGATGAACGCGCCGCGGTCGGCGGCCATGTCGATCAGCGAACGCATCGGCAGTTCCCAGGCGGTGCGGTAGATGTGGCGCAGGGTTTCCGGGATCTGGGCAATGCCCTGGATCGAACCTTCGGCCATCTTGATCGCGTCGCGCATTTCCGGCGTCCAGTGGCCCAGCTTCTTCAGCTCGGTCACCAGGTAACGGTTGACCTGCAGGAAGTCGCCGGACAGGGTTTCGCGCTTGAACAGGTTGGACACCTGCGGCTCGACGCACTCGTAGCAACCGGCGATCGAGGCGATGGTCGCGGTCGGGGCGATGGCGATCAGCAGCGAGTTGCGCAGGCCATGTTCCTTGATGCGCTCACGCAGGGCGTCCCAACGCGCGGTGTCTTCGGGCACCACGTTCCAGGCGTCGAACTGCAGCTCGCCGCTGGCCGCACGGGTGTCGGCGAAGGACGGATGCTTGCCGCGCTCCTGGGCCAGTTCGCACGAGGTTTCCAGGGCGTGGAAGTAGATCGCTTCGGCGATCTTCTTCGACAGCGCGCGGGCTTCGGCACTGTCGAAGGCCAGGCGCTTGCGGAAGAACACGTCCTGCAGGCCCATGCAGCCCAGGCCGACCGGACGCCAGCGCAGGTTGCCGCGGCGGGCGGTTTCGATCGGGTAGAAGTTCAGGTCGATGACGCGGTCGAGCTGACGCACGGCCAGACGCACGGTGTCGGCCAGCTTGTCGAAATCGAACTCGCCGTGGGCATCGAAATGGTTGCCCAGGTTGATCGAGCCCAGGTTGCACACCGCGGTCTCTTCGGCCGAGGTGATTTCCAGGATTTCGGTGCACAGGTTGGACAGGTGGATCACGTTGCCCGGACGCAGGGTCTGGTTGCTGGCGCGGTTGCACTTGTCCTTGAAGGTCATCCAGCCGTTGCCGGTCTCGGCCAGGGTACGCATCATCCGCGAGTACAGCTTGCGCGCGGAGATGGTGCGCTGGGCCTTGCCCTGGGCTTCGGCCTGCAGGTAGGCCTGCTCGAAGGCTTCGCCGAACAGGTCGGTGAACTCGGGCACCACGCTCGGATCGAACAGCGACCATTCCTGGTCGCTCTCCACCCGCTGCATGAACAGGTCGGGGATCCAGTTGGCCAGGTTCAGGTTGTGCGCACGGCGCGATTCGTCGCCGGTGTTGTCACGCAGTTCGAGGAAGTCCTCGATGTCGGCGTGCCAGGTTTCCAGGTACACACAGGCCGCGCCCTTGCGCTTGCCGCCCTGGTTCACCGCGGCCACGGACGAGTCCATGGTCTTGAGCCACGGCACGATGCCGTTGGAATGGCCGTTGGTCGACTTGATCAGCGAACCGCGCGAACGCACGCGGCTGTAGCTGACGCCGATGCCGCCGCTGAACTTGGACAGCTGCGCGATGTCGCCGTACTTGGCGTAGATCGACTCCAGCGAGTCCTGCGGCGAGTCCAGCAGGAAGCACGAGGACAGCTGCTCATGCGTGGTGCCGGAGTTGAACAGGGTCGGGCTGGACGGCAGGTAGTCCAGGTTGCCCATGCGCTTGTACAGCGCCAGGGTTTCCGGCACGTCTTCGCTCAGCGCGCTGGCGATGCGCAGGAAGAACTGCTGCGGGGTCTCGATCACCTTGCGGGTGTGCGGATGGCGCAGCAGGTAGCGGTCGTACAGGGTGCGCAGGCCGAAGTAATCAAAGTGCAGGTCCAGCGACGGATCGATCGCGTCGTTGAGCTTGCGCGCGTTGATCTGCACGAAGTCGAGCAGGCGCGCGTTGATCAGGCCTACTTCGTGGCCACGACCGACCGACTGGGAGAACGCGTGGATCTCCTGGCCGGACACTTCCTTGGCAATGAAGTTGGCCAGCAGGCGCGCGGCCAGGCGGCCGTACTCGGGCTCTTCACCGATCAGCAGGGCGGCGGTGCGGATGGACAGCTCGTCCAGCTCCTGGGTGGTGGCGCCGTTGTACAGGCCGGAGATGGTGCGGGTGGCCACGCGCATCGGGTCCACCGCATGCAGGCCCTCGCAGCAGCGCTGCACCGCGCGCACGATCTTGTTCAGGTCCACCAGTTCGGTAGTGCCGTTGCGCTTGGTGACGCTCATGGCGTTGGCCGTTGGCGGCGAGGTCAGAAGGAACTCGCTTTCCTGCTCGGTGGCTGCGCTGGTTTCGGTGCTCACGGCGATTTCCTCTTGGCGTGATTTGGGGTCGTACAGCGTCACCTGCGTGGCAGGCGCCGGACCGGTGCACGGACTCCCAGAGTGGACCTGTGGCGTCGCAGGGGCCGCGACTGCGCAGGCAGACCTGCGTGGCGGTTTCCTAGCGTTACAGGTCCCCTCCCCCGGGAGTGGTGCGACCGGCACCGCACGCTGTACTTACGTGCGGTTGTCAGTAGGCCTTCAGGCCATCGGCGTGAAGGCGAACTACCCGTCGACTTGTGGTCGCCGGTACCGACGGCCACAAGATAGTGGGGGTACCAGGTGTCGTCAACGCCAAATGTAGTGAAATTGCCCAATCCCTTGGGGCGCAAGGATTCGCCTTTCAGACGCGCCGACGAACGGTCTGGACCTGTCGAAACCGAGTGCGCAGTCAAGGCCGGAACAGCCACATCAGGTGAGAAACAGGCAGGCCGAAAACAGAACGACGGCCTCACGCGACGCTAACGAACAGACGGCGGTCAGGGTGACTTCCGACCCGCGCAGGCGGTCCAGCCCGGTGCCACGCTCGCCCTGCCTCTCTCCTGCCCGATGCCGATGCCCATGCGCCTGCCCGTGACCGGATGTCTGCTGTTGAGCCTGGCCGTGGCCACCACCGCGATGGCCGGAGAGAACGAGCCGCCGGCGCTGTCTTCGCACCAGTGCGGGGTGAGCACGCCCTACAACGTGCTGGTGGACAGCGGCGGGATCTGGCTGCGCAACCGCGACCAGGTCCCGGCGGAGATCTTCTTCCACGACGGCGAACTGAATATCGATCGCCAGTCGATCCCGGTCGGTGCCGCCGATGCCCAGCGCCTGCGCCAGCTTGAATGGGGCACCCGGCAGCTGGTGCCGGCCGTGGCCGGGGTGGCGGGCGAGTCGGTGGACATCGCCTTTGATGCGCTGGCGGCGACGGTGGAGATCATGACCGGCAGCCGCGGCAAGGCCCGCCAGGTGGAAACCCTGCGCCAGGACGCCCACGACCATGTAGGCCGCACGCTGGGCCGGGGCATCTGGGAGCAGGACGTGTTCGGCGCGCAGTTCGAGGCACGCATCGAACAGGCGGCCGAATCGATGTCCGGCGCGCTCGCCCGCGGGGTGATGTGGACGATGCTGACCGGCGGGGCGGGCCGCATCGAGGCCCGCGCCGAGAAGATGGAGGCCGACCTGGACCGCCGGATGGAGGCCCGCGGCCAGGCGCTGGAAGCACAGGCCCGGTCGCTGTGCACCCAGGTGCTGGCACTGGATGCGCTGCAGCAGTCGCTGGAGGTGCGCTACCAGGGCAAGCCGCTGGCGATGATGGTGATGGACCGCGACGAGGACCCCGCCCCGGTCATCGCCCACGAGCAGCCGCGCGGTGATGCGCTGCTGCTGCTGAAACCGTAAACCGCCGCCCGGTCACGCCCGGTGCGGCGTGCCCAGGTACTCGGCGCTCTGCATTTCGATCAGGCGCGAGGCGGTGCGCTCGAAGGCGCCCTGCAGGCGCGTGCCCGAGTACAGCGCGACCGGGGAATCGGTGGCGGTGCAGACCAGGTTGACGTGGCGGTCGTAGAGTTCGTCGATCAGGTTGACGAAGCGGCGCGCGGCATCTTCGTTGAGGGTGTCGAAATGCGGAATGTCGCCGAGCAGCACGGTGTTGAACTCGTGCGCGATCTCGATGTAGTCCGACGGCCCGCGCGGACCTTCGCACAGCGCCTTGAAGTCGAACCAGACGATGCTCTTGCCACGCCCGCGGACCGGGATCTTGCGGCTTTCGATCTCGATGTTGCCCGGCTTGGCCGGCTGGCCACCGCTGAGCTCGGCCCAGCGCGTGCCCAGCCACGCATCGCTGCCGGCATCGATCGGGGCCTGGTACACCGGCGAGCGGGTCAGCGCGCGCATCCGGTAGTCCTCGGTACCCTCGGCGTACAGCTCCACGCAGTAGGTCTGCAGCAGGCCGATGGCCGGCAGGAAGCTGTCGCGCTGCAGGCCGTTGAGGTACAGGTTTTCCACGGCGGTGTTGGAGGTGGTCACCAGAGTCACGCCCTCGGCGAACAGCCGCTCGAGCAGGCGCGCCAGCAGCATCGCATCGCCGATGTCGGTGACGAAGAATTCGTCCAGCACCAGCACGCGCAGCTTGCTGCGCCATTCCTGGGCGATCTTGGCCAGCGGATCGCTTTGTCCCTGGTGCTCGCGCAGCCGCTCGTGGATGCCCCGCATGAAACGATGGAAGTGGGTGCGGTACTTCTGCTCGATCGGCAGGCCGTCATAGAACAGGTCGACCAGGAAGGTCTTGCCGCGCCCCACCCCGCCCCAGAAGTACAGGCCCTTGACCGGATCGGGCTTCTTCCAGAAGGCCGAGAGGCGGTCCAGCCAGCCGTCCTGGGCACTGTCGACCAGGGCGACATGGATACGATCCAGCTCGGCCAGGGCGGCGTGCTGGGCCGGGTCGTTCTGCCATTCGCCCCGGGCCACGCCATCGGCGTAGCGCTGCGACGGGGTCATCACGGCGTCGCTCATGCCGCGTCGGGTGCGGGATTGGGCAGCCACTGCTTGACGCCATGGATGAGCGCGCCGCGCAGGTCGACCACCTTGCGGTGGAAGAAGTGGCTGGTATCGGGCATGCGCACCAGTTCGTGCGGTGCATCCAGCGCGTCCAGCCAGTCATAGACCGCCTGCGGATCGACGATTTCGTCGTCCTCGCCCTGGATCACCAGCCACTGGGCCGGCGGCTGCACGCCGTCGAAGTCCCAGCGCCCGGCCGGCGGCGCGATCGAGATGAGCGTGGTCGGCTGCAGGTCGCCTGCGGCGCGCAGCGAGACGTAGGCGCCGAAGCTGAAACCGGCCAGCCACAGGGCCTGGCCGGGTCGCTGTGCGCGGACCCAGGCGGCGACGGCCTGGAGGTCGTCCTGTTCGCCCACGCCGTTGTCGAACGTGCCGGCCGACTCGCCGACACTGCGGAAGTTGAAGCGCACGGTGGGGATGCCCAGGTCGCGCAGCGAGCGCGCGGCCATGGTCACCACCTTGTTGTGCATGCTGCCGCCTTCGGTGGACAGGGGATGGCAGACGATCGCCACCACCGGCTGCACGGCGACATCGGCCTCGGGCAGATCAACCACGACATCCAGCGGACCGACCGGTCCGTCCAGCGTCAGCGCACCGCTTTCTTGGGGAAATGGGGGATTGTGCATGGCGTCATAATACCGTCCCTCCGCGTGCTTCACCGCCGCCCCTGCCGGGTCCGTACATGCACTATCTGGTTTTCAGCGTTTTCTGCAGCGTGCTGGTCTCGGTCCTGCTGAAGCTGGCGCCGCGCCAGCGCCTGGACATGGTCCAGGTGGTGACCTGGAACTATCTGCTGGCATGCGGGCTCAGCCTGGTGCTGCTGCGCCCGTCGCTGGACGCGCTGCAGACCGCGCATGCGCCGTGGCTGGCGCTGCTGGGCCTGGCGGTGACGCTGCCGTCGATCTTCCTGGTGATGGCGCGGGCGGTGACGCGCGCGGGCATCGTGCGCAGCGATGTGGCGCAGCGGTTGTCGTTGCTGCTGTCGCTGCTGGCTGCGTTCCTGGTGTTCGGCGAGACGGCCAACGGCTGGAAGCTGGCCGGGCTGGGGCTGGGCCTGCTGGCCATCGTGGGGATCAGCGTGCGTCCGCGCGCTGCCGCGGCCGAGCCCGGTGGGCAGCGCGCGTGGCCGTGGCTGCTGGGCGTGTGGGTGGGCTACGCGCTGGTGGACATCATGCTCAAGCAGGTGGCGCTGTCGGGGACGCCGTCGATGGCAGCGCTGACGGCGAGTTTCGGCCTGGCGTTCGTGTTGATGCTGGCGCTGGTGCTGTGGCGGCATGCCAGCGGCGCGGCGCGGCTGCACTGGCGCAACCTGGGTGCCGGCGCACTGCTGGGGCTGCTGAACTTCGGCAACATTCTTTTCTACGTGCGCGCGCACCAGCATCTACCGGACAGTCCGGCGGTGGTGTTTGCGGGGATGAACATCGGCGTGGTAGTGGTCGGTGCGCTGGTGGGGATGGTCGCGTTCGGCGAGCGCACGAGTGCGTGGAACCGGGTGGGGCTGGCGCTGGCGGTGGTGGCGATCGGGTTGATTGCGTGGGGGACGGCTGCGGGCTGAGCGGATGCGTTCAGTCGTGCGCGAGGCAGTGCCTCGCAGACACAGACCTGCACCCTTGGCGG
>NZ_DAMAGC010000091.1:0-17108 GCF_031995405.1 Stenotrophomonas sp. | reverse complement strand
GCGCTCACCGACATCCTGCATCCGGTGTCCGTCGCCCGCAAAGTGATGGAGAACACCCCGCACGTGATGCTGGTCGGGCAGGGCGCGCAGCAGTTCGCGGTGGAGCAGGGCTTCGAACGCCAGAAACTGCTCACCCCGGCGGCGGAAAAGGCTTGGCGCGAATGGTTGAAGACCGCCCGGTACACGCCTGAGATCAATGCCGAGCGACGTGGTCGCCCGGGCGACAGCAGCAACCATGACACCCTGGGCATGCTGGCGATCGACGCCAACGGCCGCCTCGCCGGCGCGTGCACCACCAGCGGCATGGCGTGGAAGCTGCACGGGCGCGTGGGTGACAGCCCGATCATCGGTGCCGGCCTGTACGTGGACAATGAAGTGGGCGCGGCGACCGCCTCGGGCGTTGGCGAAGAAATGATGCGCAACGCCGCCTCGTTCCTGGTAGTGGAACTGATGCGCCAGGGTCGCTCGCCGGCCGACGCCTGCCGCGAGGCGATCGCACGGCTGGTGCGCAAGCGCCCGGAGGCCAGCAAGACGCTGCAGGTGTGCTTCCTGGCGCTGGACAAACACGGCGACGTTGGTGCGTACGCGCTGCACCGTGGCTTCGTCTATGCGGTGTGTGACAAGGATCGCCAGGATGACCTGCGCGATTCGGCCTCGGTCTACACCAGCGAGCAGACATGAGCCCACCACGCCGCGTGCTGGAAATCGCCTCGAATTCCGTGGCCTCCGCGCTGGCCGCACAGTCCGGCGGCGCCGACCGGATCGAACTGTTCGACAATCTCGCCGAGGGCGGTACCACGCCGTCCCAGGGCAGCATCGCGGTGGCGCGCGAACGCCTGCGCATTCCGCTGTTCGTGCTGATCCGGGCGCGGCCCGGCGACTTCCTCTACGACGCGTTGGAGACGGAGATCATGCTGCGCGATATCGCGCAGTGCCGGGCGCTCGGCTGCGATGGCGTGGTGATCGGCGCTTTGGATGCCGACGGCGGCATCGACATGGCACTGTGCCGCGAACTGGTGCAGGCGGCGGGGCCGATGCAGGTCACCTTCCATCGCGCCTTCGATGCCGCCCGCGATCTTCCGCAGGCACTGGAACAGGTGATCGCACTCGGCTGCCAGCGGGTGTTGAGCTCCGGCGGACAGGGCAGTGCCGAAGCCGGCGTGGACATGCTCGCCACGCTGGTGGCCCGGGCCGATGGCCGCATCAGCATGATGGCCGGCGCCGGCATCACTGCCGACAACATCGCCGCCATCGCCGACCGCAGCGGATGTCGTGAACTGCACGCGTCGGCCAAGGCCACGCACCGTTCACCGATGCGGTTCCACAACCCGGCGCTGATCGGACTGTCGCCGGATTGGACCGCCACCGACCCGGCAACCGTCGCCGCCCTCCGCGCCACCCTCGACCGGTAGAGCCACGCCATGCGTGGCTGCGCTTCGTTCTTGCACCGCGACAGCCACCCATGGGGTGGCTCTACACGCCGGCATCGCGTGCAGCCACCCATGGGGTGGCTCTACAGGGGCGCGCGGGATTGACGGAGGCTGGTAGAGCCACGCCATGCGTGGCTTCTCTTCGTTCCGGCACCGCGTGCAGCCACCCATGGGGTGGCGCTACCCCCGGATGCGCATCGAGACAAAAAAACGGCAGCCACCTGTACCAGCGTGGCTGCCGTGGAGGACCGTGTCCCCGCCCTGGGGCGGGACGGGTGACGGTTAGAACTTCCAGTTCACGCCGAAGTACAGCTGGCGGCCGGTGTAGGTGTTGGAGATCAATCGCGCCTTGCTGTCGCTGCCCAGGTAGATCCGCTGTTCGGACTTGGTGGCATTGAGCACCGAGGCGGTCAGGGTCAGGGCATCGGTCAGGTTGTAGGCCGCGTTGAGGTCCAGCTGGTCGTACGGCTCGGAGTACTGGGTCAGGCCATTGACGAGCCCGCCCACCACTTCGCCGCGGCGGTTGTACGAAGCACGCGCCAGGAACTTCTGGTTCTCGTAGAAGAGGGTGACGTTGGCCTGGTTCTTGGCACTGCCCACCAGCGGCGAGGAGCCGATGTTCTGGCCATCCAGCACGATCGAGGCCAGGTTGGTGTCGTTGTAGGTGTAGTTGGCCTGCACGCCAAAGCCCATGCCGAAGGTGTACTGGCCATACAGCTCCACACCCTGCGACACGCCATCGCGGCCGTTGGCTTCGGTCTCGTACTTCTGCACCGTCACCGTCTGGCCACCCACGGTCATCTGCTGGTCGCGCACCACCGGCACGGTGAAGTTGTCCACGTTCTTGCGGAACAGCGCCGCGCCGGCCACCGCACCCGGCTGGAAGTACCACTCCAGGCCGATGTCGAACTGGGTCGCTTCGAACGGCTCCAGGTTCTTGTTGCTGCCGTGACCGTACCAGCCGGGGGTGTCGGTACCGCCGGCGACGCGACGGTCGTTGCTGTACTCCTCGCTGACGTAGCTCAGGCTGCCCGGCGCGGCGATGCTGGTATAGCCGGGGCGGGCGATGACCTTGGACGCGGCGCCGCGCAGCACCAGGTTGTCGGTGATGTCCCAGGCGATGTTGAAGCTCGGCAGGAAGTCGGTGTAGGTGCGCTCCAGCGAAGCGAACTCGTAGGTCTTCTCGCGGGCCAGGCCATCGGGCAGGCGCACGAAACCGCTCTGGCATACATAGCCGGTGTTGGAGGCGATCAGCGGTCCAGCGGCCGGATCGTTGCAGCCCATCGGCGCGCCGGCGGCGTTGTCTTGGAAGTAGTCGTTGAACTTCTCCACCGAATCACTGGACTCGGCGAACTGCTGGGTTCGCACCACGCGCACGCCGACGTTGCCGCGCAGGCGCTCGGTACGGAAGTTGGCCTGGAAGTAGCCCGAGTAGATCTTCTCGTTGACGTTGTAGACGAAGTCCTCTTCCTTGCGGCTGTAGGAACCGCCGTACTTCTGGTTGAGGAAGTCGATATAGGCCGGGTAGTTGATGCCCGGGAACACGTTGGCGTTGAAGCCCCCGGCGATGTTGCTGATCGGGCTGGACAGGAAGAAGCCGGGCTGGGCCTCGCCCGCGGTTGAATCGCAACCGGCCTGGTAGCGGTTGTTGTCGTAGTCGGCCGGGTCCTTGCCCTGGCACACCCAGTAGGTGTTGCCGGTGTTGCGGTGGACTTCGCCGTCACGGTACTTGGCCCCGAACTGGATCGAGTCCAGCCAGCCGCTTTCGAACATCTTGGTGACGTCGGCCTGGAAGTAGTTCTGCTTGACGCTGGTCTGCATCCACGACGAACCGGTCGAGCCGGTATCGATCTCGGCGATGCCGGCCATCAGCTGGTCCTGCAGGTTCGGCGAGAAGGTGGCGCTCGGGGTGCCGGTCAGGTCCCAGGCGCTGTAGGTGTTGCCGGACTGCCACACGCCATTGACCTGGCGGCGCGGCTTGGCCGACATGCTGAAGTTCATCGACGGACCGCCCTCGGACCAGGTACGGCCACCGGTGAAGGAGGCCTTCCACAACGGGCTGATGTCCCAGTCCACGGTGAGGTCGGCGGTCTGCGACAGCGCCTTTTCCTTGCTGTAAGTGCCGGTCAGCTGCGGGGTGGGGATGGTGCAGTCGTCCGGACCCCAGCCACCCGGCGCCATGCCGGCGGCGGCGGCCTGCTCTTCGCTGCAGTAATAGGTCTTGCCGGCCAGCTTTTCGTACTGCGCACCGGTGACGATGCTGCCGCTGGGGTCGAAGCTGAGCCCGTTGAGCAGGCGGCCGCCGTCCCAGTTGCCGTCGCCGTTGTAGCGCGCCAGGTTCCATTCCGGAATCTTCAGCATGTTCTGGGTGTAATCGCCCTGCAGCTCGAAGCGGAAGTAATTGGCGGTCAGGGTCAGGTTGTCCAGCGGCTTGAACTGGAAGGTGAACTGGCCGCCGGTACGCTCGCGCTTCTCTTCCTTGACCGCGAAGTTCACCGAAGTCGGCATGAAGAATTCGCTGTAGTTGCGCCCGCTCTGGTCATTGAAGCCGGACTGGCCCCACCAGTAGTGGATGCCGTCCTGCGACAGCACGTTGCCGTTGGCATCGCGCGCATCGGTGCCGTTGCCGTACCACTGGTAGTCCTCGGTGCTGGCCTGCATGGTGCGGCTGGTGCGGGTCTGCTTGGTCGCCCCGACCAGCAGGCCGAAACGCTCGTCCTTGCTGTGCCAGGAGTACAGCGCCGACACCTGCGGTTCGAGGTCGTGGCTGGTATCGGACGAGGTGCCTTCCAGGTTCACGTAACCGGAGTTGGCTTCCATGTCGAGCGGGCGACGGGTATGCAGGATCACCGTGCCGCCGATACCGCCCTCGTCGATGCGCGCCTCGGGGGACTTGAACAGCTCCGCGCTGGACAGCATGTTGGCCGGCAGCAGCGTGTAGTTGAACGAGCGGGTCGCTTCGTTGTTGGTTTCCGAGGTGGCGACGTAGTTGCCGTTCAACTGGGTCAGGGTCAGGTCCGGGGCGAGGCCGCGCACGCTGACGGTCTTGCCTTCGCCGCCGCTGCGCTCGATGACCACGCCGGGCACGCGCTGCAGCGCATCGGCCACGTTCTTGTCGGGGAACTTGCCCACGTCTTCGGCGGTGATCACTTCGACCACGGCGTTGGCGTCGCGCTTCTGCTGCAGGCTTTTTTCGATGGCGTAGCGGTAGCCGGTGACGGTCACGCTGTCGAGCGTGGTGGCTTCCGGCGACGAGGCCGGGCTGGCCTGTTGTGCGAACGCGCTGGCCGGAACCAGCGCGGCGGCGAACAGCGCGGCGGTGATGGCGGCCGACAGCGTGTCGCGGTTGCGCATGCGGGACATCTTGTTCATTCCACTCTCTCCCTCTCCTGGATTGAAACGGTGGCGATACGTGATTGAATCGATCTAATTTTTAAGGCGCCGTGAGGCGTCGAATCGTGCGTCCGGCATGCAGCGCGTGGCGGGTCCCCCACCCACCTGTCCAGCAATCGTGACCGTTTGAAGTTGGATCGATCTAAACGATTGGCGGGGAATTTTTAGCACGGCCCGGCGGGCGACGCATGCTGCTGCGCAATATGGCAAGCGCGCGTCGAGGGTGTGACGCGGCCGCCCATCTGATGGAAACGGTTTCTTGCGCGGACGGGCGGAGGAGGATGGTCGGCTTCGCAGGCAGGGCCGTCAGTTGGCAGGGGTGTCAGGCTGCACCCTCTGATGCCAGGGCCCCATCGCGATGCGTCACCCGGCGGCCAAGCATCGCGGTGCGCGCGCCGACATCCCGGTGCGCGCCGCAAACCTGGGACGTTCATGTTGCGCCGCAGAATGCATCCGCCGAAATCCCCGTGCTTTACTTGAATCGATCTAAATTCACGGCAACGTGGATCTGGAGCCGCGTCCCGGGGAGACGCCCAGCCAGCAGTGGCGGGGCTTTGCGCCCCTTCGTCAGCACCGACATCGACCCACAGGATCCACCCATGCGCCGAATGCCGTCCGCCCCTGTCGCCCGCCCGTCACGCCGCGCCCTGCCGCGCCTTGCCTGCCTGTTCGCCCTGGCGTTCGCGCCGATGCTGCAGGCCGCCGCCCCGGTCGCGCTGGAGCGCGAGGTCAACACGTTCATCGGCAGCAAGGATGACGGCAACACGTTCCCGGGCGCCTCGGCCCCGTTCGGCCTGATCCAGGTCAGCCCGATCGGCGAGCACTACGCCGGCTGGCGCTATGACGATCCCAAGATCCGCGGCTTCGGCCACTCTTTCCTGTCCGGCGCCGGCTGCTGGGAACAGGGCGGGCAGGTTTCGGTGCTGCCGGTCACCGGCAGCATCGGCAAGGGCGGCGACTTCAACACCGACGACGCCAAGAGCTTCGACCACAAGCGTTACGCCTCCAGCTACACCCATGACGGCGAGGTCGGCCAGGCCGGCTACTACAAGGTGCGCCTGACCGGGTACGGCGGCATCGATGCCGAGGCTACCGCGCGCACCCGCGCCGCGGCCGAGCGTTACACCTTCCCGGTCGACGCCGGTGCCGGCCATGTGCTGGTCAACGTCGGCCAGGCCAACGAGCGTCACTCGGTGATCGGCAGCGTCATCGACGTGGTCGGCGACCGCGTGGTCGAGGGCAAGCTGGTCACCAAGAGCTTCTGCGGCGGGCATCAGTACACCACGTGGTTCCGCATCGAATTCGACCGCCCGTTCAAGGCGTTCGGTACGTGGGGCGAAGAGGGCGGCCTGGCCGGTGCGCGGCATCGCATGGAAGGCGAACAGAAGCCCAGTGGCGCGTGGTTGAGCTTCGACGTCGGCAAGGGCAAGCAGCGCGCGGTCACCGCGATCAGCGCGATTTCGCACGTGGATGCCGAAGGCGCGCGCAACAACCTGCGCAGCGAGGGCATGCAGGGCGGCAAGCTGCTCGGCTTCGAACAGATGCGCACCCAGTCGCAGCAGCAGTGGCGCCGCGAGCTGGCTACCACGCGCGTGCAGGGCGGCACTACCGACGACCGCACCGTGTTCTATTCCGCGCTGTACCACGCACTGCTGCAGCCGCTGACCGGCAGTGATGCCGACGGCCGCTACCGGGGCTACGACGACGCCATCCATCGCGCCGACGGCTGGACCTACTACGAGTATTTCTCGCTGTGGGACACCTACCGCGCGCAGAACCAGTGGCTGGCATTGACCCGCCCGGCGGTGGCGCGCGACATCGGCCGCAGCCTGCTGGCCATCAACGAACAAGGTGGCTGGTTGCCGCGCTGGGGCTATGCCAATTTCGAAACCAACATCATGACCGGCGATCCGGTCACCCCGTTCCTGGTCGACCTGTGGCGCTTCGGCGCGCTTGCCGGGCGCGAGGCCGAGGCCTACACCGCGCTGCGCCGCAATGCGTTCGAACAGCCGCCGCTCAACTCGCGCCACGCCGGCCGTTCCGGCAACCCGGGCTACGTGGAAAACGGCTTTGTGGCCTACGACCGCGCCTTCCCTTCCAAGGGCATGGACGTCGATCCGCATCACGGGGGCTCGGCCACGCTGGAATACGCGCTGGCCGACTGCGCGCTGGCACAGATGGCCGATGGGCTGGGGCATGCCGACGATGCGGCCACGCTGCGCACGCGTGGGGGCAACTGGCACAAGGTGTGGGATCCGCAGGTGCGCGATGAAGAGACCGGCATGAGCGGGTTCCCGCGTCCGCGCGTGGACGATGGCAAGTGGTACGTACCGTCCGACGGCCACTACAGCCCGCGTTCGCACCATGGGTTCCATGAAGGCACCGCGTGGCAGTACCAGTGGCTGGCACAGCAGGACATGCCGGGCCTGGTCCAGGCCATGCACGGTCGCGAGCAGGCCGGCAAGCGCCTGGATGCATTCTTCGCCTACGACGCCCTGGTGCAGTCGCCGTTGACCGCCGCGCGCAAGGAGTGGGTGGTGGGGCCGTACAGTTACTACAACCAGTACCGCTACAACCCCAACAACGAACCGGACCTGCACGCACCGTGGATGTACACGCTGATCGGCCAGCCGTGGAAGACCGCCACGGTGGTGCGCGCGGCCCAGCAGCTGTTCACCAACGCGCCCAACGGCGTGACCGGCAACGATGACCTGGGCACGATGTCGGCGTGGTACCTGTTCAGTGCGATCGGCCTGTACCCGGCGGTGCCCGGCAGTGGCCAGTTCCTGCTGCACACCCCGCGCTTCTCCAGGGTGGAGGTGGACCTGGGCACCGGTCGCAGCCTGACGCTGGCCGCCGCCGGTGCCGATGGCCGCACCCTGCAGTATGTGCAGGGCGTGCGCGTGGACGGCCAGGACCACGCGCCGGTGTGGCTGGACTGGACCCGGCTGCAGCAGGGCGGGCGCATCGACTTCGCGCTTGGCACCCAGGCCCCGACCACCGGCTGGGGCACCCGGACCGAGGCCTTGCCGCGCTCGTACTGCGCCACCCCGGGCGCGGTGCTGGAATGAATCTGCGTCTGCCCCACGGCTGCGCCCCGACCACCGGCACCGGCGCGGTCCGTTGGCCGATGCGATCGTTTAGGCTTGCGGGATGACAAGGACCGGGCGGACACGATGAACGACAAGGCCACACCCGCAGGCAAGGGAACGCGCGCGGTCACCGTGACCGATATCGCAGAGGCGATCGGCGTGTCGCGGGCGACCGTGTCGCTGGTGCTGCGCGGCAGCCCGCTGGTGAACGTCGACACCCGTGCCCGGGTCGAGGCCGAACTGCGCCGCCAGCGCTATGTCTACAACCGGGGCGCGGCCAACCTGCGGCGACGCACCTCCTCCAGCGTCGCCCTGGTGATCAACGACCTGTCCAACCCGTTCTTCGCCGAGTTCGCCTCCGGGGTGGACGAGGCGCTCGGTGCCAAGGGCTTTGTGACCCTGCTCGGCAGCACCGGCGAATCGCCGCAGCGGCAGCAGGCGGTGTTGACCACCTTGATGGAACACACCCCGGCCGGCCTGATCCTGTCGCCGGCCGAAGGCAGCGACGCGGCGGAACTGCGCCAGGTGCTGGGCTTCAATGCCAACGTCCTGCTGTTCAACCGTGAACCGCCGGGCGCCGACTGGGACTTCCTCACCCTGGACAACCAGCAGGGCGCCTACCTGGCCACCCGCCACCTGATCGAACGCGGTCACCAGCGCATCGCCTTCTTCGGTGGCCACGCCGATTCCAGTTCCTGCCACCAGCGTCGGCTGGGCTATGCGCAGGCACTGGCCGAAGCGGGCAGGGACGTGCGACCGGAATGGCTGATCGAATCGGCACCCAACCGTCTTGAAGCGGCCGCGCGAAGCGAAGAGCTGTTCGCGCGCGCTCCGGCGCCCACCGCGGCGGTCTGCTACAACGACAGCGTCGCCCTCGGCCTGATGCTGGGCCTGGCCTCGCGCGGGGTGCAGCCCGGGATCGATTTCGCGGTGACCGGGTTCGATGACATCTCCGAAGCCGCGGTGGCCCTGCCGCCGCTGACCACGCTCACGGTCAACCCGCGCGAGCGTGGCCGGCAAGCGGCCGAACTGCTGCTGCAGCGGCTGGACCATCCCGAAGCGGCACCACAACGCACCGTGGCGCCCGTACAACTGCGCATCCGCGCCAGCAGCGGCCCCGTGGCCGCGTGATGGCGTCTTCCTTCACCTGCTCGCGCAATGAGGCGCGTACCTGAATGCCCATTTCTCCAACGCCCCGTCTGCCTTCCTCGTCTGCGTCCGCGCCCGTGGTCAACACGCGCATGGCCCTGGCCGTGGCGACCACGATCTTCTTCATGTGGGGCTTTTTGACCTGCCTCAACGACATCCTGATTCCGCATCTGAAGGCGGTGTTCGAACTGAACTACGCCAAGGCGATGCTGGTGCAGTTCACCTTCTTCGGCACCTACTTCCTGATGTCGCTGCCGGCCGGTCGGCTGGTGGCGCACCTGGGCTACAAGAAGGGCATCGTGGCCGGCCTGGCGATCGCCGCGGTCGGCGCGCTGGGCTTCTGGCCGGCGGCCGAGCTGCGCGTGTATGAAGCGTTCCTCGGCGCGCTGTTCGTGCTCGCCACCGGCATCACCGTGCTGCAGGTGGCCGCCAATCCGTACGTCGCGCTGCTCGGTCCGGAACAGACCGCGTCGAGCCGTCTGACCCTGGCCCAGGCCTTGAACTCGCTGGGCACGGCGATCGCGCCGATCTTCGGCGGCCTGCTGATCCTGGGCAACACGGTCAAGAGTGCCGATGAACTGGCCGCGCTGCCCTCGGCCGAACAGATCGCCTACCGCGTACAGGAGGCGCAGTCGGTGCAGGGCCCGTACGTGGGCCTGGCGATCGCGCTGGCGCTGCTGGCCGTGTTCGTCTACCTGTTCCGCCTCCCGGCATTGACCGAGACCACCGAGCAGGCAGACAGCGGCAAGCACACCCTGCTCGACGCGCTGCGCCACAAGCACGTGCTGTTCGGCGTGCTGGCGATCTTCTTCTACGTCGGTGCGGAAGTGTCGATCGGCAGCTTCCTGGTGAACTACCTGTCGATGCCGGCCATCGGCGGCTTCACCGAGCAGCAGGCCACCCACTACGTGTCGGCGTACTGGACGCTGGCGATGATCGGTCGCTTCGCCGGCTCGGCGATCATGACCCGCTTCTCGCCGCGCGTGCTGCTGACCGTGTTCGCGGCAGTCAACGTGCTGCTGCTGGCGCTGACCATGCTCAGCAGCGGCCATGTGGCGCTGTATGCGGTGGTGGCGGTGGGCCTGTTCAACTCGATCATGTTCCCGACCATCTTCGCGTTGAGCATCGAGCGCCTGGGGCCGCTGACCAACAAGGCCTCCAGCCTGCTGATCATGGCAATCGTCGGCGGCGCGGTGGTGCCGTACCTGCAGGGCGTGCTGGCCGACCATATCGGTCTGCAGCCGTCCTTCATCCTGCCGCTGGTGTGCTACGGCTACATCATTTTCTATGGCCTGTCGGGTTCGCGCCCGAGCGCCGCATTCCGCCACGGAGCCTGAGGCCAGAATGAGCAAGATTGTCTGTTTCGGCGAGATTTTGATCGATCTACTTGCGCAGCCGCCGGCCAGCGCCGACACTCCGCGCGCGTTCCTGCAGTACGCCGGCGGTGCGCCGGCCAACGTCGCGGTGGCCGCGGCACGGCTGGGGGCCGACACCCATTTCGCCGGCATGCTGGGCAACGACATGTTCGGCGACTTCCTTGCCGAGAGCCTGGCCGACGCCGGTGTGGCCACCGACTGCATCGTGCGAACCGGCGCGGCCAAGACCGCGCTCGCATTCGTGGCGCTGGACGCCCACGGCGAGCGCAGTTTCAGCTTCTACCGGCCGCCGGCCGCGGACCTGCTGTTCCGCAGCGAGCATTTCCACGCCAGCTGCTTTGACGACACGCGCAGCTTCCATGTGTGCTCCAACAGCCTGACCGAGGCCGAGATCGCCGAGACCACGCTGGATGGCATGCGCCGCGCACGTGCCGCCGGTGCGATGGTCAGCCTGGACCTCAACCTGCGTCCTGCGCTGTGGCCGGCCGACGTCGACCCGCTGCCGCGCCTGTGGGAGGCGCTGGTGCTGGCCGACCTGGTCAAGCTTTCGCGCGAAGAGCTGGAGTATCTGGCCGCCGACCAGGCCGGTGGCGATGCGGCGGTGATTGCGCGCCTGCTGGCCGCCCAGGCCCAGGCGGTGGTGATCACCGACGGCGCCGCGCCGATCCGCTGGCACACCCGCCACGCCGATGGCGTACTCACCGGCTTCCGCGTACGGACGGTGGACTCCACCGCTGCCGGCGATGCGTTCGTCGGCGGCCTGCTGTTCGGCATCGGTGAGCGCGGCGGTGATGGCACGGCGTTCGCCGGTTTCTGCCAGGACCCGGCCGCGCTGACCGGCGCAATCCGCTTCGGCGCCGCCGTCGGCGCGCTCGCCGTCACCCGCAAGGGTGCGTTCGCGGCCATGCCCAGCCTTGAAGAAGTCCAGCAACTGCTGCAGCAACAACAGGATGACGCCGCATGAACTCGCCCCTCGATGGCACCCCGGTTCCGCCGACCCCCGATTTCCGCTCGCCCGACTTCCTGCGCGCCCACATCGCGCAGACCATGGCGTTCTACCAGCCGCACGAGATCGACCCCAAGGGCGGTTTCTTCCACTACTACCGTGACGATGGCAGCGTGTACGACACCGCGCATCGGCACCTGGTCAGCAGCACCCGATTCGTGTTCAACCACGCCATGGCCTACCGGGAGTTCGGCAAGCCCGAGGATCTGGCGGCCGTCGAGCACGGCGTGCGCTACCTGCGCGAGGTCCACCGCAACGCGGCCACCGGCGGCTACGCCTGGACCCTGCGCGATGGCGTGGTCGAAGATGCCACCAACCACTGCTACGGCGTGGCCTTCGTGCTGCTGGCCTACAGCTGTGCGCTCAAGGCCGGTATCTGCGACGCGCGTGCGTGGATGGATGAAACGTGGCAACTGTTGGAGACGCGCTTCTGGGAGCCGGCGTTCGGCCTGTACAAGGACGAAGCCGATGCCGAATGGAACTTCAGCGATTACCGTGGCCAGAACGCCAACATGCACATGTGCGAGGCGATGCTGGCTGCCTTCGAGGCCAGTGCTGAAAAACGCTACCTGGATCGCGCACTGCTGCTGGCCGATCACATGACCCGCCGCCAGGCCGCGCAGGGCGATGGCCTGGTGTGGGAGCACTACGATCCGCAGTGGCAGATCGATTGGGACTACAACCGCGACAACCCCAAGCACCTGTTCCGCCCGTGGGGCTTCCAGCCCGGCCACCAGACCGAGTGGGCCAAGCTGCTGCTGATCCTGGATCGGCACGTGCAGGCCGACTGGCTGGTGCCCACCGCGCGGCACCTGTTCGATGTCGCCGTCGAGCGCAGCTGGGACACCGCACGTGGCGGCCTGTATTACGGTTTCGCGCCCGATGGCAGCGTCTGTGACGACGACAAGTATTTCTGGGTGCAGGCCGAGTCGCTGGCCACCGCCGCGCTGCTGGCCACGCGGACCGGCGATGCCGTTTACTGGGACTGGTACGACAAGCTCTGGGGTTATGCCTGGCAGCACATGATCGACCATCGCTACGGTGCCTGGTACCGCATCCTGGATGCGGACAACCGCAAGTACAGCGATGAAAAGAGCCCGGCCGGCAAGACCGATTACCACACCATGGGCGCGTGCTACGAAGTGCTCAACGTAGTCCGTTGAATCCGGTAGAGCCGACCGTTGGTCGGCTTCCCAAACCCCGGTAGAGCCGACCGTTGGTCGGCTGCTCCCGCAACCAGGCAGGTCACCATGCGCGCGCACCGCCGTTTCCATGTCGTTGCACCGGCCTGCTGGCTGTTGCTGGTCCTGCTGGCAGCGTGGGCACTCCCCGTAGCGGCCGCCCCATTGGCGGCGGACTGGTCATTCCGCCTTCTGCCCGGTGACGCGCGCGGTGCCGCGCACCCCGGCCTGCAGCAGTGGCGCACCGCGCGGGTACCCGAAGCGGTGCATACCGACCTGCTGGCGCAGGGCGTGATCGCCGATCCGTACGTGGGCGCGCCCGAGGCCGGATTGCAGTGGATCGGGCTGGCCGACTGGGAATACCGCGCCCGCTTCGACGTGGACGCCGCCACGCTGGCGCGCGCGCATGCCGAGCTTGCGTTCGAGGGCCTGGACACCTTCGCCACGGTCACGCTCAACGGCCAGCCGCTGCTGCAGGCCGACAACAGCCACCGCACCTGGCGGGCACGCGTGGACGGCAGGCTGCGTGCGGAGGGCAATGAACTGCGCGTGGTACTTCGCTCACCGATCAGGACCCTGCTGCCGGGCGTGCAGGCGATGCCGCACAAGATCGCCGGCAACTATCCCTCGCCGTACGGCGACGAGCCCAGGGACGCGATGGTCGGCAATTTCGTGCGCAAGCCCGGCTACCACTTCGGCTGGGACTGGGGCCCGCGTTATGTGACGGCGGGGATCTGGCGCCCGGTGCTGCTGGACAGCTGGGATGCGCAGCGCTTGACCGACATGGCCGTGCACACCCGGGCGCTGGACGCCGAGCACGCCGATCTGGCGGTCACGCTGCAGGTGGAAAGCGCCGCGCGTGGCAATGCCGCAGTGCGCGTGGAGGTATTGGATCCTGATGGAGTGTCGGTGGCCCGAATCGATCGTGACGCTTCACTGCAGGCTGGCGACAACGCCATCAGCGTGCCGGTTTCGCTGAAACAGCCGCGCCGCTGGTGGCCGGCGGGGCAGGGCGAGCAGGCACGCTATACCGTGCGTGTCACGCTGGCACCGGGCGACGCTGCGCCACGCCATATCGAGCAGCGGATCGGCCTGCGCACCGTCGAGCTGCGCCGTGAGGCCGACCGCCAGGGCGGGCAGGGCTTCGCCTTCGTGATCAACGGCGTGCCGATCTTCGCCAAGGGCGCCAACGTCATTCCGTTCGACATGTTCCCCGCGCGGGTCGATCCGGCACGGATCCGCCGCGAGCTGACCGCCGCGCGCGATGCCAACATGAACATGCTGCGCAACTGGGGCGGCGGCTACTACGAGGACGATGCGTTCTTCGACATCGCCGACGAGCTGGGCCTGCTGGTCTGGCAGGACTTCATGTTCGGCGGCGGCATGCAGCCCGGTTACGATCCGGCGTTCCGCGCCAACGTGGTCGCCGAGGCGCGCGACAACGTGCGCCGGCTGCGCCACCATCCCAGCGTGGTGCTGTGGTGTGGCAACAACGAGGAAGAAACCGCGTGGAAGGATTGGGGCCATGGTCGCGACCTGACCGCCGCCGATCCCGCCTTCGCCGCGAAGGTCTGGCAGGGCTATGTGGACCTGTTCGGCAATGACCTGCGCCAGGTGGTGGCCGAAGAAGGGCTGGGCGTGCCGTATTGGTCCAGTTCGCCCAGCAATGACCTGGACGACAAGGCCAACGATTCCACCCGTGGCGACAAGCACTACTGGCAGGTATGGGGCAACCCGGCGCTGCCGGTGACGGCCTACCTGCACGAGACCCCGCGCTTCATGTCCGAATATGGCCTGCAGGCATGGCCGTCGCTGCGCACGCTGGAAGGCATCATTCCGGCCGCCGAGCAGCAGGTGGACAGCGCCACGGTGCGCGCGCACCAGAAGTTCATGGCCGGGCAGGGCAACGAGCGGCTGCTCAAGTACATCGAAGAGGCGTACGGCACGCCGCGCGATTTCCCGGCGTTCGTGTATCTCAGCCAGGTGATGCAGGCCGACGGCATCCAGCTGGCGGCGTTGCACCACCGCGCGTCGCGGCCGTACACCATGGGCTCGCTGTACTGGCAGCTCAACGACGTGTGGCCGGGGGCGTCGTGGTCGAGCATCGATTACGCCGGGCGCTGGAAGGCGCTGCATTTCCACGCGAAGCGCTTCTTTGCCGACCGTGCGGTGGCGGCGTTGCGCGACGACGGGGTGACCGGGGTGAGCCTGCTCAATGATCGCCAGCAGGGATTCCAGGCAACATGGCGGCTGCGCGTGATCGATCTGGATGGGACGTTGCGCAGCCAGCAGCAGCACGCCGTGGCGTTGCCGCCGCTGTCGGCGTTGAAGGTGGGCCGGTTCGAGGATGCCTCACTGCTGCACGGCGCGGATCCGACGCGGACCGTGGCGGTGGTCGAACTGCTGGATGGAAAGCAGGTGCTGTCGCAGCAGGTGGTGTACTTCGCCGCGGCCAAGGACCTTGCGCTGGCGCGGATGAAGATCGACAGCGACCTGCGTGCCGATGGCGAAGGCTACGTGCTCACGTTGCGTTCGCCGACGCTGGTGCGCGCGTTGTGGGTCGACTTCGACGGCCTCGATGCCACCCTGGACGACAACGCGCTGGACCTGGTGCCGGGCGAGACCAGGACCCTCCGCCTGCGCAGCAGCGCCAATCTGGACACACTGCGCAGCACGCTCCGCCTCACCTCACTCGCCGACGTCGTCCCGTAGCGCCACGCCATGCGTGGCGGGGCGCGGTGTCGGCGTCACGCGAAGAGCAGCCACGCATGGCGTGGCTCTACCATCCGGTCGTGCATGGCCTCGGTGCGGGCGGCATGTGTCCGGTAGAGCCACGCCACGCGTGGCTGGCGCCGTGCCGGAGTGCGCAAAGAGGCAGCCACGCATGGCGTGGCTCTACAGCGTGATCTGCTGGAAATTCTCTACACGGTCGTGACCGTGGGTGGCTTCACCGCTGCGCGGCAGCGGGTAGTCGTCCAGCCGGTCGAGCAGGCGGGTCTGCAGGCCCGCGTCGCGGGCGGCATCCAGCTCTTCGACCACGTCGGACAGGAATACGATCTGCCCGGCCGGTACGCCGATCGCCTTGACGATATGGCGGTAGCTGTCGGCCTCACGCTTGCCGCCAACTTCGGTGTCGAACCAGCCCGAGACCAGTCCGGTCAGGTCGCCGGCGTCGCTGAAGCCGAAGAACAGCTTCTGCGACGGCACCGAGCCGGACGAGTACACGTACAGCGGCTTGCCCTGCGCATGCCAGCCTTTCAACACCGCGGACACTTCCGGATAGAAGTGCGCCTTGTAGTCGCCGTTGCGGTACCCGTTTTCCCAGATCATGCCCTGCAGCGCCTTGAGCGCAGTGTGCTTGCGGTCCTGGTCGATCCAGCCCTGCAGGGTTTCCACGATCAGGCTGTCCTGGCAGGCCCCGCCGATCTCCACGGCCACCGCATCCAGCCAGCGGCGCACCTCCGGCTGCTGGCCGTGCGCGGCGACGAACGCCGGCAGTGCCTTGCGTGCATACGGGAACAGCACGTTCTTGACGAACGAAATGCTGCTGGTGGTGCCTTCGATATCGGTGAGGATGACAGTGGGATGCGGCATGGATCAGTCGGCCTGGTGCTGTGCGGGGTGGTAACGCGGGAACTGCTGGGCGATGTCGCTGCCGGTGAAATGACCGATCCAGCCATCGGCCTCGGTGAAGAAGCGGATCGCCACGAAATTGGGCTCTTCGCCCATGTCGAACCAATGGGTGATGCCATCGGGCACGGCGATCAGGTCGTTCTTGACGCACTCGATCTCGTAGACCTTGCCGTCCACATGCAGGGTGAACAGCCCGGAGCCGGCGACGAAGAAGCGCACCTCGTCTTCCTTGTGGAAGTGCTCGTCGAGGAACTTCTTCCGCAGTTCGGCGCGGTTGGGGTTGTCCGGGGCGATCGAGGCCACGTCCACGCTCTTGAAGCCGTGCTGGGCCACCAGGCGGTCGATGTCGGTCCGGTAGGCGGCAAACACCTCGTCCTGGCTTGCGCCCGGGGCAACCTCATGGGCCGCCTGCCAGCGCTCGAAGGTGACGCCGATCTTCTTCAGTTCGACCGCGATGGCCTCGCCATCGCGGCTGTCGAACCGTGCGGTATCCGGGGCGGTGTCATCAAATATACGGAGTCGGCTCATGGCGGCGGCAGCGAGGCGAAAGGGGGAGGGAAAGGGTACCAGCGCAGCGCCGGATGCGGGGGCGCGGGCTGATGGTGAACGGCGGAATACAGATTCCCTTCAGGAATCTGGCCGGAAAAAGCCCGGTAGTGCCGGCCGCTGGCCGGCTCCTCATGAACGCTGGACGATGGCCTGGAGCCGGCCAGCGGCCGGCACTACCCGGGGCGCGTGGTGTTGCCTGGAGCCGGCCAGCGGCCGGCACTACCCGGGCGTGCGATGTTGCCTGGAGCCGGCCAGCGGCCGGCACTACCCCCGGTCTGCGGCGTGGACCGAAGGCCGGC
>NZ_DAMAGC010000090.1:0-17124 GCF_031995405.1 Stenotrophomonas sp. | reverse complement strand
GTAGTAACCGCTGCCGCAGCCACCGCCGACATAGTCGTAGGTGGCGCAGCCGGACAGGGCCAACAGCAGGCCACCGGCAAAGATCAGGCGCATTTTCATGATGGGGTCCCCCCGAGGGTATGGAGCCAGCTTCGGCCCGAAGCGTTGAATCGGCCCTTAACTCGGCCAGGATCCGCTGAATGATTGCCATGTTGGCACGCCTGGCCGGCGCGATGCGAACCGTGGGCATACGTTAATCTTGCGTCATGAGCGATTCACCCTTGCCCTGTGTCGACGACCTCCTGGCGGCCGCCGCACGCATCGCCCCGCATGCCAGCGTGACCCCGGTGCTGCAATCGCGCGTGCTCGACGGGCTGGCGGGCGCGTCGCTGGCGTTCAAGGCCGAGCACCTGCAGCGCAGCGGCGCCTTCAAGTTCCGCGGCGCCTGCAATGCCGTGTGGTCGCTGGACCCGGCGCATGCCGCGCGCGGGGTGGTCACCCATTCCTCCGGCAACCATGGCGCCGCGCTGGCGCTGGCCGCGCGGACCCGCGGGATCGCCTGCAACGTGGTGGTGCCCGACGGTGCGGTGGCGGCCAAGCTGGCCAACATCGCCCGCCACGGCGCCACGGTATGGCGCTGCGCGGCCAGCATCGAGGCACGCGAAGCCATGTGCGCCGAGGTGCAGGCCCGCACCGGCGCCAGCCTGGTGCATCCCTATGCCGACCCGCGGGTGATTGCCGGCCAGGGCACGGCCGCGCTGGAACTGGTGCGCAGCCACGGCCCGTTCGATGTGCTGGTGGTGCCGGTTGGCGGCGGCGGCCTGGCCGCCGGCACGCGCCTGGCGCTGCAGGCGGTCGCACCGAACACCCGTCTGGTGCTGGCCGAGCCGGAGGGCGCGGCCGACACGGCGCGCTCGCTGGCCGCGGGCGAACGCCGTATCGACTTCACCCCGGCCACGGTCTGCGATGGCCTGCGCACCACCATCGGGGAGCCCAACTTTGCCCTGCTGCACGGCGCGGCCGAGGTCATCACGGTGCCCGATGCGGCCACCCTGGCGGCCATGCGGCTGCTCTGGCAGGTGCTCAAGCAGGTGGTTGAACCGTCTTCGGCCATCGTGCTGGCCGCGGTCCTGTCCGACCCGGCGCGGTTTGCCGGGCAGCGGGTCGGGCTGGTGCTGTCCGGTGGCAACGTCGACCTGGACGCGCTGCCCTGGGGGCGCGCATGAGCGGGCACGCGCGGGTGGGCCTGCTTGGCTGGCTGTGGCGGCTGTGCGTGGTGCTGTTCGCCTGGCTGCTGGGGGTGACCGCGTGGATCGTGTGGGTGGGCGAGCGCGACCAGGCCGCCAAGGCCGATGCGATCATCGTGCTGGGCGCGGCCGCCTACGATGCCAAGCCGTCACCGGTGTTCGAGGAGCGCATCCGCCATGGGCTGGATCTGTACGAGCAGGGCTACGCGCCCCTGTTGATCTTCACCGGCGGCTATGGCGGCACCGCCGCGCGCTTTTCCGAATCGCAGGTGGCGCGGCGCTACGCGCTCAAGCAGGGCGTGCCGGACAAGGCGATCCTGATCGAGACCGCTTCGCGCACTACCCGGCAGAACCTGATCGAGGCACGTCGCCTGATGGAGCAGCGCAACCTGCACCGGGTGATCATCGTCAGCGATCCGCTGCACATGGCGCGCGCGCTGCGCCTGGCCCGCGAGCTGGGCATCGACGCGCTGGCGTCTTCGACCCCGAGTACGCGCTTCCGCAGCTTCCACACCAGCTGGAAGTTCCTGGTGCAGGAGATCTATTTCTTCCACCGCGACATGTTCCCGGCGTAAGCCAGGTAGAGCCGACCGTTGGTCGGCTGGACCGCCGAGTCGCCCTGCGCGCAGCCGACCGCACAAGCAGCCGACCAACGGTCGGCTCTACGAGGGTGTTCTGCGTCGGATCGGGATGGCCGACACCGGCACGCTGGCCACGTCCTGGCCGCGCTCGCGGATCGGGGCGCCGGCCTCGGGTGCCCAGGCATGGGCGTAGATCACTTCCCAGCTGCTGGGCAGCTTGCCGTCGTCGCGGCGCAGGGGTTCGTAGGCCGCGCGTGCAGCGGCAAAGCGTCCGCGACCGGTCAGTGTGTGGCGCCGATCCTGGCGCGCGTTGGTCGCGCCGATGGCCTGCAGCTCGCGCATCAGCGCGGTCAGGTCGTCGTAGGTGAGGGTGAACAGATCGCGGTCCAGCACCGGGTCGCGGAAGCCGGACATCATCAGCGCATCGCCGAACTGCGCGATCGGGGCGAAGCGGCTGACATGCGGCACGGCGTCGGCCTGGGCGAAGGCCTCGCGCAGTTCGACCAGCGTGTCCGGGCCGAAGGTGGAACACAGCAGCAGGCCGCCGGGCTTGAGCGCGCGCCGGAAGCCGGCGAACACCGCCGGCAGGTTCTCCACCCACTGCAGGCACAGGTTGCTGTAGATCACATCCACGCTCTGGT
The DNA here is from genome assembly GCF_031995405.1 of Stenotrophomonas sp. Lineage (GTDB taxonomy): Bacteria > Pseudomonadota > Gammaproteobacteria > Xanthomonadales > Xanthomonadaceae > Stenotrophomonas. The sequence goes on along the minus strand of NZ_DAMAGC010000090.1, from coordinate 14,676 downwards.
CCAGCAGCGGCAGTGCCTGTGCGTCGGCGCAGACACGCGCGAACGGTTTCCACCAGCCCGCCTGCTTCTTCGCTTCGCGCAGCATCGGTTCGGCCAGATCCAGGGCGATCACCTGTGCCTTGGGCCAGCGCTTCTTCATTGCCGCGCTGGCATGGCCGGTGCCGCTGCCGATATCCAGCACCACCTGCGGCTGCCGGTCTTCCAGGTAGTCCAGCGATTCGAGCAGGCGCTTTTCGACCTCGCGCTGCAACGCGGCGGCGGCATCGTAGCTGTGGGCGGCGCGCGAGAACGCGCGGCGGACGTGGCGGGGGTCGAAGCTGGACGTCATGGATGGCTCACTGCGGAAAACACGATGGCGAAGGTCAGAACGTGCCGGGGTAGGCGCCGCCGTCGATCAGCAGGTTCTGCCCGGTGATGTAGCCGGCGTGCGCGCTGCACAGGAACGCGCACGCCGCGCCGAACTCATCGGCGGTGCCGAAACGGCCGGCCGGAATGTGGGTGCGCTTGCGCTCGGCCAGCTGGCCGGCGTCGATGCCCTGCTGCTGGGCGAGATAGGCGAAGTTGCCGCGCAGGCGATCGGTATCGAACTGGCCCGGCAGCAGGTTGTTGAGGGTGACGTTGTGGACCACGGTCTTGCGCGCGAGCCCGGCGACGAAGCCGGTCAACCCCGAGCGAGCGCCGTTGGACAGGCCGAGGACGTCGATGGGGGCCTTCACCGAAGAGGAGGTGATGTTGACCACGCGGCCAAAGCCGCGCTCGATCATGCCGTCGACGGTGGCGCGGATCAGCTCGATCGGGGCCAGCATGTTGGCATCCAGCGCGGCGATCCAGTCCTCGCGGGTGAACTGGCGGAAGTCGCCGGCCGGCGGGCCGCCGGCGTTGTTGACCAGGATGTCGACCTGCGGGCACGCCGCCAGCGCGGCCTGGCGGCCTTCGATGGTAGTGATGTCGGCGACCACGCCAATGACCTTGCGCGCGCCCGGCAAGGCCAGCAGTTCGCGTACGGCGTGGTCCAGCGCGTCTTCACCGCGCGCGGCGATGACCACGTTGACGCCTTCGCGTACCAGCGCACGCGCGCAGCCCAGGCCGAGTCCTTTGCTGGCGGCGCAGACCAGGGCCCAGCGCCCGGCGATTCCAAGGTCCATGGGTCAATCCTGTGGTGAAAGACGGGCGTACATGATCGGCGATGCGCGGCGGCGAGGTCAGGGCAGGGCGGCAACGAACTGTTGCAGCTGCGCGGCGACCTCGTCGGCGTGGCCCAGGAAGGGGGCGTGACCGCCGTGGGCGACCACATGCGCCTGCGCCGCCGGGGCCAGCGCGGCGGCCGCCTGCATCGCCCTGGCCGACACCAGCCGGTCGCGCTGGCCGGCGAGCCACAGGCTGGGCTTGCCCAGGCCGGGCAGGGCGCCGCGCAGATCGGTGGTCTCCAGCAGCCGCAAGCCTTCCTGCAGTGCGCGCGGGGCCGGCTCGCCGCGCGCGACAAGCAGCTCGCGCAGGGTGCGCAGTTCCTGTCGGGCATGTTCGGAGCCCATCGCATCCAGGGCCAGGAAGCGTTCCAGGGTGCCCCGGTAGTCCGTGGCCAGGTCCTGGCCGAACTGCTCGAACACCGCTGGCTCGACCGCGTGCTGCCAATCGTCGGCGCGCACAAAGCGCGGGGTCGCGGCGATCATCACCAGCGCGCGCACCTGCGGCAGGGTGGCGGCCGCATGCAGCGCGAACAGGCCGCCCAGCGACCAGCCGCACCACACCGCCGGCGGCGTGGCCGCGGCAATCGCATTGACCACATACGGCAACCGCAGCGGGGTGGCGTCGTCGCGGCTGTGGCCGTGGCCGGGCAGGTCGACCAGATGCAGCTGGTAGTGCGCGGCCAGGCGTTCGACCAGTGGCGCGAACACGCCGCCGTGCAATGCCCACCCATGGATCAGGACCAGCGCCGGCCCCTGGCCGACCACCTCGATATGCAGGCTCACAGCGAACGGCTCACGCGCTCAGTGCATCCAGCGACTGTTGCCGCAGCACGGTATCGCGCGCATGGCCGATGGCATCGGTGAGCGCGCGTACCTGCGCCGGGGTGTGCAGCGCGGACAGGGTCACGCGCAGGCGTGCCCTGCCTTCGGGCACGGTCGGCGGGCGGATCGCGCTGACCAGGAAACCCGACGCTTCCAGCGCGGCGGACAATGCCATCACCGTGGATTCGGCACCGCACAGCAGCGGCTGGATCGGCGTGTCCGACGGCATCAGCTCCAGGCCATGCTGGCGTGCACCGGCGCGGAACACACCGACCAGCTCGGCCAGCTTTTCACGGCGCCAGTCATCGCGCCGCGCCAGCTTCACCGCGGCCAGCGAAGCGGCCGCCTGCGCCGGCGACACCGCCGTGGTGTAGATGTAGGGACGTGCGGTTTCGGCCAGGTGCTGGATCAGTGCTTCATCGCCGAGCACCACCGCACCGCTGCCACCGAGCGCCTTGCCCAGCGTGGCCAGCTGCAAGGGCACATCGGCCACGCCCAGGCCGGCATCGGCCACGCAGCCGCGGCCGTGTTCGCCGACCACGCCGATGCCGTGCGCGTCGTCCACGTACAGCAGCGCTTCCTGCATGCGCGCCACCAGCGACAGCGAGCGCAGCGGGGCGATATCGCCATCCATGCTGAAGACGCCATCGGTGGCCAGCATCGCCGCGCCGTCGGGCGCGTGCTTCAACTGGCGCAGCGCGCCTTCGGTATCCAGGTGCGGGTAGCGGCGCAGGCGGCAACCGGCCAGGCGCGAGGCGTCCAACAGGCTGGCGTGGTTGAGACGGTCCTGCACGCACACATCGTCTTCTTCGCTGAGCAGGGCCTGCTGCACGGCCAGGTTGGCGGCAAAGCCGCTGCCGAACAGCAGCGCGCGCGGATAACCGAGCCAGTCGGCCATTTCCTGTTCAAGCGCTGCATGCAGGGCATGGTGGCCGCAGATCAGGTGCGAGGCGGTGGCGCCGGCGCCTTCGCGCGCGGCCGCGTCCTGCAGCGCGCTGACCACACCGAACTGTTGCGACAGCCCGAGGTAGTCATTGCTGCAGAAGCCGGTCAGCCATTGGCCGTCGATCTCCAGCCGCACCCCGTCGCGACGGGTCACCGTGCGGCGCACGCGTATGCGCCCCTGCGCGTCGCGGAGCTTGCGCTGGGCCTGGATGCGGTCGTGCAGGTCGGGGCGGGCCATGGTCGTCGGCTGGCATGGATGGGCGGTTAGCGTACCCGGTTGACGGGCCCGGCGCTGCCCCGGCAGGGCAGGCCATGCGCCGGCCTCAGGCGGCCTGCTCGCAGCCACCCCCGCAGCGCCCCGCCTCGACCGTGATGTCGGCGTGGACCGTGCCCGGGTGGTCGTGGTCGGCCGCGTCCACCTGGACTGCCATCGGGCGCAGGCCCAGCCGCTCGAACAGGGCCAGGTCGCGCGCGGTGTCCGGGTTGCCGGTGGTGAGCAGCTTTTCGCCATGGAAGATCGAGTTGGCCCCGGCCAGGAAGCACAGCGCCTGCAGCTCATCGCTCATCGCCTCGCGCCCGGCCGACAGCCGCACCGTCGAGCGCGGCATGACGATGCGCGCCACCGCGATCATCCGCACGAACTCGAACGGGTCCAGTTCGGCGGTGCCGTGCAGGGGCGTGCCGGCGACCTGCACCAGCCGGTTGATCGGTACCGAATCGGGATGCGCGGGCAGGGTGGCCAATGCCAGCAGCAGGCCCGCGCGCTGCTCGCGGGTTTCCCCCATGCCGACGATGCCGCCGCAGCAGGTCTTCAGCCCGGCATCGCGCACGTGCGCCAGGGTATCCAGACGGTCCTGGTACTGGCGGGTGTGGATGATCGAGTCGTAGTAGTCCGGCGCGGTGTCCAGGTTGTGGTTGTAGTAGTCCAGCCCGGCCTCCCGCAAGGCCACGGCCTGATCGCCGCTGAGCATGCCCAGGGTGGCGCAGGTCTCCAGCCCCAGCGCCTTCACCTCGCGGATCATCGCCGCGACCTTGGGTACATCGCGATCCTTGGGCGAGCGCCAGGCCGCACCCATGCAGAACCGCGACGCGCCGGCAGCCTTGGCCTGGCGGGCCCTGGCGACCACCGCGTCGGTGTCCATCAGCTTCTGCGCCGCCACCCCGGTGCTGTAGCGCTGGGCCTGCGGGCAGTACGCGCAGTCCTCCGGGCAACCGCCGGTCTTGACCGACAGCAGGGTGGAGACCTGCACTTCCGCCGGATCGAAGTGCTCGCGGTGGATGACGGCGGCGCGGTGCAGCAGGTCCGGGAACGGCAGCGCGAACAGCGCCAGTAGTTCGTCGCGGTGCCAGTCGTGGCGGAGTGCAGCGGCCATGGGGTGTCCTGACGGAGAGAGGCGAAAGGGCGGCAGTCTGGTCAGTGCGCTTATCTCTGTCAACTATTCTGTCGTGCATATGGTTTACAGAGGCCGGCTCGACGAGCCTTCCCCATGTCGGAAAGATCCATCGCTTCACGCCCCAACGTCCGATTTATCGGTCATTGGCGGACGGCTTGGGCGTTCACGGTGCTCTGGTACTGCCTGACGCCGACCGATGAGGCACCTGCAAGGCGAATCGCCGACGCGCTCGAAGGGAACGCACTGACAGACATCCGCCGATCGAGGCGGCAGCCTTGTCGCACTCCACGCGCTGCGGTGACACGTTGCCCTTTCACTGGTTCGATTCTTTGGCGTGGCTGTCTCGCCAAGCCTTGCCGCTGCGCTGCCTGGTCTGTGACGAACCGGGTGCCGACGGGCGCGACCTGTGCCTGGCCTGCCATGCCGCATTGCCGTGGAATGAACACGCCTGCCCGCTGTGCGCGCTGCCACTGCCAGCCGACGAACCTGCCGAGCGCTGCGGCAGCTGCCTGCACGATCCACCACGCCAATCCGCCGCCGCCGCGGTGTTCCTGTATGCCGCGCCCGTTGACCAGCTGCTGATCCGCTTCAAGTTCCACCAGGATCTGGCCGCCGGGCGCCTGCTTTCCCAGCTCATGCTGCAACGGGTGCCCGCGTTCGCGACCGGTCCGCTGGCGCCGGTGCCACTGCACTGGCGGCGCCTGCGCTCACGCGGCTACGACCAGGCGCTGGAGCTGACACGCCCGTTGGCGCGCGCGCTGCGCCAACCGCTGTGGCGCGGGCTGCATCGTGATCGGCTTACCGCCGCGCAATCTGACCTGGATGCCGATGCGCGGCGTCGCAACCTGCGCGACGCATTTGCCGTGATCTCGCCGCCCCCGTCACGGCTGACCATTGTCGATGACGTCATGACCACTGGCGCCACGCTCGACGCGGCGGTGCACGCGGTGCAGCGAGCCGGGCTACCCGATGCCGCCCTGTGGGTGTGCGCGCGGGTGCCGTAAGCGACCGCTCTATACTTGGTCGCTGTCACAGGGAAAACGCACCCGATGGATCCGTTCGCCACGTTCGATTTTGATGATTTCTGGGACGACTGCGAGTACGCCCGGCAGCACTACCAGGAGCCGCCTCCCAGCGATGCGGTGATCGCCGACCTCCAGGCCGAACTGGGCTACCGCATCCCCGACGCATACATCGCCCTCGCGCGGCGCCAGAATGGCGGCCTGCTGAAACGCAGCTGCCACCCGATGGACGCGGCCACCAGCTGGGCCGAGGACCACATCCAGGTCTGCGGCCTGTATGCGCTGGGGCGACAGACACCCTACTCGCTGGGCGGCGAATTCGGTTCGCGATTCATGCAGGAGCAGTGGGGCTATCCGGACATCGGCATCGTCTTCGCCGACTGCCCCAGCGCCGGCCACGACGTGATCATGCTCGATTACCGCCACTGCGGGCCGCAGGGCGAACCGCAGGTAGTGCATGTGGACCAGGAGGCGGACTACGCGATCACCGTGGTCGCCCCGGACTTCGCCACGTTCATTCGCGGGCTGGTGGACGAGGATGCCTTCGATGACGCCGCCGAAACCCTGGAGATAGATCTGGTCACGGTGGACCGGGGTAGCTTGTCGCCGATCGTGCGGCGCGCGCTGGATGCATCGGCGGCCGTGCTTCCCCACGGCGAGCGCCACCTGCGCGCGCTGGCCAGGAAGATCACCGAAGAGAAGGGCTTCTTCGCCCTGCACGCCGACGCGGATTCGCACCGCATGTACGACTGGATGTTCTGGCTGTATTCGCAGCTGGCCACGGCCAGCTCGTTCACGCAGTTCGTGAAGCTCCCGGCCGGGCAGAACGACTACGCAACGCCTTGCTACGAACTCATGCTGCCCTTCGACCTCGTCGCGGCGCCGTTCGGCTTCAAGACCGGTGGTTTCGCGCCCGGGTTCCTCGAAGACTGGTGGAACGCGCGGGTGGCCGACGGTGCCATCGTGCCGGTGGACGGTGGCTATCGTTTCAGCGCCGAGGCCGAACAGCGGCTGCTGGCGGAGGCTGCAACGGCGACGGACTGAGGGACATCCGTGACCGTGCTTTTCATCGCCCGGCGCTAGGATGGGCCACTGACCCCTGCACGGAGCTGGCGATGAACACCCCCTTGTCCCCTGTGTTGTCCCTGATCGGCCGTAGCTGGTGGGTACTGCTGCTGTACGGCATCGTTGCCGTGGTGTTCGGCCTGATCGCCATCGCCCGGCCGCTCTCGGCCGCCACTGCGCTGGCCTGGGCGATCGGTGTGATGGCATTGGTGGAAGGCCTGATCAGCCTGTTCGCCGCGGTCAGCGGCAACAGCGGCGTCCCGCGTGGCTGGCTGCTGGTCTACGCACTGGCCTCCATCGTGTTCGGCGTGCTGGCGGTGATCAATCCGCTGGCAACCGCCAGCGTGCTGATCCTGCTGCTGGCCGCGTGGCTGATCGTGGCCGGCATCTACCGCATCGTGTTCGCGGTGCGCGTGCGCAGGCATATCCAGGGCGAATGGCTGCTGATCCTGAGCGGTCTGCTGGCCATCGTGCTGGGCGTGCTGATGGTGGCCAACCCGATTGCGGGCATTGCCGTCACCACGCTTTGGATCGGCGTGGGCAGCCTTGTCTACGGTGTGCTGCAGATTGTCGTGGCCTGGCGGGTCCGTCGGCTGCGTTGAGTCGCCCGAGCGGTGATACTGCTCCCGGATCCGATTGGAGGTGGATGTATGCGCGTAGTTGTGCTGACTGCATTGGTCCTGGCGGGATGTGTCGCCCTGACCGGTTGCCCGCGGAAGGAAATGGCGTCCCCTGTGGCCGATGTCGCCGGTGTTGCACCGCTGCCCCAGGCCCGCATCCTGATGCGCGAAGTGGACGAACAACGCGCGGCGGGCTCCACCCACCTGGAAAATCGGGACGGTTCCCCGCTCGCGCTGCTGGAGCCGCCTTTCGTTCTCACCGCGGACGTGGCATCGGTGGCGCTGGGGATGGATTCCACCGGCCAGCCGGTACTCAACCTGCAGATGACCGAGGCCGCCGCGCCGCGCATCCTGGCGGCCACCGAGGCGCGGGTCGGCCGCCGTGTTGCCTTTACCGTGGGCGACCGTGTGCTGACGGTCGCCACCATCCGGGGGCCATTCGGCAAGGCGATGCAGGTCGCCGGGCTGGAAGATGCCACCGATGCGCAGCGGATATTCACCGAGATCACCGGCAAAGCGCACTAGCTGGGCACAGCCTGCGAGGGCCGGTGGCTTGACCACCGGCACGCTTCGTCACCGGAACGCCGCCTCGATCTGCTCCAGCGTCTTGCCCTTGGTTTCCGGCAGCCAGAACGCGGCAATCAGGAAGTACAGCAACGTACAGCCGGCCCAGAAGAAGAACATGCTCGCATAGCCATGGTGGCCGACCGTGGGCAGGAAGATCGCCGCAATCACGGTGGACACGAACTGGTTGATCAGCAGCGCGATGCTCATGCCGTTGGAGCGGATCCGCGTGGGCATCAGTTCGGACAGCGCCAGCCACACGCATACGCCGGGACCGACGGCGAAGAAGGCCACGAACAGCAGGATGCAGCCGGCGACCAGCCAGCCGTGGGTGGGCGAGGGGACGGGGCCGATGATGGCGCGCTCGATCACCAGCGGCGCCTGCGCGGCATGCGCCGGGTCCGGGAACGGGTTGAGGTGCAGCGTGCGGAAGAACGCGCCGATCACGCTGTCGGCCGATACGGCATCCTCGCGGCGGATCTCCAGCGCGGCATCGATGGGGTTGTCGCTGCGCAGCGAGCGCACGTTGCTGAATCCGCCGTAGGCGTAGGACACCGTCAACTGCTGCGGCGCCGTGCCGGCATTGCCATCCAGGCGCTGCCACTGCGCGGTGTCCAGCGGCAGCGACAGGCTGCTGCCAGCCACCTGCTGCTGCAGCTGCGCATGCACGTCCGCCCGGCCGTGCTCGCTTTTCACGAACAGCAGCGCGGCCGCCAGCAGCGCTACGGTGATGCCGCCGCTGCCCAGCATCAGCAGGAACTTGCGGCCCCTGCGGTCCACCAGCACCAGCGCCACCACGGTCATGATCGCGTTGAGCAGCTTGATCGCCACGTCCGCGCCATTGGCCACCGAGCCGGGCAGGCCGGCCTGGTTGAGGATGTTGACCGCGTAAGCCAGCACCGAGTTGATGCCGGTGGCCTGGGTGAAGGCCAGCACCAGGCAGGCAAGCACGAACGGCCATACATAGCGCCGGCTCAGCAGCGGATCGCGGGTGCCGTTGCGGCCGGCCTGCACCTCGTCGGGTGCCTGCATGCGCTGCAGGGTCGGTTCCACCTCGCCAGCGGCGACGGTGCGCTGCAGGGCCAGGCGGGCCTTGTCGATGCGACCACGGCGGACCAGCCAGCGCGGTGATTCGCTGATCAACAACACGCCGGCGGTGAACACCAGGCCGGGCAGCAGGCAACTCCAGAAGATCGTGCGCCAGGCGTGGTCCTTGACCGCGAACAGCAGGCGCTGCTGCTCGGCGGCAGGCAGCTGGCGCACCGATTCGGCGGCGGCGTCCACGGTGTGCGCTTGGTACAGGCCGATCAACGCGGCCAGTACCAGCCCGATGGTCAGCAGCAGCTGGAACATCGCCGCGCCTCGGCCACGACGCTCGGGGCTGAGCACTTCGGCCAGGTACAACGGCACCACCACGCCGATCAGGCCGCCGCTCACACCCTGCAGCAGGCGCCCCATCAACAGCGCGGCGTAGCCGTCGGACAGTGCCATGACCGGGATGCTGGCGGTGAACAGTACGCCGGCCAGCAGCATCGCCCCGCGGCGGCCGATCAGGTCGGCGACCATGCCGGCGAACAACGAGGACAGCACGCTGCCCAGCAGCACCGCCGCGACCACGAAGCCGAGCTGCTGGCTGGTGAGGTGCCAGCTCGCGGTCGCGGTGGCTTCCAGGTAGGGCAGGGCGCCGGCGATGATGCCGATGTCGATGCCGTAGAGCAGGCCGCCCATGCCGCCGATGAACAACAGATAGCGTACCGGCCAGCGCGGGGCGTCGGCGTGGGCATGCATGGGCGTAGCGGCGGAAACCTGATTCATCGAGCCGGTCCTGTCTGCAACTGCATGCGCCGCATCGGCGCGGGATTCAACGCTTAATCGAGTGCGATGTCGTCGCCTTCCACCACCACCCCGCGCACCTGCAGGTCGCGGTCGAGCACGACCAGGTCGGCCCAGGCGCCGACGGCGAGGCGACCGCGATCGACGATGCCCAGATAATCGGCGGGGTAGCGCGAGAGCCGGTTGCTGGCATCGGCGATGTCCAGCCCCAGCGACACGAGATTGCGCAGCGCCTGGTCCATGGTCAGTGCGCTGCCGGCCAGCGAGCCGGTCGACAGGCGCACGCAGCCCAGGCACTTGTGCACGCGCTGCACGCCGAGCGCGTATTCGCCGTCGGGCATGCCGGTGGCGGCGGTGGCATCGGTGACGCAGTAGAGCTTCGGGATCGCGCGCAGCGCGGTACGGATGGCGCCGGGGTGCACATGCTGCAGATCGGGAATCAGCTCGGCGTACTCGGCATGGGCGAGCGCGGCAGTAGCGATGCCCGGCTGGTAGTGGTCCACGCCGGTCATGCCGTTGAACAGATGGGTGAAGCCGGCCGCACCGGCCTGCAGCGCGGCGACGCCGTCGGCGTAGCTGCCCGCGCTGTGGCCGAGCTGCACGCGGATGCCCAGGGCGCCCAGCGCGGGAATCAGCGCCAGGTGCTGGCCGATCTCCGGGGCCAGCGTCAGCACCTTGATCGGCGCGATGGCATGCAGGCGGCGCACGTCTTCCAGCGTGGCTTCCACTACCAGTGGTGGCTGCGCGCCCAGGCGCTCGGCGCTGATGAAGGGACCCTCCAGATGCACGCCCAGCATGCGCGCCGCGCCCGGCGTGCGTGTCGCGATCGCTGCGGCCAGCCCCTCCAGCGCCTGCACGATGTCGTCCTCGTGCGCGGTCATGGTGGTGCCCAGCAGGGCGGTGGTGCCGTGGCGCGCATGCGTGCGGGCCACGGTGCGCCCCGCATCGCCGCCCTGCATGATGTCCACCCCGGCCGCGCCATGCACGTGCAGGTCGATGAAGCCGGGCAGGATCAGCGGGACGTCGTGATCATCGCGCCGGTCACCGTGCGCGCTGTCGATGGCAGTGATGCGTTGATCGAAATGGACGTCGCCGCGCACCCACCCGGTAGCGGTGAGGAGGCGGCCATGCAGGGAGCGGGTGTGGGTCAAGGTGGCGCCTCGGCGATGATCACTTCGATGCCCAGCCGCTGCAGCCCTTCCAGGTACTCGGCGTCGATGCTGGCGTCGGTGATGACGGTGTGGACCTGGTCCAGCCGTGCGATGCGGTGCAGGCTGACCCGGCCGAACTTGGAGGCATCGGTCAGCACCACGATGCGGCGCGCGCGCTCGACCATGCGGTGGTTGAGGCTGGCTTCGGCCTCGTGGTGGGTGGTGAGCCCGAACTGCAGGTCCAGGCCATCCACGCCCAGGAACAGGGTGTCGAAGCTGTAGGTGTTGAGGCTGGCCTCGGCCTGGCTGCCCTGCAGCGACAGCGACTGCTTGCGCAGCAGCCCGCCGGTGAGCAGCAGCTCAACCCCCGGTGCGTTGGCCAGTTCCCAGGCGATGTTCAGGCCGTTGGTCATCACCGTCACATCGCGGTGCGCGCGCAGGTGCCGGGCCAGGGTCATCGTGGTGGAGCCGGAGTCGATGATGATGTTGTCGCCGGCCTTGACCAGCCCGGCCGCGTGCGCACCGATGCTGTCCTTGACCGGCAGGTTGAGCGTGTCCTTCTCGTGGATGTCCTGCTCCGGCAGCGGCGTGCGCACCAGCGTGGCGCCGCCGTGGGTGCGGGTGGCCATGCCCTGCGACTCGATGTGGGTCAGGTCGGCGCGGATGGTTACCGCCGACACACCGAAGCGCTCGACAAGATCGCTGACCTGCACGTTGCCGAGGTCGACCAGCAACTGCAGGATCTGTTGGCGGCGCTGCCGTGTATTGCGCATGGGGACGATTCCGTTCGGAAGGAAAGCCAAAGCTTACCGTTCAGAAAGCTCCGTGGCCCGGGAAGTTTCGTTATCAGCGACTGCCCGGTTGTGGTTGCAGGCCCGGGCGTACTCGCCAAGGCGCTCGGCCACCTTGTGCCGGATCAGCGCGCGGGGTTCGGCCTGAAGCTCGCCCCTTTCGATCGCCAGCTGTTGGGTGGGCAGGAACTGGCTGAGCAGGATCTGCGGCGGCGTGTGTTCGGTCAGGTTGGCCACCAGCGTGTGCAGGGCCGCCTGCACCGGCGCTTCGCCCCAGTAGTAGCGGCTGCGGTCGCTGAGTGCATACGCGCGCAGGAGGCGCAGTTCGTGTTCATCGCCCTGGTAATGGCTGCGCCAGTTGCCCGGCGCGTCGACCATGCAGCGGTCCAGCACCTCGATCAGGTTCGAGCACTGCGCGGCCGGCAGCAGCTCGCGCTCGATCATCGCCAGCGCGAACACCGCCTCACGGAAGGCGTAGGTCGCTGCCGGGCCCACCTTGAGGATCGCGAAGTGATCGCGCACCAGTGCATGCAGGCCGGCTTCGGTCTGGTAGTCGGTGGAGTGCGCCTCGAACACGATGCGCGGCTGCCGCTCGACGAACGCCGACAGTTCTGCTGCGGCGGCCGGGTCGTAGTAATGCACGCTGCTGTGATCGAAATCGACACCGGGCTGCACCACCATCGCGATCACCCGCTCCCATGCCGGCAGCAGATCCGGCGCGGAGAACGCTTCGCGGTGGATCGCCAGCGTGGTCGCCGCGGCGGCAGGCGTGGTGACCTGCAGCCCACCGGCCAGCGAGGCTTCGCCACCGGGGATCGGCACTTCGGTGCCGATCACATACACCGGCGGTGGCAGGCCGTGCTCGGCGGCGGTGCGCTCGGCGATGCGCGCCAACTCGGCCGAGCGCGCTGCGACGATGGCATCCGGCAGCGGCACCGGGTCATCGGCGCAGGACATGCTGCAGTCCAGGTGGATCTTGTGGAAGCCGGCGGCCACGTACGCGGCGATCAAGTCGCGCGCATTGGCCATGGCCGCCTCGGCCGGGCCCTTCTGCCAGGCGTTGGGGCCGAGGTGATCGCCGCCCAGTACCAGCCGCTCTGCGGGGAAGCCGGCATCGCGTGCCAGCTGCAGCACGTAGTCGCGGTACTGCGGCGGGGTCATGCCGGTATAGCCGCCGAACTGGTCGACCTGGTTGGAGGTCGCCTCGATCAGCAGCAGGGTGTCGTAGCGCTGGGCAACCTGCATCGCGGCCAGCAGCACCTGTTCGTTGCTGCAGCACACGCTGTACAGCCCGACGGGGAGGCCCTGGCGATGGGCGGCGATCAGCGATTGGATGGCAGACATGGCAACTCCAGTAACAGCGGAAGATCAGCGGGCCGGGTGGTGCTGGCGCGCGAGCAGGGCGGCGCCGCGTGCGCCGCCGGCATCGCCGAAGGCCGGCGGCAGGATCGGGGGCACGCGCACGCCCTGGAACAGGTACGGGGCGATCGCCGCCGGCAGGTCGCGGTAGAGCTGCTCCAGCTTGGACAGCCCGCCGCCGAGCACGACCACGTGCGGGTCGACGGCCAGGATCAGGTTGGCGAAGCTGTAGCCGAGTAGGTCGCGGTGGACCGCCAGCGCCTGCTCGGCGAGGGCATTGCCGGCCGCGGCCAGCGCCACCACGGCCGTGGCGTCGATTGCTTCGCCGCCGCGGCCTTCGTGGATCAGCGCCAGCCCGTTGCCGGAGACATACCGCTCCAGGCAGCCTCGGAGGCCGCAGGCGCAGGCGAGCACCGGTAGCGCATGGCGCTGCAGCAGGGTGGCCGGAATGCTCCAGTGGCCCCACTCGCCGGCGATGCCGTTGGCCCCGGCGACCAGCTGTCCGGCCACGCAGAAGCCGCCGCCGGCACCGGTGCCGAGGATCGCGCCGAACATGCTCGGGTAGCCCGCGCCGGCCCCGCCGTGTGCTTCGCTCAACGCAAAGCACTGCAGGTCGTTGCCGAACTGCAGCGGGCGTTGCAGCAGCGCCTGCAGGTCATCGCCGACCAGGCGGCCGGTCAGCACCGGCACGTTCGCGCTCAGCTGACGGCCACTGACCCGGTCGCGCACGCCGGGCAGACCGATGCCGATGGCGCTGTCGGCGCCGCCCAATGCCGCATCCGCGCCATGCACGAGACCGGCGATGGCCTGCAGGAACGCAGCGTAGTCCCGGGTCGGCGTGCCCACCCGCTGTCGATGCAGCTCGCGCAGGTCGCCGTCGTAGGCGACCAGTTCGATCTTGGTGCCACCCACATCGATGCCGTACCAACACTGCATGGGCGTTGCCTGCTCAGCCATGGGGATGGATGGTCACGCCCTGCACGACCCGGTTGACGGTGCCGTCGGGGAAGGGATTGTCCGGGGTGATGCCGAGCGCGGCCGAGCGCTGCACGGCATAGCACTGCGGCACCAGCAGCCACAGCGGTGCCAGCCACGGGTCGGCCAGCGCGGGCGCATCCAGGACGAAATCGCCCTCGACGCGGTCGCTGCCGTCCGGGCCCACCGAGATCACCTTGGCGGCGATGCGGTCGCGGCGCAGTTCGTCCAGCAGGTCCTGCTCGTAGCGGCGCGACAGCGGCTGCGCGCTGCGCAGCATCACCACCAGGGTGTCGCCATCGAGCGTGGACTTGGGCCCATGCCGGAATCCGAGCGGGGTGTTGGCCAGCGCCAGGACGCGGCCGCCAGTGAGTTCGAGCACTTTCAGCGCCGCTTCGCGGGCCAGTGCTTCCAGCGGGCCGCTGCCCAGGTAGATCACCCGCGAGTAGGCGGCCTGCGCCAGCGCACCCACGTCGGCATCCCAGGCGCCCAGCGCCTGCTGGCCGTGCGCGGCAAGCGTGCGCAGGCGCTGCACGCGCTGCGGCCACGGCGCGGTGTCGAACACGCTCAGCGCGGCCAGCAGCATGCAGCTCAGGCTGCTGGTCATGGCGAAGGCACGGTCGCAGCTGGCGGCCGGCATCAGCAGCGACAGCGTGTCGCTGCGGCCCTGGCCACGGCGGGCCAGTTCGCCGTCGGCGTTGCAGGTGATGTCCAGGAAGCGCGTGTCGTCCACCCATGCACGCACCTGTTCCACCACGGCCACGCTTTCCGGGCTGGACCCGCTGCGGCCAAAGGACACCAGCAGGGTCGGGCGCTCGCGGCGCAGGTACAGCCCCGGGTGGGTCAGCAGGCTGGTGGTGTGGAGGGCGCGTACTTCGGCCGGCCACTGTGCGTTGATCTGGTCGGCCACCATATCGGCGATGAAGCCCGAGCTGCCGGCGACGGTGA
>NZ_DAMAGC010000089.1:0-17347 GCF_031995405.1 Stenotrophomonas sp. | reverse complement strand
CCGGGTGCTGTTGAAGGACGCCCCGATCCTGGTGCTGGACGAGGCGACCTCGGCGCTGGATTCGGAAGTGGAAGCGGCCATCCAGGACAACCTGGACGAGTTGATGGCCGGCAAGACGGTGATCGCGATCGCGCACCGCTTGTCGACCATCGCGCGCATGGACCGGTTGGTGGTGATGGACCAGGGCCGGATCGTGGAAACCGGTACCCACGCCGAACTGGTGGCCGCCGGTGGTCTGTATGCGCGCTTGTGGGCACGGCAGACCGGTGGATTCGTGGCCGCTGACGCGTAGGGCCGGCCCATCGGAAGGGAGAAGAACAAAAAAACGGCCCGGGTCACCCCGGGCCGTTTGCCTGTCTGACGAGGAACGAGGCAGTTCTTACTCGATCGGCTGGTCCAGCATCAGCTGGCGCGCGAAACGCACCGGCGGTGCGCCGTAGGACAGCATCTGGTCGTGGTAGGCCTTCAGGTTGAACTTCGCGCCCAGCTTGTCCTGCATCGCCTTGCGCGTATCGAAATGCTCCTGCGCGCCCACGAAGTAGGTCGGCAGCTGCGCCGACGTCAACTGCGCGCGTACCCACTTGCCCGACGCCTCGCTTTCCTGCTGGAACGCATCGTGCGTCATCAGGTGCATCGCCTGCTCACGCGACCAGTTGTCCACGTGCACGCCCTGGTCCAGGATCGCGTTGGAAATGGTGCGCAGGTAGAACTTCAACTGCACCAGATGGAACAGCGGATCGTTGTCCAGGTAGCCCTGCTCCTGCATCATCCGCTCGGTGTAGACCGCCCAGCCTTCGGCAAACAGCCCCGAGCGCAGCACCGCGCGCAGCGTCGACGGGAACTTGCCCGAATGCCAGCCTTCCAGGTAATGCCCCGGCGTGCCCTCGTGGATGCTCAGCAGGTGGATCATCCGGCTGTTGTATTCGCGCAGGAACGAATCGACCTGCTTGTCGCTCCAGTCATCGGGAATGGGCGACACCGCGTAGAACGTCTTCAGGTTCTTGTCCAGCGGACCGGGCGAATCGCAGTAGGCTACCGCCACGCCACGCTGGAATTCCGGCATCAGGATGATGTCCACCGGCGAATCGGGCAGCGTCATCAGGTCATGCTTGCGCACGAACTCGGTGGACTGCGCCAAGGCCGCCTTGGCATCGTCCACCACCTTGTCGCGCGCCGGCTTGTCCGCGTAGGCCAGTTCCAGCGCGGCTTCGATCGCGGCCTGCTGCTGGTCGTCGCTCGGGTTGGCCGGCAGGGCCGGTGCGCCCGGCTTGTCCTTCAGCACCGTCTGCGCGATGCCGTACATGTCCTGGCGTACGCGCTTGAGTTCGGCGCGCGCGCGCTCGCCGATTTCCGCACGCGACAGCGACGAGCTCAGCGCGAACTTCAGCTTCTGGTCGTACAGCTCGGCACCGATGCGGAAGTCGCCCTTGGCGTTGGGCACCAGCGTCTTGTCCAGCCAGGTCTGCTGTTCTTCCACGGCCTTCTTCAGGCCGTCGATGGCTGCCTGCAGGCGCTTGCCGTCTTCGGCCGGCAGCTCGCCGATGTGCGGGGTGATGAACGTATCGACGATGCTCAGGATGCCGCGGTTCTGCTTGGCCACGGTCTCGGCATGGATCTTCGGCACGCGCGCCGGATCCAGGTTTTCACGGGCCTGGGCGAAGATCTGCGGCAGCTTCTCCATGCGCGCGGTGGCCGACTTCAGGCGATCGGGCAGCGGGGCGAACTCACGCGCCATCAGCCCGTACAGCGCGCTGCCGGCCATGCCGTTGTAGATCTGCGGGTCCCACTTGGACGACTGCAGCACCTCGGCGCTCCAGATTTCCGACTGCAGCTGGTTGCGCAGGATCGCCGCGTCCACCTGGTTCTCGCGCGAGAGCTTGCTCACATCGATCCGGTCCAGGTCGCCGACCAGGCCCTTGTAGGCGGTCAGCACCTTCTGCTGCCCGGCCGCGCTGAGGTCGTCGATCTCGCTGTCATAGCGGTGGTCGCCGATCTGGGTGGCGCTGATCGGGGACAGCTGCATCCAGGTATCCAGGGCGCGCTTGGACAGGTCGGCGAACGCGGCATCGACCGCGGCATCGCCGGCGGTGGCCGGGGCCTGGGTGCCGGTTGCGACGGGCGGGGCGTCGGCCTGCTGGCAACCGCCGAGGGCGGCGATCAGGGCGAGGGCGAGAAGATGCTGGCGCATCGGCGATCCTGTGCTGTGGTCAATCCCCGAGCATAGGCCCAGCGGCCCGGCCGTGCCCGTGCCATTGGATTACCATGGCCCTTTGATCGGGAGGGTGCGCCATGCAGTACGAAGGGAGCTGTCATTGCGGGCAGATCGCGTTCGTGGTGGATGCCGACGCGCCGATCACCGAGGTCCTGGACTGCAACTGTTCGCTGTGCCGCCGCCGCGGTGGCCTGCTGTGGTTCGGCCCGCGCCAGGCCCTGCGGCTGGACACCGATGCGGCCGACGTGGCGACCTACCAGTTCAACCAGCACCACCTGGAACACCACCATTGCCGCACCTGCGGGATCGCCCCGTTCAGCGAGGGCGTGGACCCGCGCAGCGGACAGAAGATGGTCGCGGTGAATGTACGTTGCCTGCCCGGGGTGGACCTGGACGGGCTCAAGATCAATCGATACGACGGAGCGGGCAAATAGTGAAACGGACGATGTGGCGCCTGACCGGCGCGTTGGCAGGGACGCTGGTGCTGGCCTTGGCCGGCTGCAGCCAGAATCATGCGGCCGCCGATGCCGGGGCCGGCGCGGCGGGCGCGGTGGCCTCGCCGGAAGGGGCTGCGCTGGCGTACGAGCACGATATCGACATCCAGCTGGAAGCGGCGCAGATCGGCCCGCGCGTGAAGCAGATCGCCGACGCCTGCCAGTCCGCACGCTTCGGTGACTGCGCGGTGCTGCAGGTCGGCCAGCAGGGCGGCGAGTACCCGACCGGTTCGATCCGGGTGCGGATCGCGCCGAAGGGCGTCGAGCCGATCATCGGGCTGGCCGGGCAGGGCGGGGAAGTCTCCTCGCGCAACACCCATGCCGAAGACCTGGCCCAGCAGGTGGCCGACACCGCGCTGACCAAGGCAAGGCTGGAGAAGGAACACGAACGCCTGCTGGCCTATGAGGACGGCAAGGACGTCAAGATGGCCGACCTGCTGGTGATCACCCAGCGCCTGTCGGAGATCGAAGCGGGTGTCGAGCAGGCCAACAAGGATGCCGCGCAGCAGCGTCGGCGGATCGATACGCAGCTGGTCACGGTGCAGTTCCACACCCCGGCCGGACAGCGCAGCCGCAGCGAAATCGGCGAGGCCGTGCGCGAATCCGGCGCGATCCTCACCTCCAGCGTGGCCTTCCTGATCCGCGCGGTATCGGCGCTGTTGCCGGTGGCCGTGGTGCTGTGGCTGCTTGGCTGGATCGGCTTGAAGCTGTGGCGCCGCCGCAAACGCGCCAACGCCAACAACGTTTGATTGAACGCGCGGTGCCGGACGCGCCGGCACCGCCGCGGCTCAGCCTTCGTCGTGCTCGTACTCGACGAACACATCCAGTTCCAGCGCCAGTTCCTGCACGGCATCACGCACGCGCTGGGCGCCGAGGGCATTGCCTACTTCCACTTCGAGTTCGTGGATGCCCGGGCCGATGTCGTCGGACAGGCCGGCCGAGCTGGAATCGTCGTCATCCATGTGCGGCATCAGGTCGTCGGTTTCCTCGACATGCTCGATGCCTTCGATGCTCTGCAGCAGGTCGGTGATGGCACGCGCATCGTCTTCGCTGCCAGTGATTCGGAGTCGCAACAGGGCCATGGAATGCGCCTTGGGGGAAAGGAACTCCAGCCTAGCCAGCACGTGGAAAAGACGGGGTGAGGATGGCGCGCGCTAGCGTGGCGGGGACGGCGCGGGCCGGCCCAGCAGTTCGTCCGGCAACGCCGGTATCGGCGTGCGTTCGTCCAGCGCCTCGCGCCGGAGCCAGTCCATGAACGCCAGCGCGGTCGGGCTGAGCGGTCGGTGTTCGGCATGTACCACGTAGTAGGCGTAGCGCGCCTTGAGCGCCGGCCCGGGCAGGCGCACCAGTTCGTAGCGCTGCAGGTAGGGCTGGGCGATGTGCTTGCGCGCCAGCACCGCACCGATGCCGTACACCGCCGCACGCATCGCATCGGTGCTGTCGCTGAAGGAGTGCACCGAGGGCAGTTCCAGCCCGCGCACCCCGGCAGCCCGGAACCAGTCGCGCCAGCCCTGTGGTGACATGTCGCTGATCAGCGGCAGTGCGGCGATCTGCGCGGGCTCGCGCAGCGCGGCCACGCCGGCCAGCGCGGGCGAGGCGACCGGCTGCAGTTCGTCGTCCATCAGGTGGTGCGCGCGCAGTCCCGGCCATTGTCCCAGCCCGTAACGGATGCCCAGTTCCGGCCCGTTCTCGTCGAAGCGCACCAGCTCGGTACTGGTCTGCAGCTCGATCCGCACCTGCGGATGCCGGGCGGTGAAGCGCGCCAGCCGCGGTACCAGCCAGCAGTACGACAGCGAGCGGATGGTGGTGACCCGCAACGGCACGATGTCCGCCTGCGGGTGCAGGTTGCCGGCCACCGCATTGAGATCACTCAGCGCCCCGGCGGCCGCGTCGGCCAGCTGGCGCCCTTCGGCGGTCAACCGGACCCCGCGCGCGTGGCGCTGGAACAGCACCGTGCCGAGCACGTCTTCAAGCTTGCGCACGTGATGGCTGACCGCACTGGCGGTGAGGTGCAGTTCTTCGGCGGCATGGGCGAAATTCTGGTGGCGCGCGGCAACCGCGAACACCCCCAGTGCAGGCAGCAGGGCGGGGCGCAGGATCATGGTCGAGACCCAAACAAGATTTGTGGCTTGCACGGATACTACGCGCTTGTGGGCCTGCGCAGTCAGGCGGATGCTGTGTCCCTGTCCTCCGGAGCCACCCCCATGTTGCCGTCCGCGCATGCCGCCCAGCCACGCATCTGCCTGTTCACTGGGAGCCGGCGATGAGCTGCGCACCGCTGGCCGGCGCGGCGCTCGAGCGCGACTGGCGCACCCCGCTGGAGTTGACCGTGCTCGGCGCGATCTGGGGCTGCTCGTTCCTGTTCATGCGGGTGGCGGTGCCCAGTTTCGGCCCGTACGCGCTGGTCGAAGTGCGCCTGCTGCTGGGCGCGCTCGTGCTGCTGCCGTTCCTGTGGCAGGCCCGCGCCCGGTTCCCGGCACGGCGCTGGCTGTGGCTGGCCCCGATCGGGGTGATCAACTCGGCGATTCCGTTCGTGCTGTTCGCCTGGGCCGCACAACGTGCGCCGGCGGCGATCGGGGCGATCTGCAACGCGATGACCGTGCTGTTCGCCGCGCTGATCGCGTTCCTGTTTTTTGGCGAAAAAATCGGGATGCGCCGCGCCATCGCCCTGCTGGTCGGCTTCGCCGGCGTGGTGGTGCTGGCCACTGCCAAGGTGTCCGGCCTGAGCATCGGCGCGGCGGTGGTCGCCGGCGCACTGGCCGCCTTGCTGTACGGCCTGGGCGTGAACCTGGTCAAGCGCCACATGAGCGGCCTGCCGCCGGCCGCGTCCGCCGGCGCCACCCTGGGCTGCGCGGCCATCGCCCTGTTGCCGATGGCCCTCACCCACTGGCCGACCGCCCCGATCCCGGCCTTGTCCTGGACCTGCGCGATTGCCCTGGGCGTGGTCTGCACCGGCCTGGCCTTCCTGATGTTCTACCGCCTCATCGCCCGCGTCGGCCCGGCCCGCGCCTCCACCGTCACCTACCTCGTCCCGATGTTCGGCGCGCTGTTCGCCTGGCTGTTCCTGGGCGAACCGGTGACCGGGGCCATGGTCGTGGCCGGCGCCCTGATCCTCGGCAGCGTCGCAGCGTCGCAGAAGCGCTGAGCCCGGCTGGTCCGCGTGCAGCCACCCATGGGGTGGCTCTACGCAGGCCCGCAGCACGGTAGAGCCGAGCCACGCTCGGCTGCCCCACCCCTTACCGCACCGGCACCGCGATATTGCAAAGGTCGATATGCCCGGCCGGGCGCTTGTAGAAATCGTCCACCCGGTTGCGCCGCGCCTCCACCACGTCGGCGAACGTCTTCGATTCGGTGCGCAGCACCTCCAGCTTCGGCCGCTGCGCCGCCGGTACATCGGTGGCCCGCTGGATCGAGGTGATCGGGATGCGCTGCGCCGCATCGGCATAGAAGCCCATCGGCGCCGGCCCACGCGGCAACGCGCTCAACAGCTCCATGCCCTGCAGCACCCGTCCCACCACCGTGATGTTGCGGTCCAGCTGCCGTGGCGACTGCCCCGTCACCACATACAGTTCCGCGCCGATGCTGCTGTCTTCCTCGTTGCTGCGGCCCGCGCCCAGCGTCCCGTAGCAGTGCGCCAGCCAGGTCTTGCCATCCTTGCGGTCCTGGCCCACCGCGAAACCGTCCACGAACCCGGTCTGGTCGGCCCACCCATCGCGATCGGGCAGCACGCTGACCTTCAGGCCGGCGCTGTCGCGCTGGAACTCGGCCGGAAGTTTGCGTTTGGCCGTGCCCAATGGCTTGGCCTTGGCCGCATCGTCGGCATCGATATCGCCGAACTGCACTACGAAATTGTCCTGCACCCGGTACACGGTTTCGCCGTCCCAGAAGTGTTCGTGCGCCAACGTCTGGATATTGGCCACATGCTGCGGCGCGAACGCCGGGGCCAGTTCGATGATGACCTGGCCCTTCTCCAGGTTCATGTACAGCAGGTTGGCCGGGTCCGGCGTGCGCCAGTCGCTGGCGGGCGAAGCGTCCAGGATCTGCTGCGGGCTGCGGTAGGGCGTGGCCGCGCTGGCGGCCAGCGGGAGGGTGCAGGCCAGGGCGAGGGCGAGCAGGGCAGGACGACGTGGCGACATGGCAAACCCGTTCAGGACGTGTCCCGGGATTGTGCGCGAAGCGCCCGCGCATCCGCCAGCGACGGGGCCTCCAACCGGCACGGTGACTAACGACACATTCGCTATAGCTGACTTCACACTAGTGTTGACTCCACGCTAGCTGGAGAAGCCGATGAGCGACCACGAGGCCCACCTCAAGAAGTTCCAGAAAGAGCTCAGCGCCGGCACCGTCTCGCTGGCTCTGCTGGCGGTGCTGGCCAAGGCCGGCGAGCCGCTCTATGGCTACCTGATCGCCAAGGAGCTGGAGCGGGTCGGGGAGGGCGTGCTGAGCGGCAAGCAGAGCGCGCTGTACCCGGTGCTGCGCAACCTGGAAGGGGCCGGGTTGCTGGAAAGCCATGTCGAACCGTCGATGGCCGGACCGCCGCGACGCTACTACCGCATCAACGAACGTGGTCGCCAGGTACTGGAGCTGTGGACCCAGGCCTGGCGCGCCACCCGAGATTCCGTCGATTCCGTGTTGGAGGGGGTACTGCAATGAACGACCAGACCACGACGGGCAGCAGCCTGCCCACCACCATTCCGCAGTACCTGGCGCAGTTGCGCGCGGCGCTGCACGACGCCGACCCGGCGATGGTGCAGGACGCCCTGTACGACGCCGAGGAATACCTGCGCTCGGAGCTGGCCGCGCAGCCCGGTCGCAGCGAGGCCGAGGTGATCGCCGATGTCGCCGGCAGCTATGGCGCGCCGGAGGAGGTCGCCGAGATCTACCGCGAAACCGAAATCACCGTGAACCGCGCGCTGCGCACCCCCAGCGCCGGCGCGACGCCGTTGCGTCGGGCCACGGCGGTCGGTGCGGGTGCCGATACCCCTGGCAGCGGCGTAGCGCCGCCGGCACCGGCACCGGTCAAGCCGCGTGGCGTGCTGGCGCGCTTCTTCGGCGTCGCCCTGGAGGCACGGACCTATGGCGCGCTGTTCTACATGCTGCTATCGCTGGCCACCGGCACGTTCTTCTTTACCTGGGTGGTCACCGGCCTGTCGTTGTCGCTGGGGCTGATGGTGCTGATCATCGGCATCCCGATCGCGGTGCTGTTCTTCGGCTCGGTGCGCGGCCTGTCGCTGCTGGAGGGACGCCTGGTGGAAGCGCTGCTCGGTGAGCGCATGCCGCGCCGGCCGACCTATTCCGACCGTAGCCGCAGCTGGCTGCAGCGGATCGGCGACATGTTCACCGACGGCCGCACCTGGCTGACCCTGCTGTACTTCACGCTGATGCTGCCGCTGGGCATCGTGTACTTCACCATCGCCACCACGCTGCTGTCGGTGTCGCTGGGCTTCATCTGGGCACCGGTGGCGGCGTTGATCTCGCCGGAGTATGTGGGGATCCATATCGACGGCACCCAGATGCTGCCGCTCTGGGTGACCCCGCTGCTGGCGGTGGTGGGCGTGGTACTGCTGTTTGCGACCCTGCACCTGGCGCGCGGCATCGGTCACCTGCACGGGATGATGGCCAAGCACCTGCTGGTGCGGTTGTAAGGCGACCTTGATCCGGGCACAAACAAAACAGGGTAGTGCCGGCCGCTGGCCGGCTCCCCGCGAGGCAGGGACGGTAGTGCCGGCCGCTGGCCGGCTCCCCGCGATGCAGGCCGGTAGTGCCGGCCGCTGGCCGGCTCCCCACGATGCAGGCCGGTAGTGCCGGCCGCTGGCCGGCTCCCCGCGATGCAGACCGGTAGTGCCGGCCGCTGGCCGGCTCCCCGCGATGCAGGCCGGTAGAGCCGGCCGCTGGCCGACTCCCCGCGATGCAGGCCGGTAGTGCCGGCCGCTGGCCGGCTCCCCGCGACGCAGGACGGTAGTGCCGGCCGCTGGCCGGCTCCCCGCGATGCAGGACGGAAGAGCAGCCGGCCAGCGGCCGGCACTACCCTGACCGTGTGGGTGTCAGCTTGCCTTGCGGCGCAGCGGGGTCACGTTGCTGGCGATCTTGGCCGCTTTCTTCGGCTTGGCGTTCGCCGGCTGCGCATGCGCGGCGAAGAAGTCCCGGACCTTCGGGTACACGGTTTCGCGCCAGCGACGCCCGCTGAAGATGCCGTAATGGCCGGCGCCCTCGACGATGAAATGCTCGCGATGCTCGGCCGGGATGCCGCTGCACAATGCCTGCGCCGCTTCGGTCTGGCCCAGCCCGGCGATATCGTCCAGCTCGCCTTCGATGCTCAACAGCGCGGTGCCGGTGATCGCCGTCGGATCGACGCGCTCGCCGTTGACGAACCACTCGCCGCGCGGCAGCAGGAAGTCCTGGAACACCACCTGGATCGTGTCCAGGTAGTACTTGGCCGGCATGTCCAGGACAGCGTTGTATTCGTCGTAGAAACGGCGGTGCGCATCGGCATCTTCCATGTCGCCCTTGACCAGGTCGGCGTAGAAATCCCAGTGCGAACTGAAGTGCCGGCTCGGGTTCATCGACAGGAAGCCTGCATGCTGCAGGAACCCCGGATAGACCCGCCGACCGGCGCCGGGGTAGGTGCCCGGCACGGTGTGGATGACGTTGTTCTCGAACCACGACAACGGGTTCTGCGTGGCCAGGTTGTTGACGGCGGTCGGGCTGCAACGCGCATCGATCGGGCCGCCCATCATCACCAGCGTGCGCGGGGTCGGCTCGCCGCGGCTGGCCATCAGCGACACCGCCGCCAGTACCGGCACGGTGGGCTGGCACACGCTCACCACATGCAGTTTGTTCGCGCCGAGATGGCGGATGAACTCCTGCACGTAGGCGATGTAATCGTCGAGGCCGAACTCGCCCTCGCTGCCCGGCACCATGCGCGCATCGACCCAGTCGGTGACATACACGCGGTGGTCGCGCAGCAGCGTGCGCACGGTGTCGCGCAGCAGCGTGGCGTGGTGGCCCGACAACGGCGCCACCACCAGCACGAACGGCTGGTTGAGCATGGTGTGCAGCTGTTCGGCTTCGTTGCTGTGGCGCTTGAAGCGCAGCAGCTTGCAGAACGGCTTGCTTACTTCCTCGTGCACCACGATCGGCACGCGCTCGCCATCGACCTCGATTTCGTTGATGCCCCACTCGGGCTTCTCGTAATCCTTGCCGATGCGATGGAACAGCTCATTCACCGCGGACAGGCGATCCGCGCCGGGCATCTGCGACCACCAGTGTCCCTGGTTGGCGAAGAACTTGGCGTTGGCCTGGGCCTGGTGCACCCACGGGGCGAGCATGTTGCGGGTCAACTCATGCAGCTGATAGAGCATGGCGTCCGAATATGTATGGTCTTATGTTGCCGCGCAGCATAACCCACCGCCGCGATCGGCGCCTTAATACGGGGGGCGTCTCATTTGTTGTAGAGATTCAGCGGTCCGCGCGCTCCAGCGCCGCCGCATGGCCGGTCAGCGCCGGCGACAGCCAGCAGTGCGAACCCAGCGCGGTGAAGCCTGCCTTTGCAAGGTTGCTCCGGTACCAGCGCGACGGTCGGGCCTGGAACCCCTCATGGTCGCCGTCGAAATCGTCTTCGGCGCTGAATGCCTCCAGGAACGCCACCCCGCCGGTGAGTTCGGCGAAACCGTCCAGCGCGGGGCGCAGCTCGCGGCTGGGCACGTAGTGCATCACGTCCGAGCAGACCAGCAGATCGACCGGCGCGCACGGCCGCAGCCAGGCAAAGTCGCCCACCTTGGCCAGGTGCAGGTTGCGGCTGCGACCAAAACGCTGCACCGCGTATTCGCTGCTGTCAAAGCCCAGGTACTGCACGCGCGGGCGCAGCTTGAGCAGCAGCGCGCGCCAGGCGCCTTCGCCACAGCCGATATCGAGCACGCTGCGGATCGGCCGTTCCAGGTAGTACTCGGCACTGGCCACGGCCAGCGCGACCTTGCGCGCCAGGCGTGCGGCACCGCCGGTCTGGTCGGCCTGGTACCAGTGCTGGAAGTAGGCGGCGTCGTAGGTCTTGTCCATGGCGGGTGGGCACAGTCGTGAAAACGGCGCTTATCGTACGGCCTGGCGCTGCGGGATGCGTGGTGATGGTGTGTCGATTGGTCGCGGCCGCGCGCCATGGGGTGGTCCCATCGGGGCATGCGAGAATGGCGGCCACCTTACGCCAGCCGCCGGAGCAAGCGCATGCAGTCCTACTACTGGGTAAAAACCTTCCACCTGCTGTTCGTGGTGGCGTGGATGGCGGCGGTGTTCTACCTGCCGCGGATCCTGGTCAACCTCAGCGAGACCGCCGGCCAGCTGCCGGTGACCGAGCGCCTGCAGCTGATGGGCCTGCGCCTGTACAAGTTCGGCCACATGATGTTCGGCCTGGCGCTGATCCTGGGGCTGGTGCTGTGGCTGGGCTACAAGGTGATTCCCGATTTCCCGACGATGGTTGCACCCGGAGCGGCCGGCTGGCTGCACGCCAAGCTCGGGCTGGTGGTGCTGCTGCTGGTGTATTACACGTGGACCGGGCGCCTGTTGAAGGGCAGCCTGCGCGGCAAGTCGTTGCCGTCCTCGCGCGCGCTGCGCTGGTTCAACGAGCTGCCGCTGGTGCTGTTCATCGGCGTGGTGTGGCTGGTACTGGCCAAGCCGTTCTGAAAGACCGGTCGAGGCGCTGGCCACCGCGCCCGGGGAGTGCCGGCCGCTGGCCGGCTGCCCAGGGTGTCCAGGCGTATTGGGAGCCGGCCAGCGGCCGGCACTACCGGTAGGCAATCGTCGCCGTGGAGATCGTCCGGCCGTCGCCGCGGCCACGGCCGATGCGCGGTCCGCGCTACGCGTCCTCCCGGGCCGCGCATTGAAAAGCCGGACGCTTTCGCGTCCGGCTTCTTTCATCGTCGACCCCGCAGCGTGGGCTCAGACCGTTTCGTAGGTGCCGTAGCTGCGCAGGCGCTCGTAGCGCTTGGCCAGCAGTTCGTCCACCGACAGCTTCTGCAGTTCGTCCAGCTCGTTGAGCAGCACGGCCTTCAGGCGCTTGCCCATCTGGTTCGGGTTGCGGTGGGCGCCACCGGTCGGCTCGCGCACGACCTTGTCGATCAGGCCCAGGCCCTTCAGGCGCGGGGCGGTCATGCCCAGCTGCTCGGCGGCGTCCTTGGCCTTGCCGGCGTCCTTCCACAGGATCGAGGCGCAGCCTTCGGGGGTGATGGTGGAATACACGCTGTATTCGAGCATCACGGTGCGGTCGCCCACGCCGAGGGCGAGGGCGCCACCGGAGCCGCCTTCACCGATCACGGTGCAGATCACCGGCACCTTCAGCTCGGCCATTTCCAGCAGGTTGCGCGCGATCGCTTCGGACTGGCCGCGCGATTCGGCGTCGATGCCCGGCCAGGCGCCGGCGGTGTCGATCAGGGTCAGCACCGGCAGGCCGAAACGTTCAGCCATCTTCATCAGGCGCAGCGCCTTGCGGTAGCCCTCCGGCTTGGGCATGCCGAAGTTGCGCTTGATCTTTTCCTTGGTATCGCGGCCCTTCTGGTGCCCGATCAGCATCACCGACCGGCCGCCGATGCGGGCCAGGCCGCCCATGATGGCCTTGTCGTCGGCGAAGGCGCGGTCGCCGGCCAGTTCCTGGAACTCATCGCAGAAGATGCGGATGTAGTCGGCGGTGTACGGGCGCGAGGGGTGGCGGGCCAGCTGCAGGATCTGCCACGAGGACAGGTTGCGGAAGATCTGCGCGGTGCGCACGCGCAGCTTGTCCTGCAGGGCATGCACCTCGGCCTCGACATTGACCGCAGGGCCTGCGCTGGCACTGCGCAGTTCCTGGATCTTCGCCTCCAGATCAGCGATGGGTTGCTCGAAGTCGAGGTAGTTCGGATTCATCGGAAGCCGTCGTGAAGAAAAGAGGGAAAGTGTAGCCGAATGCGCCGAAAAGCCCCGTACGCCCTCGTCTGGAAACCGACGGTAGCGCAGCGGGGCGGGGCGCGCCAGTCAGCTCAGGGCACCACCAGCGCGGCACTGCCCATCAGGGTGCCGCGGGTATGCACGAAGGTGTTGTAGGCCGTATTGGCCTCCACCGGCAGGCGCGAGCCCAGCGATGCGGTGGCGGCAGTGAAGGCCATCTGCGCCTGCAGCGCCTCCTGCTGCAGCTGCAGCTGGGCGTCGGCGGTGGTGGCCGTGAGGTAGCGCGCGTACAGCTCGCGCAGGGGGCCGGCATGGGCCTCGAAGACCGGGTCCAGCGGCGGCAGCGTGGTGGGGGCCGCCTCCAGCGTGTAGTGCGGCGGCTGGTAGCCCGCCGGTTGCTGGCGTCGGTAGGCGCCGGGCTGGCCGGCATTGGCCTCGGCATAGGCGATGAAGTCGGCGGCGGTGAAGATCTTGGTGCTGATCCGGCCGCCGCTCTCGTCCACGTGGGCCACGGTCTGTTCGTCCGGGAACGGCTCGCGCACGCCGAACGTCCACGCCTGGTCGATGAACAGTGCATGGGTGGTGCTGTACGGGCCGTCGAAGCCGACCCCGCCCAGTTCGATGTGGTTGCCGGGGGCGCCGAAGTGCGTGAGCTTGTCTTCGTCGGTGACGTAGATCGCGCTGGCGATCACGTACTCGCCCAGGGTCGGGTTGATCAGACCGCCCTTGCCACGTGCGTAGACGATGAACCGTACATCGCCCAGGGCCGGGGTCTGCAGGTGATGCTCGCCGGGCTTGAGCTTGACCGGGCGCGAAGCGTGCGCGGCGATCGGCAGTTCGTTGCCGTCGATGCGCAGGGTCAGCGGGGTATCGCCCGGGTTGTCGATCTCGAAGGTCTGGGACGGGCTGGAACAGCCGGTGACGGCAACGGCTGCCAGCAGCAGCACGGTCAAACGCTTGATCAAAACAAGGTACCTGTAGTGCGGAGGGCGCGGGTCAGTTGGCCCACGGCGGGCTGTAGCGCACCTTCAGGGTGCGTACGGCGGGATCGGCGCGCAGGGCGTCGACCAGGTGGCTGTCCACGCGCACGGCGGTATCGCCGGCCACGTCGAGCATGCCGGCCACCGGTCCCTGTTCGGAACCGAGCAGCAGATCCAGGCGCAGCGGGGTGCGGCCGGGGCGGTGGCGGTCCAGCAGCGCGTTGATCCGCGACCACGCCGGGTCGCCCTGGCGCAGGTCCAGGCGCAGCGACAGGCGCGTGGCGTAGTTGGCGCAGACCTCGTCGTAATCCCAGCACTGGCGCAGGCGCAACGCGTAGCCGCCGTTGAATTCGTCTTCGCGCAGGCCGCCCTTGACGATCAGGATGCGGTCCTTGGTCATCAGGTGGCCGAACTCGGCCAGGCCGTCGGTGAACGCACTGCACTCCACGCGGCCCTTGCTGTCTTCCAGCTGCATGAAGACCTGGCTTTCACCCTTGCGGCGCACGCCGACCACCTGGCCGGCCAGGATCACCGGCGTCTCCTGGCGCCACGCGCGCTTCTCGCCATCCTTGCTCGGGCGCGCTGGCGGAATCAGGCGTTCGAGCATGCCCAGATCGGTGCCGACCAGTTCCTTGACGTCCTCGGCGTAGGGATCGAACGGGTGGCCGCTCAGGTAGAAGCCGAGCGTGTCGCGTTCGCCATCGAGGAGCTGGCCCAGTGCCCATTCCTTGGCTTCGGGCAGGTCCAGCTGCATCGCGGTGCTCTTCGGGCTGGGCGCGCCGAACAGCGAATTCTGCCCGGAGGCCTTCTCGCGGGTGATCTGGTCGGTGGCCTTGAGCACTTCAGGCAACTGCAGCATCAACGAGGCGCGGTTCTTGCCCAGGCCGTCCATCGCGCCGCAGTTGATCATCGCTTCGAGCGTGCGCCGGTTGAGCTTGCCCGACTCGGCGCGCATGCAGAAATCCAGCAGCGATTCGTACGGGCCGCCGCGCTGGCGTTCTTCCACCACCGCTTCGCACGCACCCTGGCCGACGCCCTTGATCGCCCCGAGGCCGTACTGGATGGTGTCGGCGCTGGATGCCTCGAACATGTAGGCCGAGTCGTTGACCCGCGGCGGCAGCACGGTCAGGCCGAGGTTGCGCACCTCGGCCAGGAAGCCGACCACCTTGTCGGTGTTGTCCATGTCCGACGACAGCGTCGCGGCCATGAACTCGGCCGGGTAGTGACGCTTGAGCCAGGCGGTCTGGTAGCTGACCAGCGCGTAGGCGGCGGCGTGCGACTTGTTGAAGCCGTAGCCGGCGAACTTTTCCATCAGGTCGAAGATCGCGTCGGCCTTGGCCTCGCTGACCCCGTCCTTGGCCGCACCTTCGCGGAAGATTTCGCGGTGCTTGGCCATTTCGGCCGGCACCTTCTTGCCCATCGCACGACGCAGCAGATCGGCGCCGCCCAGCGAGTAACCGCCGACGATCTGCGCCATCTGCATGACCTGCTCCTGGTACACCATGATGCCGTAGGTGTCTTTCAGGATCGCTTCGGTGCGCGGATCGGGGTAGATGATTTCTTCCTGCCCGTGCTTTCGCGCGTTGAAGGACGGAATCAGGTCCATCGGGCCGGGGCGGTACAGCGACACCAGCGCGATGAGATCTTCAAAGCGGTCAGGACGCGCGTCTTTCAGCAGGCGGCGCATGCCCGAGGATTCGAACTGGAACACCGCGCCGGTGTTGCCGTTGGCGAAGATGTCCTTGTAGGTGGCCGCGTCGTCCAGCGGCAGCGCGGTGATGTCCACCGGCGGAATGCCCGCGCGCGCGTGGCGCTTGTTGATCGCCTTGACCGCCCAGTCGATGATCGTCAGCGTGCGCAGGCCGAGGAAGTCGAACTTCACCAGGCCGATTTCTTCGACGTCGTTCTTGTCGAACTGGGTGACCGGGTTACGGCCGCGGCCGCCTTCGTCGTGTTCGGCGAAC
Organism: Stenotrophomonas sp.; assembly: GCF_031995405.1. Classification (GTDB taxonomy): domain Bacteria; phylum Pseudomonadota; class Gammaproteobacteria; order Xanthomonadales; family Xanthomonadaceae; genus Stenotrophomonas. The sequence goes on along the minus strand of NZ_DAMAGC010000089.1, from coordinate 1,788 downwards.
AGCGGGCAGAACTCGGCCAGCGGTTCGGGCGCGATCACCACGCCGCCGGCGTGCTTGCCGGCGTTGCGGGTGAGGTCTTCGAGCTGGCGGGCCAGGTCGATCAGGTCGCGGACATCGTCTTCGTTCTGGTAGCGCTGGATCAGCTCCGGCGAGGCCATTTCCGAGTCCTTGCCTTCCCCCATGGCGTCCTTGAGCGAGATGCCCAGGATGTTGGGGATCAGCTTGGAGACGCCGTCGACCAAGCCATACGGGAAGCCGAGTACGCGCCCGGAGTCGCGCACCACCGCCTTGGCGGCCATGGTGCCGTAGGTGATGATCTGGCTGACGCGGTCGCGGCCGTACTTGCGCGCGACGTAGTCGATGACTTCGTCGCGGCGGTCCATGCAGAAGTCGATGTCGAAGTCGGGCATCGACACGCGTTCGGGGTTGAGGAACCGCTCGAACAGCAGGTTGTACGGGATCGGGTCCAGGTCGGTGATCTGCAGCGCCCAGGCCACCAGCGAACCGGCACCGGAGCCACGGCCGGGGCCGATCGGGATGCCCTGGTTTTTGCCCCACTGGATGAAGTCGGCCACGATCAGGAAGTAGCCGGGGAAGCCCATCTTGATGATGGTGGCCAGTTCGAACTCGAGGCGTTCGACATAGTCGGCGCGGGTCTTGCCCGGCGCCAGCGGGTTCTTTTCCAGGCGCGCGTCCAGGCCCTTGCGCGATTCGCTGCAGATCCAGCTGTCGAGCGTTTCGTCTTCGGGGACCGGGTAGTTGGGCAGGAAGTAGGTGCCCAGGCGCATTTCGATGTTGCAGCGTTCGGCCAGCGCGATGGTGTTGTCGATCGCGTCGGGGATGTCGGCAAACAGCGCGCACATGTCCTCGGCGGACTTGAGGTACTGCTGGTCGCTGTAGTCGCGCGGGCGCTTGGGATCATCCAGGACGCGGCCGGAGGAAATGCAGACGCGCGCTTCGTGGGCGTTGAAATCTTCCGGCTGCAGGAAGCGGACGTCGTTGCTGGCGATGACCGGCAGGCCGCGCTGGCCGGCGGCGAGCAGGGCAAACTGGTTGAAGGCTTCTTCGCCGTCGCGCCCGGTGCGGGTAAGTTCGAGATGCAGTCCGTCGCCGAACACGCGCTGCCAGTCGGCGAGTTGCTGCTCGGCCAGGTCGTGGCGGCCTTCGTTGGCGAGGCGGCCGGCGAGGCTGTCGCGGCCGGCCAGCGCAAACAGGTTGTGGCAGCCGGCCTTGAGCCAATCCGGATGGACGGCCACGCCGCCTTCGGGGCGGTGGCCTTCCATCCACGCGCGGGTGAGCAGGCGGGAGAGGCTGAGGTAGCCTTCGCGGTCGCGGCAGAGCAGGGTCATGCGCCAGGGGGTCATGCCCTCTTCGGCGATCATGATGTCGGCGCCGGCGATGGGCTTGATGCCGACGGTTTCGGCCGCTTTGTAGAACTTGACCAGGGCGAACAGGTTGTTCAGGTCGGTCACTGCCAGGGCAGGCAGTTTCAGTTCGACAGCGCGGCTGAGCAGGTTGGCCTGCTTGGCTTTCTTCGGGTCAGCCTGATCCGGCTTCGCCGGGACACGGATGGTCGAATCCGCCAGCGAAAACTCGGTGTGGACGTGGAGATGTACGAAACGGGAAGTGGACATGCCGGGCCAATGTAATGCCCGGTCAGGGTAGCGGCGCGGGCGTGGACGGACAAGGCTTGACAGGGGTGTTACAGGGGGTGGGGCGGGTTGCTTTGTTCAGGTAGTGGGTGGTGGTGGGTTTAAGGCGACGGCAATGGCAATGGCAATGGCGACG
>NZ_DAMAGC010000088.1:15022-17593 GCF_031995405.1 Stenotrophomonas sp. | reverse complement strand
CGCGCGTTGCGCCAGGCTGCGTACCTCGGCGGCGACCACCGCAAAGCCACGGCCCTGGTCACCGGCGCGCGCAGCTTCCACGGCGGCATTGAGCGCGAGGATGTTGGTCTGGAAGGCGATGCCGTCGATCACGGTGGTGATGTCGGCGATGCGGCGGGAGGCCGTTTCGATGCCGTCCATGGTGGTGACCACCTCGCCCACGATCTCGCCGCCGCGCCCTGCGACCACGGCGGCATCGATGGCCAGGCGATTGGCCTGGTCGGCCGAGGCGGCATTCTGCCGGACCGTGGAGGTCAGCTCTTCCATCGACGCGGCGGTTTCTTCCAGGCTGGCGGCCTGCTGTTCGGTGCGCCTGGAGAGGTCCTGGTTGCCGTTGGCCAACTCCGTCGCCGCGCCGGTGATGGATTCGGACGAGAGGTGGATGCGGCGGACGATATCGGCCAGGTTGGTGGCGGTCTTGTTGGCATCGGCCCCCATGGTGGCAAAGACACCGCGGAAGTCGCCCTCCATGCGCGCCGCCAGGTTGCCCGATGCGACGGCATTGAGGAACGTGGACAGCGCTGCGAGGTTCTGCTCGGCCGTGCCCATCAGGCCGTTGAGGTTTTCCAGCATGGCGCGGAAATCGTACTGATACGCCTCCGGCTCGCCGCGCGCGGCGAAGTTGCCCTCGGACGCTGCCTGGGTGAGCTCGCGGATGTCGCGGTTGATCGACGACAGGTTGCCCTTCACCCGGTCCATGGTCTCGGTGATGATGGCCTTCTCGCCGGGCAGCCGTGGCATGTCCTCGGACAGGTCGCCCACCGCGTAGCGGCCGATCAGGTGGACCAGCTGCATCTTGATGGCGATATGCGCCGCCACGATGTCATTGGTGTCGCGCACCATGACGCCGAACTCGCCCGGGTAGGCGGCGGCGTCCATGCGGTAGCTGATCTGGCCACGTTCATGCCGGGCCGTCATCTCGCCCAACCCGGCAATGACGTGCCGGATGCGTTGGCGCATCTGCTCCATGGCATCGAGCAGCTGGCCGGCCTCGTCGCGCCGGTGGGACACCAGGGCCGTGTCCAGCTTGCCCTGGCTGACGTCGCGGGCGGCTTGCAGGGCCGTGCGCAGGGGGCTGACCACGCTGCGGGTGAGCGCGATGGCGATGACGGTTCCCAGCGCCAGCGCCAGCAGCGTTGCGCCGATCATGAGCACGGCAAAGCCGCGCGCGGTAGCCGTCAGCTGTTCGGCGGTGGCGGCGCTCTTGGCCTCCTGCCAGTCGATGAAGGCGTTGATCGAGGCCAGCCACGCGACAAAGGCCGGTTTGGCCTGGGTGAGCATCAGCGTGGTGGCCGCCGCGACATCGCCGGCCTCGCGTTGCTTGCGGACCTCGGCCAGCAGCGGGAGGGTGGCAGCCTCGTTGGCGGCGATGGTCCTCAGCATGCCGATCTCCTTGCTGTCCGTACTCGCCGCGATCATCTCCGACAGCGGCTTGGCGGCCACCGCGTAGTCGTCGGCGAGCGTGTCGATCTGGCGGTTGGCCTCGGCGCGGGCCTGCAGGTCGTCACTCAGGACGACATCGCGCAGTGCGATCGCGCGGTCATGCACGCTGCCCCTGAAATTGATGGCCAGGCGCTGTTTGACGGCGTTGATGTCATTGATCGTGTGCAGGTCGTTCTCGATGAGGTGGACCCGATGGATGCCGAACAGGGTCAGCACGACCATCAGTCCAATGACGGCGGAGAAGCCAACGCTCATGCGCTGGCCGACACGTAGATTCCTGACAAAGTGCATGGTGGGGATATCGCCTGGATGAGAGGGGGAGGGCGGGAATGGGGCGCTCAAGTCACGCAGCGGACAACCGATATCGGCGGCACCGCGCTGTGCTTCAAAGCCTTGAATCGATGCGTTTACGTAGCGATCTGATTTGTGACGCGGCGGTGACGAGGGCGACGCGCGAGGGATCGCCGTGGCGATGCGACCGGCGCGAAAAGTGCGGCGATCGCCGACGCGGGTGCAGGCGTTGCCAACAGGTACCCCTGGACTTGATCCAGGCCGATCACCGCCAGCGCATCCAGCTGGTCCTGGTGCTCCACGCCTTCGGCAACGGTGAGGTAGCCAAGCTCGTGGGCAAGATGGTGGATCGCCGAGACCTTCGCGCGTGCCCGCCGGTCCGTGCCGATGCCATCGACCAGCGATTTGTCCAGCTTGAGGGTGGCGATGGGCAGGTCGGACAGGTAATTGAAGTTGCTGTAGCCGCTGCCGAAGTCATCGATGGCGATCCTGACGCCCGCCTGGGCCATGGCGGAAATCTGCGCTACGGCGGGCGAGTCGGGGCCGAGCCACTCGCCCTCGGTGATCTCCACCTCCACCAGGCCGACCGGGAGGCAGCGGCGCGCCAGCTTCGCGCGGATGACATCCCAGGCGTCGGTGCCTGCCAGGTAACTGCTGGACAGGTTGATCGACAGGGGTACGTCCAGTCCCTGTAAGCGCCACGCCAGCAGCTGGTCCAGCGCCGCCTCGAGCACCCAGTCGGTGACCCGTGCCATCAGTGCGGTCTGCTCGAAGACCGGGATGAACTCGCGGGGGCTG
>NZ_DAMAGC010000088.1:996-15012 GCF_031995405.1 Stenotrophomonas sp. | reverse complement strand
GGGTGGGTCCATCGGATCAGCGCCTCCGCACTGACCGGCCGCAACGTGCGGGCATCGAAGCGGGGCTGGTAGGCCAGGTGGAACTGGCCAGTGGCGATGCCATACTCGGCATCCGATGCAAGGCGGTAGGCGCGGTGAACCGCTTCGTCGCGCCCTGGCGAATACCAGCAAAACGTGCGCCCCGCGTCGAAGGCATCGTGCAGGCTCACCAGCAGCTTTCGAAGCAGCTCGTGGCTGCTTTCATGCTCCGCTTCGACGGCGCAGACACCTGCGTGGAAGCGTGGCGACATCGGAACGGCAGCGGCCATCAAGGGACGCAGCATGCGGTCTTTCAGTTCCAGCACCAGGGTCTCTGCCTGGCGGGCGGTGGGCATGTCCACCAGGAAGGCGAAGCGCGTGACCCCCACGTGGTAGACCGTGGCGATGCCGTCCAGTGCGGTGCGCAGGCGAACGCCGGCGCGGCGGATCAGGGCCTCGAGCGGTTGCAGCCCAAGCACCTGGCCCACCTGGCTGGCGCGGGGGATGTCGAGCACGTCGATGGCCACGGCGTAGTGCCTGCCGATGGCGTTGCGGGCGATGATGCCGGGGAAATCGGCGTGGAGCTGGTGGCGGCTGGGCAGGCCGCTGACCGGATCGAGCCGGCCGGACAGGTTGCGCAGCTCCAGCTGCCCCATCACCAGCTGGGCCAGGCTCGACAGCTGCTCGCGGTCGCTCTCCAGGAAGTCGCGCGGCGTGCTGTCCATGATGCACAGGGCGCCGATGGCCACCCCGTTTCTGGCGATCAACGGAGCACCCGCATAGAAGCGCAGGTGCGGAGCGCTGGCGACCAGAGGGTTGTCGCGGAAGCGGGGGTCGGCCGCCAGATCGGTGACCACGAACACCCCGTTGGCGGTGATGGCGTGGGCACAGATGGAGGCACGGATGCACGTCGCGGCTACCGGCAGCCCGATCCGCGACACGAAGCGCTGTTCAACGTCGCCGAGGATCGAGACAAAGGCAACCGGGACATCGAAGGCGTAGCTGGCAAGACGGGTGATGTGGTCCAGCGAGGGGAGCGCGGCAACATCGGCGATCTGCATGGACCCAAGGACGGCCTTTCTCTCATCTTCCTGGGTGACTGGGGGACTCATTGCGCTTCGGTCGTGGGGTGGGGTCGGGCTATGTACGCGCGGCAGGCCGATTTGGATTCACGTTCGGGCGCAAGTCGATGAATTATTCAATGACACGCTCGACCTGGCTTCCGTCGGCGCGCGATGAATGTCGGAATGTTGACGGGATACGTCAGAATGTTGACCCGCCGGGGCGCAATGTGACGTCCTGCGGCCTGCCCGGCGCGCGATGCGCGCGGCCCGGAGAAACTACAAGGAGCGTGTGCGCGTGAGGAAACTCGACCGGATCTACTTCGATGGCCTTGCCTGGAACTTCTCCAGGTATTTTGACTACATAGATACAGTGGCAAGTGAGATGCCGGCATCGCTGCACGCCTTCGCCAGCGACGTCGACAGCTACAGTCTTGGCGGAAACAAGACGCTGCACGATGCAAGAATCCTGTCCCTCGTTGTGTCCAAGCAGTACGAGGGCAGATTCTCCAATGGACAGACGCTGATCGCGTTGAGCCTTATTGATCAGATGTTCGAGGGCATGACAACGCTACGCTATGGTGGCGTGTCCAGTTTCCAGCTGTGCGAGCCCGCCCTGGAAGGCAATGGGCATGCCGATCTTCTTCTGCATGAGTTCTCCATTGTCCGCCCCGGCGTTTACCGGCACCACATCATCCTGGACCACGATGGGGAACTGCAGATCGAGTTCACGCGCTTTTCCCATGAATGGACGCCGCTGCCGACGTAGTGCAGCGTCGTACCGGGTGACTTACTTCCCCTGCGTAGCAAACCGCAGACGGTTATGGTCGGGATCCACCACCATCATTTCCCGCCCACCCCACGGCACATCCGCCGGCGCACGGAACACCGCTGCCCCTGCGTCCACGAACGCGCGATGCAGCGCATCCACATCCGGCACGTGGAAGTACACCGCGCCACCGGGTTCGCAGTCGCCGGCATGTTCGGTCAGGAACAGCAGCTGGCCCTGGCGGCTGATCTGCACGAACAGCGGCATGCCCGGTTCGAAACGGTGCTCCCAGTCGATGGCAAAGCCCATGCGCTGGTAGAACGGCACGCTGACCGTGGCATTGGTCATACGCAGCTGGGGAATGACGGACTGTTGCATGGCGGGCTCCGGTGCCGGGACGACAGCCCGGATCTTACCGCCGGGCGGCAGGGTTGACGGGGCTCGGCGGCGCGGCATCTACTCATGATTCGGCGTTCACGCCGCACGAACTATCGTTTGCCCCTTATCCAGGACCCACCGACGTGCCAGCCCAGCAGGAACAGAACGCCGCCCGATGGCGCATCTACGAGGCTCTGCTCCAGGCCACCCCGGACCTCCTTTACGTGTTCGATATCCAGCATCGCTTCATTTATGCCAATGACGCCCTGCTGACGATGTGGGGCATGCCTTGGGACGATGCCCGGGGCAGGACCTGTCTTGAGCTGGGGTATGAGCCGTGGCACGCGGCGATGCACGATGAGGAAATCGACCGGGTGATCGCCACCGGCCAGCCCATCCGGGGCGAAGTGCCGTTCCCGCACCAGACCAAGGGCACGCGGATCTACGAGTACATCTTCACCCCGGTGTTCGGGCTGGACGGAAACGTGGAAGCCATTGCTGGCAGCACCCGCGACGTGACCGAACGCAAGCAACACGAGCAGCACCTGGAACTGCTGATCAACGAGCTCAACCATCGGGTGAAGAACTCGCTGGTGATGGTGCAGTCGCTGGCCCGTCAGTCGTTCAACAACGCGACCAGCCTGGAAGACGCACACGAGAAGATCGATTCGCGCCTGCTGGCACTCTCCACCGCGCACGACACGTTGACGCGGGAGAACTGGCAGAGTGCGGATATCCTGGAGCTGGCGCGGGATGTGTCGGCGTTGTGCGAGCCCGATGCCAGTGGTCGCTTCGTGCTGGAAGGCACGTCCTGTCGGGTCGATCCGCGCCGCGCACTGGCGCTGTCGATGGCATTGCACGAGTTGTGCACCAATGCGGTCAAGTACGGCGCCCTGTCGTCGCCGCAGGGCCGGGTGCGTATCGCCTGGGAACGCCGCGTGGATGTCGATGGTCGGGATGTGCTTGAACTGGTGTGGCAGGAGAGTGGCGGACCGCCGGTGTCCCCGCCGGCACGCAAGGGCTTCGGCTCGCGTCTGCTCGAGCGCGGATTGAAGCGCGATCTGGATGGCGACGTCGACCTGGCCTTCGACCCGGCCGGTGTGGCGTTCCGCGTGTCGATGCCACTGCCGGCTACCGTGTCGGAGGTGATCCTGTGACCGCGCGCGTGCTGGTCGTCGAAGACGAATCGCTGGTGGCGATGGTGCTGGAGGACTGCCTGGAAGCGCTGGGCTACGAAGTGGCTGCTTCGGTGGCCAACGTGGATGCCGCGCTGGCGGTGGTGGAGGCGGGTGGCCTGGACCTTGCCGTGCTGGACGTCAACCTGGCAGGCAGTGCGTCCTACCCGGTTGCCGAGGCGCTGGATGCCCAGGGCGTGCCGTACATCTTCATTACCGGCTACGGGCAGGCCGCCATCGCGGAAAAGTTCCGGCACCGTTACGGACTGCAGAAGCCATTCCGGATGCGTGATCTGCAGGGCGCGCTGGCGACGGCGCAGACGCGCACAGGGCGTACCCCCGACGCGGGTTGAGGGCGTTGCGTTGATGGCTGCCGTATAGCAAGGCTGCTGCTGCAACGCCCGCCGCGCATTGGCGGTGCCGGTCGGGACCTGCGCACGCGGCTGGGCGAGAAGGCCGACGCGTGGCGTATTTGCCTGTCGCATCCGGCATTCGCACCGTCCCCGTTGAACATGTCATCGGTGACGGCTGATGCACGCCAAAACCGTCGGGTTCCGCGCGGATCCGCCGAAATCACTGCCCGTATCTGTCCGAGGCAGGCTTGGCAACGAAGATTTCTTAATCATTCATTGTGTCTCATGAGTGAGCTGCAACTAGGCAACTTGATAAGCACATGCCTTTTTCGCATGTGGGTTCACGCAACTGTCGTGCCAGGTTCACGGGGTATTGATTGAGCAGGGGTGTAGATTCAATTCACGCCCCAAGTAATGGCTGGGGTTCCCCCATCTTCGTAGTGCTCTCCTGACGATTGCTTGCGCCGGCCATTCCGGCTCGAGGTGGAGTCTGCTGCGTCGTGTTTCTCTGCCAGCGAGTCCCCCATGCCTACGCGCCTTCTTCCCCTTGCGTCTTCTGCTGCCAACGCCGAAGCCGTTTCCGAGAGTGATGTCATCCGGGTACGACGACATAGGCGTGCCGCGTTACCGGCTGGCCTGGCCGGTCTCTCCCATCCCTCGCCGGACATCGCGCGCCGCGTGCTGTTCGTGGTGTCGGAGATGGCCGACTTCGTGAAGGCCGGCGGCCTCGGCGATGTGGCGGCGGCATTGCCGCGTGCCTTGCGCGACCGCGCCGACATGCGCGTGCTGATCCCTGGCTACAGCGAGGTACTTGCGCGCACGGGTCCGATCCAGGTGGTGGGGCAGACCGAGCCGCATGCGGCATTGCCGGCGTGCGTGATCGCACAGACGGTGCTCGACGACGGCTTGCCGGTGTACGTGTTGATCTGCCCGGAACTGTACGAACGGGAAGGCTCCCCGTACGTCGACAAGGCCGGCCATCCCTGGGCCGACAACGCCATTCGCTTTGCCACGCTGTCACGTGCGGCGGCGATGATGGCCTCGGGCGAGGTGGGCATGGAATGGCAGCCGGACCTGCTGCATCTGAACGATTGGCCGTGCGCGCTGGCAGCGGCCTACGTGCGCTGGTCGGGCAGTACCGCATCGTGCCTGCTGACCATCCACAACCTGGCCTACCAGGGTCTGTTCCCGAGCGCGCTGGCCGCCGATCTGGGGATCGACGAGGCGCAGTGCGAGGCGCTGGAGTTCCATGGGCAGCTGTCCTTCCTGCGCGGCGGCATCGTGCATGCCGACCAGGTCAACACGGTGAGCATCAGCTACGCGGCGCAGATCACCGCGCCGGCCGAGGGCTGCGGGTTGGATCGGTTGCTGTCGCGACGCGCGGCGCTGGGCCACCTGAGCGGCATCGTCAACGGCATCGATGCCAGCTGGGACCCGAGCACCGACCGCCACCTGCCGGCGCATTTCGATGTGCGCAGCTTTGAAGGACGCGACCACAACGCCCGCCACGTGCGCCGCGCCTTCGGGTTGCCCGAAAGCCGCGGGCCGTTGTTCGCGGTGGTGTCGCGGCTGGTGCACCAGAAGGGCCTGGACCTGACCTGCGATGTGGCGCCGCAGATCGTGGCGGCCGGCGGCCAGCTGGTGATCATCGGCGGCGGCGAGCCGGAGATCGAGGAGCAGGTGCGCGCGCTGGCGCGGCGCTTCCCGGGCAGCGTGTCGGCGTACATCGGTTTCGATGAAACCCTGGCGCGGCGCATGTTCGCCGGCGCCGATTTCCTGCTGATGCCGTCCCGGTTCGAGCCGTGCGGTTTGAGCCAGATGTATGCGCAGCGCTTTGGTTGCCTGCCCATCGCGCACGCCACCGGCGGGCTGATCGATACGGTGGACGACGGCGTTACCGGCTTCCTGTTCAACGGGCCGGAGGCGGACATGCTGCGCCGCTGCGTGCAGCGTGCGTTCCGCACCTTCCGCCAGCCGCGGCTGATGGCTGCGATGCGGCGCGCGGCGATGCTGCGCCCCAGCGGCTGGGAGGTGGCCGGCACGCACTATATCGACCTGTACCAGCGCACCGCCGAGGCGCGCGCATGACGGTGTCGTGCGCGTTGCAGGCCCCGGTGCCGGACGGCCCGGACGGTGCATCGGCCGCATCAACGGCGGATGAGCCGCTGTCTGCGGCATTGGCCGCGCTCGCGGCGGGACAACCGGGCGATCCGTTCGCGCTGCTGGGCCCGCACCAGGATGCGCAGGGCCATTGGCGGCTGCGCGTGCTGTTTCCGGGTGCGTCGGCTGTGCAGCGACGCGACACGGGCGGGCGCTGGCAGTCGATGGCGGCGCTGGGCGAAGGGCTGTTCGAGTCGGCGTGCGAGAGCGCTGCGGTGGCGTTGCTGCGGGTGGACTGGGGCACGTCCCAGCAGGAGATCGAAGATGTGTTCGGCTTCGGGCCGCAGCTGGATGCGGCACTGCTTGCCGGCATTCCCGCAGGCGACCCGCACAGCATCCGTACCGGGCTGGGCGCGCAGCTGGCCGCCGACCAGGGCGTGCACGGCGTGCGCTTTGCGGTGTGGGCGCCGAACGCACGCCGGGTGGCGGTGGTCGGTGAGTTCAACAACTGGGACGGCCGGCGTCATCCGATGCGGTTCCGCCATGAAGCCGGCGTCTGGGAAATTTTCGTGCCGCGCGTGGTCGCCGGTGCGCGCTACAAGTTCGAAATCATCGCCGCCGACGGCTCGCATCTGACCGACAAGGCCGACCCGATGGCGCGCCAGTGCGAGCCGCTGCCGGGCACCGCGTCGGTGGTGGGGTCCGGTGCCGGTCATGTCTGGAACGATCAGGACTGGATGAGCGCGCGCGCGGCCAACGCGGACGGTGCGATCTCCATCTACGAGTTCCACGCCGGCTCCTGGCGTCGCGGCCCGGACGGCAGCGTGCTGGATTGGGATCAACTGGCCGATGCGCTGATTCCGTATATCCAGCAGCTTGGCTTCAGCCACGTCGAGCTGTTGCCGGTGAGCGAGCATCCGTTTGGCGGCTCCTGGGGCTATCAGCCGCTGGGGCTGTATGCGCCGACCGCACGGCACGGTGACCCGGAAGGGTTCGCGCGCTTCGTGGACCGCTGCCACCAGCACGGCCTGGGCGTGATCGTGGACTGGGTGGGCGCACATTTCCCCTCCGATGCGCACGGCATGCAGCGCTTCGACGGCACTGGTCTGTACGAACACGAAGACCCGCGCCAGGGCCTGCATCCGGACTGGGACACGCTGATCTACAACTACGGGCGTAGCGAGGTGTCCGGGTTCCTGATCGGCAGCGCGCTGGAATGGATCGACCGTTTCCATATCGATGGGCTGCGCGTGGATGCGGTGGCGTCGATGCTGTACCGCGACTACAGTCGCGCCGATGGCCAATGGATTCCGAACGCGCATGGCGGTCGCGAAAACCTGGAGGCGATCGACTTCCTGCGCGCGCTCAATACCGCCATTTCCACCACGTATCCGGGCGTGGTGGTGATCGCCGAGGAGTCCACCGCGTGGCCGGGCGTGACCGCGCCGGCCGCCGAAGGCGGGCTGGGCTTCTCGCACAAGTGGAACATGGGCTGGATGCACGACACGCTCAGCTACCTGCAGCGTGACCCGATCCATCGCTCGCACCACCATAGCGAGATGACTTTCAGCGCGATGTACGCCTTCTCCGAGCAGTTCGTGCTGCCGCTGTCGCATGACGAAGTGGTGCACGGCAAGGGTTCGTTGCTGGGCAAGATGCCCGGCGACCGCTGGCAGCAGCTGGCCAACCTGCGCGCCTATTACGGTTTCATGTGGGCCCACCCGGGCAGCAAACTGCTGTTCATGGGGGGCGAGTTCGCCCAGGCCACCGAGTGGAACCACGATGCCGAACTGGACTGGGCCCTGGCCGCGCAGCCCGAACACGCCGGGGTGGCGCGCCTGATCGGCGACCTCAACCGGCTGCTGCGCGACATTCCCGCGCTGCGGCATGGCAACCGCAGCGAAGACGGCTTCGAATGGAGCGTGGGCGATGACCACGTCAACAGCGTGCTGGCCTTCATCCGTCACGATCTGCAGGGCCACGGCGGCGCGTTGCTGGCGGTGAGCAATTTCACGCCGGTGGTGCGGCATGGCTATCGCGTAGGCGTGCCGCGTGCCGGTCGCTGGCGTGAGGTGTTCAACAGCGACAGCCATTTCTATGGCGGCAGCGATACCGGCAACCGTGGGCAGGTGGACGCGTTGCCGATTGCGATGCACGGCCACGCGCAGTCGATCGAGTTGACGTTGCCACCCTTGTCCACGGTCTACCTCCAGGTGATGGAGTGACGCCTGCGCGGCGGCAACTGGGCGTACAGCGACAGGCGGAAGGTGGGTACTGCTTCCGGCTGTGGGCACCTGCGGCGCGCCGCGTGGACCTGCTGCTGGAGGGCGAAGTGATTGCCATGCGTCCCGAAGAGGATGGGTGCCATGCCGTCGTCTGCGACTGCGCGCCCGGGCTGCGCTACCGCTTCCGGATCGACGGTGCGCTCAGCGTGCCCGATCCGGCCTCGCGCTGGCAGCCGGAGGGCCTCAACGGCGCCAGCGCCATTCCCGATGAAGATGCCTATGTCTGGCAGACCACGGGCGGGGCAGGGCGGCCATGGTCCGAAGCGGTGCTGTATGAAGTGCACGTGGGCGCGGTCGGCGGTTATTCGGCCCTGCAGGCACAGCTGCCGGCATTGGCGGCGATGGGCATCACCGCGCTGCAGTTGATGCCGCTGGCCACGTTTCCCGGCTCGCGCAACTGGGGCTATGACGGCGTACTGCCGTATGCGCCCGCCTCGGTGTATGGCACTCCCGATGAACTGAAGGCGCTGGTGGACGCCGGCCATGCGTTGGGGCTGATGATGCTGCTGGATGTGGTGTTCAATCACTTCGGCCCGGAAGGCAACCAGCTGGCCAGCTACGCACCGCAGTTTTTCCGCGAGGACGTGCGCACGCCATGGGGCGCGGCGATCGATTTCCGCCAGCCGTGGGTGCAGCGCTACTTCATCGACAACGCGCTGATGTGGCTGCGCGAGTACCGCTTCGACGGGCTTCGCCTGGATGCGGTGCACGCGATCCATCCGCAGACCTTCCTGGTGACGTTGCGCGAGGCCATCCACGCCGATGGCCCGGCACATGCGGTGGACCTGGTGGTGGAAAATGAGAACAACACCGCCTCGCTGTTGGGCGAGGGATATACCGCGCAGTGGAACGACGACTTCCATAATGCCCTGCACGTGCTGCTGACCGGCGAGACCGAGAGCTACTACGCCGACTATGCCGGCGCACCGGCAGCGCGATTTGCCCGGGTGCTGTCCGAAGGGTTCGCGTGGCAGGGCGAAGTGAACCGGCATGGCAACCGTCGTGGTGAACCGAGCGCGGGGCTGTCACCGGATCATTTCGTGGTGTTCGCGCAGAACCATGACCAGATCGGCAACCGCGCGTTCGGCGATCGCCTGCAGGCGCTGGTGGCCCCGGCACGGCTGCGGATCGCGCATGCACTGACCGCGTTGACCCCGATGGTGCCGCTGTTCTTCATGGGCGAGCCGTGGGGCGCGCGCGAGCCGTTCCTGTTCTTCACCGATTTCGAACCGCCGCTGGATGAGGCCGTGCGCGAGGGGCGGAGAACCGAGTTCAGCCAGCTCAAGGCATTCGCCGAACCCGCATCGCGGAACGCCATCCCCGATCCGAATGCGCTGGAGACATTCCTGGCGTCGCGCTGCCCGTTGCCGCCGCCGGATGCGCTTGCGCACAACCCGTGGCTGGCGGACTTCAAGGCATCCCTGGCGTTGCGCCGCCGGTATCTGGCCGAGAATGCGGCGCAGGCACGCAGCCTGGGGGCCACGGTGCTGGCCGATCACGCGATCGCCGCGGGATGGGCGCTGCCGGGCGGCGAATGGTGGCTGGCCTTCAATCTCGGCGTCACCGCCGTGGCCGCGACCCTGCCGGCCGGGCAGACCGTACTGCAGTTGGGCGAGGTGGATACCAACGACACGCTGGCACCGGACGCGATGCTGGTGCGCTGGGTGCCGCGATGACCGCGCCTTCGGTCGCGCTGACGGATCTGGCTGCCACGGTCGGGGTGATCGTCGACTGGCACGATGTGCACGGCACCGCGCGCCGGGTGGAGCAGACCACGCTGCTGACGGTACTCGAAGCGCTGGAGTGGCCGGCCGCCACCCCCGCGCAGCGGGTGGACAGCCTGCAGCGCTGCCTGGCCGAGCGGGCGCAGACGAAACTGCATACCGCTCAGGTGGGCGCCACGCTCGCGATCGGTCCCGCTGATGCGGGGCCAGGACAGTGGTGCGATGAGCACGGACATACCGAGGCCGCCGGCCAGGACGGCGCAGGTGGTTGGCGGTGCCCGCAGCGGCCCGGCTATTGGACCCTGCGCATCGGTGGCGCAGAGCATGCCGTCGCGGTTGCGCCGGCCCACTGCTTCAGCGTGGCCGATGCCACCGGCAGCGAAACCCCGCGTCGCTGGGGCGGCACGCTGCAGGTGTATGCGGGCCGGTCGGTGGGGGATGCCGGCATTGGCGACAGTGCGGCCGCGGCCGCGTGGTGCCGGCGGATCGGGGCGGCCGGTGGCGATGCACTGACCCTCAGCCCATTGCATGCGGCCGGGCGGATCGAGGCCTTGTACAGCCCGTACTCACCCAGCGACCGCCGCTTTCTCGAACCGGTCTACACCGCGCCGCCGTCCTGGCTGGGCGATGACGACGACGCGCCGCAGGTGCCTGCACCGACGCAGGATGGGTTGATTGACTGGGCGGGCGCGGCGGCATTCAAGTGGGCGCGGTTGTCGCATTGGCACCAGCGTCTGGATGCCGCTCCCGACGCAGTGCGTGAGGATCTGTATTGCCATCGGCGGGAAGGCGGCAGCTCGCTCGCCCGGTTCGCCGCGTTCAACGCCGCGGCCCTGGGCCAGCCGGACCCGGCGCTGCAGGCGTTCGCCCAGTGGTTGTCGACCCGTAGCTGGGCGCAGGTGCAGCAGCGCGCCCGCGCGAGTGGCATGGCGCTGGGCCTGATCGCCGACCTGGCCGTGGGCTTCGTACCGGACGGCGCCGAGGCGGCTGCCGCTGGCGACACTGCGCTGCGCGGGTTGGTGCTGGGCGCGCCGCCGGATGCGTTTGCGCCGCATGGGCAGGTATGGGGCGTGAGCAGTTATTCCGCCGATGGCCTGCGGCGCACCGGCTTTGCGCCGTTCATTGCGCTGCTGCGCGCGGTCATGCGTGATCGCGGTGGCGTGCGCATCGACCACATCCTTGGCCTGCAGCGGTTGTGGGTGGTGCCGCACGGCGCAGGGTCCGAGGCGGGTGCGTATCTGCGCTATCCGCTGGATGACCTGCTGAACCTGCTGGCGCTGGAATCGTGGCGGCACCGCTGCATCGTCATCGGTGAAGACCTCGGCGTGGTCCCTGAAGGCATCCGCCAGCGGCTGGCCGAGCGCGGCGTACTGGGCATGGATGTGCTGGCCTTCTCGCGCGCCAGTGATGGGGAATTCCTGCCGCCCAATCTGTGGCGGAAGATGGCGGTGGCCACCACCGGCACGCACGATCTACCCACCCTGGCCGGCTGGCAGCGCGGCGAAGACATCGCCGTGCGCGCGCAGCTGGGCAATGACAGCGAAGCGGTCGTGGCGCAGGCCATGCAGCAACGCCGCCAGGAGGCGGCGCAGCTGGCCAAGGCGGTGGGCGCCGATGCGGCGTGTCCGGAGGCGCTGCACGATGCAGCGATAGCGTTCGTGGCGGCCGGTCCTGCGCCGCTCGCGCTGCTTCCGGTGGAAGACGCGCTGGACCTGCGCGAGCAGGTCAACCTGCCGGGCACCGTGGCGGTGTATCCCAACTGGCGCCATCGCCTCCCGCAGCCGTTACCGCGGCGCACGTTGCACGATACATTGCGTCTGTTCGCGGCAGCGCGCGGAGGGGAATCCTGAGATGGTGCCGTTTCGCGCCACCGCACGGCTGCAGCTGCATGCCGGCTTCGATTTCGACGCAGCACGGGCGCAGGTGGCCTACTACGCGGCGCTGGGGATCAGCCATCTGTACCTGTCACCGATCACCCGCGCGGTACCCGGGTCGACCCATGGTTACGACGTGCTCGATCCGACCTCGGTCAATCCGGAGCTGGGCGGCGAAGCCGGGCTGAAACGCCTTGCCGGGCAGGCGCGCGCGCACGGCATGGGGCTGATCGTGGATATCGTGCCCAATCATGTGGCCGCACACCCGGACAACCCCTTCTGGGCCGATGTGCTCGCGCAGGGCCAACGCAGCCGGTATGCGGCCTGGTTCGACATCGCGTGGCAGGCCCCCGGCCGCGGCGGCAAGCTGTGGCTGCCGGTGCTGGACCGCCCGCTCGCCGCGGCGGTGGCAGAGGGCGTGATCCAGGTGGAACGCGATGCGGCGGGCGCCGCCTGGCTGTCCTTCGGCGATGCGCGCTATCCGTTGGCGCCAGAAACACATGCCGACGCCGTGTCGGGCATGTCGGCCGACGCGTTGACCACATTGTTGAGCCGCCAGGCCTATCGGCTGGCGTGGTGGCGCAGCGGCGACGGGCTGGTCAACTACCGCCGGTTCTTCACCGTCACCGCGCTGGCAGCGTTGCAGATGGAGCGCAGGGAGGTCTTTGACGCCGTCCACGCGCTGCCCTTGCGGCTGGCCGCCGAAGGGGTGATCGACGGGGTGCGCGTCGACCATGTGGATGGCCTGCGCGATCCTGCCGCCTACCTGCGACGCCTGCGTGACGCGCTGGATGATGCCGGGGCGGCGCGCAACCTGACAGCGGGCACGCTGGGGCTGTGGGTGGAAAAAATCCTCGGCCCCGAGGAGCGTTTGCCGGACGACTGGCCCTGCGATGGCAGCACCGGGTATGACGTCATGGACCAGGTGGGCGGGGTGATGCATGACAGGGCCGGTGGCGCGGCGCTGGCGCAGCAGTGGCGGCAGGCGACCGGCGACCCGCGCGATGTGGAGCAGGTCGAACTGCAGGCGCGCCACGAGGTGATGGAAAATGGCTTGCGCGCCGAGTTCGACGCGCTGGCCGCGTTGCTGTCCGAGGTGGCAGACGAGGCGGGCGGGCAGGCTGCGGATATTGGCAAGCCCGTGCTGACCGCGGCGGTTGCCCGGTTGCTGGCGCAGTTCCCGGTGTACCGCAGCTATCTGACCGGGCACGCTGCCGCAGCCTCGGACCGGGCCTGTTGGCAGCGGGCGGCGCAGGCCGCCTGCAGGGACGCCGACCCGGCCGTGACGCTGGCGATCGCGCACATCCTGCGCTGGATGCTTGACCCGCCTGCGCCAGCTGCCTCGCCCCAACGGGCGTCGTTGTGCCTGCGGCTGCGCCAGCAGTTCCAGCTGCTGAGCGCGCCGCTCAACGCCAAGGCGGTGGAGGACTGCAGTTTCTACCGCTACGCCGCACAGCTGTCGCGCAACGAGGTTGGCACGCAGCCGGCGGTGCCGGGGTTGTCGCCGGCACGCTTCCACGCGCTGGCAGCCGAGCGTGGCAAGGTCCATCCGCGTGCCCTGCTGGCCACGGCCACCCATGACCACAAGCGCGGTGAAGATGCGCGGATGCGGCTGGCGGTGCTGTCGCACTGGCCCACCTGGTGGCGGACGGCCGCACGGCGTTTCGATCGCCTCGCCGCGCCGCTCGGCGGGGCCGCGCTGCACCCGGCCGATCGCCAGATGCTGTGGCAGACGCTGGTGTCGGCATGGCCGGCGCGGGTCGAGCAGGTGCCGGAGGACTTCAGCGCGCGTGTCCGCCAATGGCAGCGCAAGGCGCTGCGCGAAGCGGGCGTGCGCAGCAGTTGGCGCACCCCCGACGCTGCTTACGAGCAGCGCGCAGACCGGTTTGTCGACGAGGTGCTGTCCGGATCTCTCGCGCAGCCGCTGCGGCACGCGCTGTGCGCCGCCGTGCTGCGGCTGGCGCCAGCCGGTGCGCGCCTGAGCCTGGCACAGACCGCGCTGCGCCTGAGCCTTCCCGGGGTACCCGATCTGTACCAGGGCACTGAAGCCTGGGACCTGTCCCTGGTGGACCCCGACAACCGCCGCCCGGTGGATTATCCGGCGCGCCATCGCATGCTGGACGACACCCGACCCTGGGCGCAGCTGCTGGCGGGGTGGCATGACGGCGCGGTCAAGGCGCGATTGCTGCGCGAGCTGCTGCAGCTGCGGCGCGCGATGCCGGCGTTGTTCGCGCACGGCGATTACCAGCCACTGGAGACGACCGCGCCCGATCGCGTGC
>NZ_DAMAGC010000088.1:0-986 GCF_031995405.1 Stenotrophomonas sp. | reverse complement strand
GGCGCTGAGCCGGCAGCACGCGCAGCAGCGGCTGGTGCTGGTGGTGGCGATCGATACCACCGCCGGCCCGGCCGCGCAGGCGAGCGCCGCGCTGCCGGGTCGCTTCTGGGGTGGGGCACGCGTCAACGTCCCGCCTGGCCACTATCGCAACGTACTCACCGGGCTGGCTGTAGATATTCAGACCGTTGGAATTTCCCTGCGGGCGCTGTCTGCGGACAGCCCCGTGACCGTGTTGATCCACCAATGAAGCCGGGACCCATGGAAGAGCAAGAACGCCGCGAACGCATTGAAGAACTGGCGCGCCAGATCTGGGAGGCCGAGGGCCGCCCGGATGATCAGGGCATGCGCCATTGGCTGATGGCCGAGCGCCTGCTGGAGGCCGAACTGCAGGCCGCCACGGGCGGGGAGGGCGGCCAATGAACGGTCAGCCGTCGGTACAGACCTCGCGCCTGCGCGCGGGCCGCCCGTTCCCGTTGGGGGCCACCTGGGATGGGCTGGGGGTCAATTTCTCGCTCTACAGCCGGCATGCCACCAAGGTGGAGCTGTGCCTGTTCAACGATCGCGGGCGCGAGGTGGAGCGGATCGTCCTGCCCGAGTACACCGATGAAATATGGCATGGCTACCTGCCTGACGCCCGCCCGGGCCAGCGCTATGGCTATCGCGTGCACGGCCCGTACGCGCCCGAGGAGGGCCACCGTTTCAACGCCAACAAGCTGCTGCTGGACCCGTATGCCCGGCAGATCGTGGGGCAGCTCAAATGGGCGCCGGCGTTGTTCGGCTATACCGTCGGGCACCGCGACAAGGACCTGAGCTTCGACAAGCGCGACAGCGCCCCGTTCATGCCCAAGTGCGCGGTCGTCGATGATGCCTTCACCTGGGGGCGCGATCGCCCGCCGGGCGTGGCGTGGGAAGACACGGTGATTTACGAAGCGCACGTGCGTGGCCTGACGATGCTTCACCCGGAGGTGGCCGAGTCGGCGCGCGGC
>NZ_DAMAGC010000087.1:0-17609 GCF_031995405.1 Stenotrophomonas sp. | reverse complement strand
TTCTTCGCGCCGGACCCCCGGTTGCTGTCCACCAATGCCATCGCCGAGTTCAAGCAGATGGTGGCCTGCGTGCATGCGGCCGGACTGGAGGTGATCCTGGACGTGGTCTACAACCACACCGCCGAAGGCAATGAACTGGGCCCGACGCTGTCCTTCAAGGGTATCGACAACGCCAGCTACTACCGGCTCGCCGACAATCCGCGCTACTACATCAACGACACCGGGACCGGCAACACCTTCGACCTGACCAATGCCGGCGCGCTGCGGATGGTGATGGACTCGTTGCGCTACTGGGTGCAGGACATGCACGTGGACGGGTTCCGCTTCGACCTGGCCACCATCCTGGGCCGCGAGCGTTCCGGCTTCGATCCGTCGGGCAGCTTCCTCGATGCGGTGCGCCAGGACCCGGTGCTGAGCCAGGTGAAGTTGATCGCCGAACCCTGGGACATCGGCCCGGGCGGCTATCAACTCGGCCAGTTTGCGCCGGGCTGGGCCGAGTGGAACGACAAGTTCCGTGACAATGTGCGGGCGCTGTGGCGCGGCGATGGCGGCCAGCTGGCCGAGTTCGCCACGCGCATCATGGGCTCGGCCGACCTGTTCAACCACAAAGGTCGTCGCCCGGCAGCGTCGATCAATTTCGTCACTGCCCACGATGGTTTCACCCTCAACGACCTGGTCAGCTACAACGACAAGCACAACGAGGCCAATGGTGAAGACGGTCGCGACGGCAGCGACCACAACATCTCCTGGAACCACGGCGCCGAAGGCCCCACCGAGGACCCCGACCTGCTGGCCCTGCGTGCGCGGCAGATGCGCAACCTGCTGGCGAGCCTGCTGTTCTCGCAGGGCACGCCGATGCTGCTGGCCGGCGACGAGTTCGGCCGCACCCAGCAGGGCAACAACAACGCCTACTGCCAGGACAATCCGCTGACCTGGCTGGACTGGGCGCAGGCCGACTCGCCGGCCGGCGTGCGCCAGACCGCGTTCGTGCGCAAGGCGCTGAAGTTGCGCCGCCGCTACCCGCAGCTGCGCCGCGGGCGTTTCCTGGAAGCGCGTGATGACGTGGCCGACACCACGATCGAATGGCTGCGCGCCGATGGTGGGGTGATGCATGAAGCGGACTGGAACGATCCCGAGGCGCGCGTGCTGATGCTCAAGATGGGCGGGACCGAGATGCAGAGCACCGAGCCCAGTGCCGAGCATGAGACCTTGCTGCTGCTGTTCAATGCCGGCCACAGTGAGGTGCGCTTCGATGTGCCGGTGCTGCCCGGGCGGCACTGGCGGGTGCTGCTGGCCAGCACCGACGGCGCCGTCCCCGCACTCGACGCACAGGGCGGGCTCACGCTGCCCGAGCGAAGCATGGCGCTGCTGACCAGCCGCCACGTGCGTGCTCCCGAGAGGGCGCCGTGATGGCCATGACCCCGGCGCAGACCGGGGCCTACGATGTGGTGGTGGTAGGCGGCAGCTATGCCGGCATGTCCGCCGCGCTGCAGCTGGTGCGGGCGCGCCGCAACGTGCTGGTGATCGATGGCGGCGCGCCGCGCAATCGCAATGCACAGGTGGCGCATGGTTTCCTGGGCCGTGAAGGGGTTGCGCCTGCCGAGATCGCGATGCAGGCGCGGCAGGAACTGCTGGCCTACCCGACGTTGACGTGGCTGACCGCCACGGCGGTGGCCGCGTCGGCCGAACCCGAAGGCCGGTTCAAGGTCACCTGTGGGGATGGACAGGCGTTCGGCGCCGACCGGCTGATCCTCGCCTATGGGGTGACCGATGCGCTGCCGGATATCGACGGGGTGGCCGAGCGCTGGGGACGCAGCGTGCTGCACTGCCCGTACTGCCACGGCTATGAGCTCTACGAAGGCCGGATCGGGGTGATCGGTTGTGGCGACGATGGCGGCGCCGGGCAGGCGCTGCTGCTGTGCGACTGGGGGCAGGTGACCCTGTTCTGCAGCGAGGCCGACACGCGCATCGATGCCGATCAGCGCCGACGGCTGGACGACTGCGGGGTGGTGATCGAATCCACGCCGGTGCGATGCGTGGACGATACGGCCACGGTTGTCCTCGACGACGGGCGCCGCCTGCCGATGGACGCCCTGTTTGTATCGCCGCACTCCACGCTGTCCTGCGACCTGGCCGAGCAGCTCGGCTGCGAGCTCAAGGACGGCGGCTGCATCACTGCCGATTCGGCCAAGCAGACCACGGTGCCGGGCGTGTTCGCCTGCGGTGACGCGGCGAGGATGGCCGGCAACATCGCCCTGGCGGTGGGCGAGGGCGCGCTGGCGGGGGTGGCGGTACACCATTCGCTGATGGGGCTGCTGGACTGAGAAACGGGTAATTTTCTGAACGAGTCAGGGATCTGCACGGATCTTTCACGGAACGCGCGGCAACGTATCGCCTCATGAACCTGAATTGATTTAAGCTCGCGTGCTGGCGCGCATTCATGTGAAGTGCGTCACTTTTTCGATCCCCTTTCCAGGAATGCCCCATGGCGGCTTTACAGCACCGCACGATTGAACTCATTCGCAGCCAGCAGGAACAGCTGTTGGCCAAATGGATTGAAAACCTGGCCTCCGCAAGCCAGGCGCAGGACACGCGGATGTCCCAGCGGGAGCTGGATGCACAGGCGCGCGAGTTCTGGCGCCTGTTTCTGGACGCGATATCGGCCGCCAACGTCGGCACCCTGGGCGGCCGCGAATGGCAGGACACGCGCCGTTTCCTGGAGGAACTCTCGCGCGACCGCGTGCTGAAGGGCTTCAGCTCGTCGGAGACCGCCAGTTTCCTGTTCTCGCTCAAGCGCCCGCTGTTCGAGCTGATCCAGCAGAATTACGCCAATGATGCCGCGCAGCTGGGCGACCAGCTGTGGGCGATCTCCGAACTGCTCGACCTGCTCGGCCTGCACAGCGTGCAGGCGTTCCAGAAGACCCGCGAAGACGTGATCCAGCGCCAGCAGGAAGAAATGCTCGAGCTGTCCACGCCGGTGGTGAAGCTGTGGGAGGGCGTGCTCGCGCTGCCGATGATCGGCACGCTGGATTCGCAGCGCACCCAGGTGGTGATGGAATCGCTGTTGCAGCGCATCGTCGATACCGGCTCGGAGATCGCCATCATCGACATCACCGGCGTGCCCACCGTGGACACGCTGGTGGCCCAGCACCTGCTCAAGACCGTTACCGCGATCCGCCTCATGGGCGCCGATGCGATCATCAGCGGCGTGCGTCCGCAGATCGCCCAGACCATCGTGCACCTGGGGCTGGACCTGCAGGGCATCGTCACCAAGGCCAACCTGGCCGACGCATTGGCCCTGGCGCTCAAGCGCACCGGGCAGACGGTGGTACGGACCGAGCGCTGAGATGGAACGTATCCCGATCCTGCAGATGGGCGATCTGCTGCTGGTGACCATCCAGGTGGACATGCATGATCAGCTCGCGCTGACCCTGCAGGACGACCTCAGCGAAAAGATCCGCCGCACTTCGGCGCGTGGCGTGCTCATCGACATTTCCGCGCTGGATATCGTCGATTCGTTCATCGGACGCATGATCTCCACCATCTCCTCGATCGCGCGGATCATGGATGCCACCACCGTCGTGGTCGGCATGCAGCCGGCCGTGGCGATCACGCTGGTGGAGCTGGGCCTGACCCTTAGCGGGGTGAGGACCGCGCTCAACGTCGAGCGCGGGATGAAACTGCTGCAGCGCACCGATGACGACGCGCCATGACCGCGTCCAGTGGGACGCTGCCGATCCGCGTTGAACAGGACGTGGTGCTGGCGCGCCAGGCCGCGCGCCAGGTGGCCGTGGCCTGCAAGCTGCGGCTGATCGACCAGACCAAGCTGGTGACCGCGGCCAGCGAACTGGCGCGTAACGCCGTGATCTACGGCGGCGGCGGCACGATGGACTGGGAAATCCTTGAAAGCGGGCTGCGCAAGGGCGTGCGCCTGGTCTTCGCCGACCAGGGCCCGGGCATTCCCGACCTGGCGCAGGCGCTGACCGATGGCTGGTCGTCCGGGTCGGGCATGGGCCTGGGCCTGTCCGGTTCGCGGCGGCTGGTGGACGAGTTCGAGCTGGAGAGTGCGCCCGGCGAGGGCACGCGCATCACGATCACCAAATGGACCTGAACTTTGCCGGCCAGGTGACGCGGGTGGTGGTGGTCGAAGAAACCTCGCAGGTGGGACAGGCCCGGCGCGAAGCGCTGGCGCTTGCCGAGCAGGCCGGTTTCAACGAGACCGATGCCGGCCGTGTCGCCCTGGTGGCCACCGAACTGGCCACCAACGTGATCAAGCACGGGCGCGGCGGTCGGATGCTGCTGTCGCTGGTCTGTGGGCGCAGCGGCCTTGGCATCGAGCTGTGCGCGATCGACGCGGGCCCGGGGTTTTCACTGGCCGAATGCCTGCCGGACGGGTATTCGACCGGTGGCACCCAGGGCATCGGCCTGGGCGCGATCGCCCGCCAGGCGACCCTGCTCGATACGTGGTCGGATGCCCGGGGTGCGGTGATCGTGGCGCGGGTCCATCCGGGCCGCGCGACCGCCGCCCTTGATCTTCCGTACGGCGCGCTGCGCATCGCCATGCGTCACGAAGTGGCCTGTGGCGATGGGTGGCATCTGCGCGCACACGGCCCGTCGGTCGCGGTCACGCTGATCGACGGCCTCGGCCACGGGCTGCAGGCGGCGGATGCCGCGCAGGCCGGGGTTGCTGCCGTTGCGCAGGCCAGCGGTTTCGATGCGCCTGGCCTGGTCGGCGCGTTGCATGCCGGGATGTCCGGCACCCGCGGTGGCGCGGCGGCAGTGGCCAGCATCGACACGCAGGCCGGCAGCATCCAGTTCGCGGGCATCGGCAATATCTCCGCCACGCTGTGCGAACCGACCGCCTCGCGTGGCATGGCCTCGCACCCCGGGATCGTCGGCGTGCAGTTCCGTAAAGCCCAACCATTTCATTTTCACGCACCGGCAGGCACGCTTCTGGTCATGCACAGCGATGGACTGCAGGCGCGTTGGAGCCTGCGTGACTACCCCGGCCTGTTCCACCGCCATCCCAGCGTGATCGTGGCGGTATTGCAGCGCGATTTCGACCGCGGCCGCGACGACGTCGGCATCGTGGCCCTGCGTCTTGGAGACCTGCATTGACTACCGCCCCTGACTCGCATGAGCTGCAGACGTTGCGTCGGGAGGCCGATGCGCTGCGCGCCGAGCTGGAGGAGACCAACCAGGGCGTGCTGGCGCTGTATGCCGAACTGGACCAGCAGGCCGAACAGCTGCGCGAGGTCTCCGAGCTGAAGAGCCGCTTCCTCTCCTACATGAGCCATGAGTTCCGCACACCGCTGGGTTCGATCCTGAGCATGACCCGGCTGCTGGAGGATGGCATGGACGGCCCGCTCACCGACGAGCAGCGTCGCCAGGTGCGCTTCATCAGCGCGTCCACCAGCGAACTGCGCGAGATGGTGGATGACCTGCTGGACCTGGCCAAAATCGAGGCGGGCCGCATCACGATCTCGCCGGCATGGTTCGATCTGATGGATCTCTTCTCGGCGCTGCGCGGCATGTTCCGTCCGCTGGTGGAGGGCAACCAGGTGGACCTGGTGTTCGATGATCCGCCCGCATTGCCGATGCTGTACACCGATGACAAGAAGCTGGCGCAGATCCTGCGCAACTACATTTCCAACGCCATGAAGTTCACCCCGAATGGCCAGGTGGTCGTTTCGGCGCGCCTGGAAGGCGAGCACTCGGTGCGCTTCAGCGTGCGCGATACCGGCATCGGCATTCCCCCGGAGCTCCAGTCCACGCTGTTCGAGGATTTCGTGCAGGTGGATACTCCATTGCAGAAGCGCCTGCGTGGCACCGGGCTGGGCCTGTCGCTGTGCAAGCGCTTTGCCGGGCTGCTGGGCGGCCACGTGGGGGTGGACAGTGCGGTAGGCGAGGGCTCGGACTTCTATGTGATCCTGCCGCTCACGCTCGCCACGGAGGCCACCGATGCCGCACTCTGACCGCATCCTCGTCGTCGACGACAACGTCGCCACCCGCTACGCGGTGCGCCGTGTGCTGGAACATCACGGGTTCCGCGTGGAGGAAGCCGGTACCGGTGGCGAGGGACTGGCCAGGCTGGCCGCGCAGGACTTCGGCGCGCTGGTGCTGGACGTGAACCTGCCGGACATGAGTGGCTTCGACGTGGTGCGGCAGCTGCGCGAGGACGCGCGCATGCGGCTGCTGCCGGTGGTGCACGTCTCGGCCGCGTCCATCGCCACCGGTGACCTGATCACCGGCCTGAACGCCGGGGCCGACGCCTACCTGATCCATCCGGTCGATCCGGACGTGCTGCTGGCCACGCTGCGCACGCTGCTGCGCGCGCGTCGTTCCGAAGAAGCGCTGCGCGAGGCCGAGGCACGGTTCGGCGAGATCTTCCGCCAGATCAACGCACCGATCGCGGTGCTGGATGCCTCGCTGCGGTCCCACGATGCGAACGACGCCTTCGTGCGCCTGCTCGGCATGGATGCCACCCGGCCGGGCGCGCTGGAATCGTTGCTGGCCGAACAAGTCGCGCCCCTGGCGGCGCTGCAGGTCGCGCTGGCCGAAGGCGAGCGCTGGCAGGGCACGTTCACCCTGCGCGCAGGCGCCGATACCCGCATCACCGAATGGCGCGTGACGCCGTACCACGCACCCGGCCAGGGCCTGGTGCTGATCGAAGACACCACCGAACACCATGCGCGCGAGTCCGAGCAGCGCCAGGAGCTGGAGACCGCGACGTCGGAGCTGGCCTTCCAGATCGCCGAGCGCCAGCGCACCGAGGTCGAGCTGCTGCAGGCGCAGAAGATGGACTCGCTCGGCCAGCTCACCGGCGGCATCGCGCACGATTTCAACAACCTGCTGACCACGATCATCTCCGGCCTGGACATGATCGAGATGGCGGTTTCCAGCGGCAAATGGGACAAGGCCTCGCGCTATGTCGAGATCGCCACCGGTTCGGCCCATCGTGCGGCGGCGCTGACCCAGCGGATGCTGGCCTTCGCCCGCAAGCAGCCGCTGGACCCGCAGACCTTCGACGTGGTCGCCCGGATCCGTTCGCTGGAAGACATGTTGCTGCGCTCGATCGGCGAGAACATCGAGCTGGAACTGGAACTGGGACCGCAGCCGATGGTGGCCGTGGCCGATCCGAACCAGTTCGAGAACGTGATCCTCAACCTGGTCATCAACGCGCGCGACGCGCTGGCCGGGCAGGGGCTGATCCGGATCCGCGCGGGCCGCACGCATATCGAGCGGGATCATGAACTCGCGCCCGGCCATTACATCAGCGTCAAGGTCGTGGACAACGGTGTCGGCATTCCGATGGAACTGCTGACCAAGGTGTTCGAACCGTTCTTCACCACCAAGCCGCAGGGCGAGGGCACCGGGCTGGGCCTGTCGATGACCTACGGCTTTGCCCGCCAGTCCGGCGGCAGTGCGCGCATCGCCAGCGAGCGCGGCGAGGGGACCGAGATCGAGCTGCTGTTGCCGGAAGGCGAACTGGTCGGTATCGACGAACAGATGCCTGTTCCCAGCCAGATGCCGCGCGGCAGCGCCGAGCGCATCCTGCTGGTGGACGATACCGATTCGGTGCGGATGATGGTGCGCGAGATGCTGGTGGAAGCCGGCTACCAGGTGGTCGAGGCGATCAACGCGCAGCAGGCGCTGCTGGAGCTGCATTCGACCCGCGAGGTGGATCTGCTGCTTTCCGACGTGGGCCTGCCGGGCATGAACGGGCGCGAGCTGGCCGATGCCGCGCGCCTCCTGCGGCCGCATCTGCCGGTGCTTTTCGTGACCGGCTATACCGAGAACGCGGTGGTGCGCAACGAGTTCCTGGGCACCGGCATGTCGCTGCTGCCCAAGCCCTTCAGCGTGATCGAACTGCTGCGCAGCGTGCGCCAGATGTTCGCGCCGGCCTGAGCGGCCCCGCGCGGCCCGGCCGACCCTGCGCTGCAGGGGGCGGGCCGCCACAGGTCAGGCGCTCGGCTTGGGATCGCCCAGCTCCGCCCGCCGCGCCCGGAAGACTTCCGGCGTCTGCGGCTTGATGAACAGCGCCACCAGCTCCGGGTACTCCTGCTTCACCGCCTTCTCGATGCGGGTGATGCACGCCTCGATCTGCGGGGTGGTGCGGTCGTCCTCGAATTCGGCGCTGAGCATCGCCACGACCTGGTCCGGCCCCATCTGCATGGTGGTGACGCCGTTGGCGCTGCGCAGGTCCGGGTCGGTGTTGGCCACCGCCAGGATCCGCTTGGCCACGCTGGGGTGCGCCGGTTCGCCGACCAGCAGGCCCTTGGTTTCGCGCGCGAGCAGGAAGGCGGTCACCGCCAGTACCCCGGCGATGCACAGCGAGGCCACGCCGTCGAGGATCGGCAGGTCCAGCAGCTGCGCGGCGACCAGGCCGATCAGGGCAAACCCCAGGCCGAGCAGGGCAGCGCTGTCTTCCAGCAGCACGGTGAAGGTGGTCGGGTCCTTGCTGCGGCGGAAGGCTTCGAAGTAGCCCAGCGTGCCCTTGGTGGCGCGGAACTCGCGCAGCGCGATCCACCAGGAGGTGCCTTCGAATGCAATGGAGATACCCAGCACCGTGTAGCTGATCAGGTGGTTGGTGGCCGGCTCGGGGTTGCGGATGTGCTGGATGCCCTCGTACGCCGATACGCCCGCGCCCGCGGCGAACACCAGCAGGGCCACGATGAAGCTCCAGAAGTACAACTCGCGCCCGTAGCCGAACGGATGCACGGTATCGGGCTTCCGCTCGGAGCGGCGCAGGCCGTACAACAGCAGCAGTTCGTTGATGGTATCCACCAGCGAGTGGACGCCCTCGCTGAGCATCGCCGAGCTGCCCGACAGCCCGGCGGCGACGAACTTGGCGATGGCGATGCACAGGTTGCCGGCAAGCGCGGCATAGATGACAAGACGGGAGCCGGACGGCTTGGCCATGGCGGGGAGGGGTTGGCAGGGGGAAGGCACATGATCCCCAAGCGGCCGTACCGGCGGCGTGCAGGGCGGGAAAGGTCGCCGTTGCATCCAATCGGCCCGCTGGCCCGTACACCCGATGCCTCCCTACACACGGCGTCATCCACCGCAGATGTATCGTCACCCCGACCCGCCGCCCTTTTCCTTCGACGCCGCCCGTATCGTGTCCGTTTCCGCCCAGCCCACCGGCGTGCTTCCCGACTGGACCCAGGATATGGAGGGTGTGGCGCGGCTGCGTGACCGCGACTGCTTCATCCGCATCTACGACCATTTCATGCCGCGTCTGTGCATCTATCTGCGTGGCCGTGGCGCCCCGGACGGCACGGCCGAGGAACTGGCGCAGGAAAGCCTGCTACGGCTCTGGCTGAACGCGGCCGACTTCGACGCCTCGCGCAGCGCGCTCAGCACCTGGCTGTACCGCATCGCCCGCAACCTGCATATCGACCGCTTCCGCAGCGAGCGGGGCTGGCTGCAAGCCCAGGAGGCGGTGGAAAATGCCGCCCTGGATGATCCGCCCGAGCGCACGTCGGCCGAGCAGTTCGCCGACCACGCGCGCCTGCGCCAGCGCATCAACGAGCTGCCGGCGATCCAGGCGCGGCTGGTGCGGATGTCGCATTTCGAAGCCAAAAGCCACAGCGAGATCGCCCAGGCGCTGGGCATGCCGCTGGGCACGGTCAAATCCCACCTGCGTCGGGCGTTCCTGCAGTTGCAGTCCAGCGTCGGGAGTGCGCCATGAATCCCCGTCACCACCTGCATGAATCGACATTGATGAGCTACGCGGCCGGCGCCCTGCCGACGGCGCTGAGCGTGGTGGCCAGCGCGCACCTGGAAAGCTGCGCGCATTGCCGGCAACTGTTGCGCGACGCCGAGGCCATCGGCGCGGCCTTGCTGGACCAGACCCAGCCGGCATCGCCCAGCGCGCGCCAGGCCGCGTTGCGCGAAGCGATGCTGGCGCAGCTGGACGGCGAGCATGCGGCGAGCGAACCCGTGCGCGAACTGCGTCCGCCGGCCGCGCCGGCACCGCCGCGTCTCCCGGTGCAGGCGCATCCCGATGCGCTCCCGGTGTCGCTGCACCCGTACTTCGGCCCCTCGCTGCGCGATGTGCGCTGGCGCTGGATCGCCCCCGGCGTGCACTGCATCCGCGCCGCCGACATGCCGTCGTTGATCATGCTGCGCATCGCCCCGGGCAAGTGCCTGCCGATGCACAGCCACGGCCAGAGCGAGCTGACCCAGATCCTGCGCGGTGCCTACAACGACGCACTTGGCATCTTTGGCCCAGGCGACATGGCCGACCTGGATGAAGACGTCGAGCATCAGCCGGTGACAGCGCCGGGTGCGCCGTGCATCTGCGTATCGGCGCTGGATGCGCCGCTGCGTTTCAGCGGCTGGTTGGCGCGCAGCATGCAGCGTTTCGTGAAACTCTAGCGTTCGGCCCTGCCAAGGATCTCCCCATGCCCGCCACCTCCCTTGATGTTTTGATGACCGGTGCCAGCGGGCTGGTCGGGCAGGGCGTGCTGCGCGCCTGCCTGGCCTCGCCGGACGTCGGGCGCGTGACGACGTTGGTCCGCCGCAGCGGCACGGTGGCCGAGGGCGTGCCCGCGATCGTCCTGCCCGACTTCCTCCACGCCGACGCCATCGGCGATCAGCTCGCCGGCTTCGACGCCTGCTTCTACTGTGCCGGTGCGCCACCGATCGGCACGCCGGAGCCGGAGTACCGGGCGGTGACGCTGGAGGCAACCCTGGCCGTCGCCAGGGCATGGGCGTCGGCCAATCCGCAAGGGTGTTTCCTGTATGTTTCCGGCGCCCACGCCGATCCGGACAGTGCCTTCATGCCGCTGCGGATCAAGGGTGAAACCGAGCGTGCATTGGCCAGCCTGCCGATCCGTACGGTGATGCTGCGGCCGGGCGGTGTGCGCCCCGTGGCCGGTACCGGCACGCGCCACGGATTGCTCAAGCCGCTGTATCGCTTCGGTGGGCCGCTGATGAAGCTGGCCACGCAGGTCACGCCGTCGCTGATGACCAGCAACGAAACCCTCGGGCGCGCAATGATCGCACTGGCCGGGATGCCGCATCCGCCGGCCGTGGTGGAGTGCGCGGACATCAACCGGCTGGGCCGCTGAGGACAGGGCCGCGCTGTAAAGCGGGCGTTTTTCCCGGGTTTACTCTGCCGCCTTGCCGAACGGGGGGCCACTGCGCCCGCGCTGCACGGCGTCTTCCACCCGCGACACCAGTTCCTCGATGTTGAACGGCTTGCCGACGAAGGGCGTGCCCTGGTGCTGCTTGGGCACCATCTGGAAATACACCGCCGAGGCGAACAGGAAGGGCGTGCCGAGCGCGGCGAGTTTATCGGCGACCGGGAACACAGGACCATCGCGCAACTCGATATCCAGCACCGCGGCATCGAAATGCTGGTAGGACAACGTGCTGAGGGCATCGGTCACCGAGTCGGCCGGCACCACTTCATAGCCGGCTTCGGTGAGCACTTCGACGAACAGCTTGGACAGCTGGGCCTCATCTTCCACTACCAGGATGAGGCCGCGGGATGCGGGAGATTTCGGACTGCCGTTCATGACATTTGGATCGGTTGGGCAGTTGATCGTGTTCCTTTGCGTGTCAACGTGGTGCCAACTGACATGACGGTTTCGTTGACATCGGCGTGGTCATTCCTCGCCATCGTCCTCATCCAGTGCATCGCCATCCCACGGGCCGGGGCCCTTGTCGGGCGCATCCGCGTCGGGGTCCACCGGTTCCAGCAGCGTGTAGTCGTCGCGGCCGGGATCGCGGAATGCGCGGCTGACCGGATAGGCCTCCAGCGGCGGCGTGCTGGAGCGGGCACGCAGCGCCGCCGCCGTGGGCAGGGCGCCGGCCAGCCAGTCCATGGCCACGCTGCCGGTCATGAATACCGGGCCGTCCGGCGTCAGCGGGGCGGGGATGGCGGCATTGGGCGCGGTCAGCACGGTGAAGCTGTCGATCGGGTCGCCCTCAGCGTTTTCCCAGTGCTCCCACAGTCCCGCGGCCAGCAGTGCCAGTCCGTCCGTGCGCTGCACGAACATCGGCCACGGTGGTCTGCGCTGGCGATCCCACTTGTAATAGCCGGTCATGGCGATCACGCACGGACGCTGCTGCCAGGCCTGGGCGAAGATGCGGCTCCTGGCGGCGCGGTCCAGCCGCGCGGTCACGGTGGTGTAGGACGTGGCCGGTTCCTTGGACCAGCGCGGAATCAGTCCCCAGCGCATGTCGGCGGGCACGATGCTGCCATCGCCATCACGCGCGATGACCGTAGCCACGCCGTTCTTGCCGATGTTGTAGCGGTCCGATGCATCGGCCAGCGCCGTGGCCAGCGAGACCGGGACGCCGCGGGGCAGGGAATCGGCATCGGCAATGGCTTGGGCGAAGCGGCGCATGGCCAAAGGGTACGGCGGCCATTGTGAGCCGCCGGTCAGTGTGACGCGCTGCTGACGTGGCCGGGCGTCTAATCACGGCATGGCCGACAGGAGCCCGTGATGCCGCGCAGAAAGACACTCAAACTGGCCACCTACAACGTCAATGGCATCGGCAACCGGTTGCCGCAGTTGCTGGCATGGCTGGACCGCGAGGCGCCGGACGTGGTTGCGCTGCAGGAACTCAAGGCGGTGGACAGTGCGTTTCCCGCTGCCGAACTCGAGGCGGCCGGCTATGGCGCGATCTGGCAGGGCGAAAGCCGCTGGAACGGGGTCGCACTGTTGGGCCGAGGCGTCACCCCGGTGGAAAGCCGGCGTCGCCTGCCGGGCGAACCGGCCGACACCCAGAGCCGCTACATCGAGGCCGCCGTGCACGGCATCGTGGTGGCCGGCATCTACCTGCCCAACGGCAACCCGCAGCCCGGGCCGAAATTCGACTACAAGCTGCGCTGGATGGAGCGCCTGATCAAACATGCCAGCACCCTGGCCGCACTGCCGCACCCGGTGGCGATCCTGGGCGACTTCAACGTCATCCCCACCGATGACGATGTGTACGATCCCAAATCCTGGCGAAAGGATGCGTTGATCCAGCCGGAATCCCGTGCCGCCTTCGAACGGCTGCTCGCCCAGGGCTGGACCGATGCGCTGCGCCACTGTCACCCCGACACGCGCATCTACACGTTCTGGGATTACTTTCGCCAGCATGCCGAGCGCGACCGCGGCCTGCGCATCGACCATCTGCTGCTCAACGATACCCTTGCCGCCCATTTGCAGGATGCGGGGGTGGACCGCTGGGTGCGGCTGCAGGACAAGGCCAGCGACCACGCACCGACCTGGGTGGTGGTCAAGGCGCCATGACCCGGCGGGTGCTGCGGTGCGGGCGGCCATGAGCCTGATGCCGCGTGGTTTCGCCGATGCGGCGCCGTGCATGCGCGGGTGGTTACAGTAGGCAGCATGTCCCCCAGCTCTACGCCACCTGCAGCGCGCTCACTGGACGCGTTCGCGCTAGCCACCCGCGCCTGGTTCGCCGCCGCGTTCGATGCACCCACGCCGGTGCAGACGCATGCCTGGGCGGCGATCGGTGGGGGCGCGCATACACTGGTGATCGCGCCGACCGGCTCGGGCAAGACACTGGCCGCCTTCCTGCACGCCATCGACCAGCTGTTCGCTGAGCGCCAACCGACCCAAGACGACGCGCCCGCGGGAACGCGCGTGGTGTATATCTCGCCGATCAAGGCACTGGGCGCCGACGTGCAGCGCAACCTGCAGATTCCGCTGCAGGGTGTCAATGCCGAACGCGAGCGCCATGGCGATCCGGCGCTGACCCTCTCGGTCGGCATACGCAGCGGGGACACTCCGGCCGCCGAACGCGCCAGGCTCGTGCGCCGTCCTCCGGACATCCTGATCACCACGCCGGAATCGCTGTTCCTGATGCTGACCTCCAGGGCACGGGAAACGCTGCGCACCGTGCATACGGTGATCATCGATGAAATCCACGCGGTGGCCGGCACCAAGCGCGGCACCCACCTGGCCCTGAGCCTGGAACGCCTGGATGCGCTGCTGCCGGAGCCGGCGCAGCGCATCGGGCTGTCGGCCACCGTGCGGCCGGTGGAGCAGGTCGCCGACTTCCTCGGCGGTGATCGCCCCGTCACTGTGGTCAACCCGCCCTCGACCCGCCAGCTGGACGTGCGCATCGTGGTGCCGGTCGAAGACATGGCCGACATTCCCGCACGTGCCGGCGACGAACCGTCCGGCCGGGTGGGTTCGATCTGGCCGCATGTGGAAGCCAGCATCCTCGACCAGGTCCTGCAGCGGCGCTCCACCATCGTGTTCGCCAACTCGCGCGGCGTGGCCGAGAAGCTCACGGCGCGGCTCAATGAGCTGCATGCCGAACGGATGGCGCGCGATCCCGCCTTGCAGCGCGACCTGCCACACGCTGCGGACACCGCGCAACTGTCCACCCACTACGCATCGTCCAACGGCGGCACCAGTAGCCGCTCGACCGGGGCCGATCCGCTGATCGCGCGCTCGCACCATGGCTCGGTGTCCAAGGAGCAGCGCCGCGACATCGAGCAGGCGCTGAAGTCCGGTGAACTGCGCTGCGTGGTGGCCACCTCCAGCCTGGAGCTGGGCATCGACATGGGCCTGGTCGATCTGGTCATCCAGGTCGCTGCACCGCCGTCCGTGGCCAGCGCCCTGCAGCGCGTAGGGCGTGCCAGCCACCAGGTGGGTGGCGTTTCCACCGGCCTGGTGTATCCGCGCACGCGGCGCGACCTGATCGACGCCACCGTGGCCATCGAAGGCATGCGGGCCGGCCGCATCGAAGCGGTCGATCCGCCGCGCAATCCGCTGGACGTACTGGCCCAGCAGACCGTCGCCGCCGCTGCCATGGACACGCTGGACGTGGACGCCTGGTATGCCAGCGTGCGGCGCGCCGCACCGTACCGCACGCTGCCGCGCAGCGCCTTCGATGCGACGCTGGACATGCTCGCCGGCCGCTACCCGTCCGGCGACTTTGCCGGGTTTCGTCCGCGGCTGGTCTGGAACCGCGAGACCGGTGAGCTGAGCGCGCGCCCCGGGGCGAAGCAGCTGGCGGTCACCAGCGGCGGCACCATCCCCGACCGTGGCATGTTCAGCGTGATCCTGCCCGAAGGCGAAGAGCGCGCCGGCTCGCGTCGCGTTGGCGAGCTGGATGAGGAAATGGTCCACGAATCGCGGGTCAACGATGTGATCACGCTCGGCGCGACCTCATGGCGCATCGAGCAGATCACCCATGACCAGGTGGTGGTCACGCCCGCGCCGGGACGCTCGGCACGCCTGCCGTTCTGGCGCGGCGAAGGCGTGGGCCGGCCGGCCGAACTGGGTGCGGCGGTCGGGGCGTTCCTGGGGGCACTGGATGCCAACGCCGGCGAGAAAGACATTGCGCCCGCGCTGCTGACGCGGCTGCAGGCCAGCGGCCTGGCCAGCAATGCGATCGCCAACATGCTCGGGCTGGTCGACGAACAGCGCGCTGCGACGGGCCTGCTACCCACCGACCGCCGGTTGGTGGTGGAACGGTGTCGCGATGAATCCGGGGACTGGCGGGTGATGCTGCATTCGCCGTACGGCCGGCGCGTGCACGATCCGTGGGCATTGGCGCTGGCCGGGCGCATCCGCGAGCGCTGGGGCGTGGACCCGGCGGTGGTGGCCAGCGACGACGGCATCATCGCGCGCATCCCCGATGCCAGCGGACGCCTGCCGGGCGCGGACCTGTTCCTGTTCGATCCAGTGCAATTGCGCAGCGACGTGACCCGCGCCGTTGGCGGCTCGGCGTTGTTCGCCGCGCGTTTCCGCGAGTGTGCGGCGCGCGCGCTGCTGCTGCCGCGACGCACCCCGGGCCGGCGCTCGCCGCTATGGCAGCAGCGCCTGCGCGCCGGCGAGCTGCTGGCCATCGCCCAGCGCTATCCGGATTTCCCGATCCTGATCGAGGCCGCGCGCGAGTGCCTGCAGGACGTTTACGATCTGGATGCGCTGGCCGCGCTGATGCAGCGCCTGGCCGACGGCAGCATCGAGATGGCCGAGGTCACCACCGAGGTCCCGTCGCCGTTCGCGGCGAACCTGCTGTTCGGCTACGTCGCCGAGTTCATGTACGGCACCGATGTGCCGCTGGCCGAACGCCGCGCCTCGGTACTGTCGCTGGACAGCGGCCTGCTGGCCGACCTGCTGGGGCAGGTGGATCTTGGCGAGCTGCTGGATGCGACGGTGGTGCAACAGGTGGGCGATGAACTGCAACGCCGCGCGCCGGGCCGGCGCGCGAAGGGCAAGGAGGGTGTTGCGGACCTGCTGCGTGAACTGGGGCCGCTGTCGGCTGCCGAAGTGGCTGCGCGCCTCAGCGATGACATCCCCGATGCCGACGCCTGGCTGCAGGCGCTTGAACGCGAACGGCGTGCCATCCGCATCCAGTTGGCGGGCGTTGAATGCTGGGCGGCCATCGAAGATGCCACGCGCCTGCGCGATGCGCTCGGGGTGAGGCTTCCCGGCGCCGTGCCGGACGTGTTCCTGCAGCCATCGCCGGACCCGCTGGGCGAGCTGCTTGCCCGCTTTGCGCGCAGCCATGCGCCCTTCAGCACCGCCGAGGCGGCCGCTGCGTTCGGGCTCGGCGTGGTGATCGCGGATGCGGCGCTGGACCGATTGGAGGCGCAGGGAAAAGTGCTGAAGGGCACCTTCGGTGTGTCCCGGCGATCGCATGCCGCAGCCGATGCGCCGGCCGACCTGTTGCCGCTGGCCAGCCACGAGTGGGTGGGCGAGGACGTGCTGCGCCGGCTGCGCATCCGCTCGTTGCAGGCCGCACGCGCGGCCACCCGGCCAGTGCCAGGCGAGGCGTATGCGCTGCTGTTGTTGGAGCGCCATGGCCTGGTCAGCGATGCGGCACCGCTCGCACGGGTCGCGCCGGCGTCTGCCGGCGGCGCGCTGGAAGGCCTCGACGGCGTGGCGCGGGTGGTCGAACTGCTGGCCGGCGTACCTGCACCTGCCTCGGTCTGGGAGAGCCAGATCCTGCCCGCGCGCGTCCGCGACTACACACCGGCCCTGCTCGACGAACTGCTCGCCACCGGCACGGTGCTCTGGTCCGGCCACGGCCGGTTGGGCGAGGACGACGGACTGGTATCGCTGCACCTGCAGGAATTCGCGTTTGAAACCTTGCCCGCCGTGCCTGCGGGCAGCGAACACTCGCCGTTGCAGAAGACGATCCTGCAGGTGCTTGCCGGGGGCGGGGCCTACTTCGCGCGCCAGCTCGCCGCCGCCGTGCAGGCGAGGTTGACCGCCGGCGACACCGACCCGCGTGCCGCTGGCGCGCTGACGCCCGATGCGCTGAACACCGCGTTGTGGGAGCTGGTCTGGATGGGGTACCTCACCACCGATATCTGGACCCCGTTGCGGGGCTTGGCCGGCGCCCGCCCGCCACGGCCGCGGACAGTCCGCACCTCGCGGCGAAGCACGCGCGCCCGCGGCATTCCGATGGGCGATCCGGCCATCACCGCCACTGGACTGCTTCCTGCGGCAGCGGCCTTCACCGCGCCGACCCTGGCCGGTCGCTGGTCGCTGCTGCAGCGTGATGCCACCAGCGACACCGTGCGCGCAGTGGCACTGGCCGAAGGGCTGCTGGACCGGCACGGCATCGTCACCCGCGGCGCCGCCGTCGCCGAAGGCATTGTCGGCGGTTTCCCGGCATTG
>NZ_DAMAGC010000086.1:0-17718 GCF_031995405.1 Stenotrophomonas sp. | reverse complement strand
CGCCCGACGAAATGCAGCCGACCATGGGTCGGCTCTACGAGGCTGCGCGCAGCGCCTGGATGAACACGCACATCGCGTTGGAGTCGGCTGCCGCACAAAGGGTAGAGCCGACCCATGGTCGGCTGCCGCATTGCAGCGGTGCCCGACGAAATGCAGCCGACCATGGGTCGGCTCTACCAGGTTGCGCGCAAAGCCTGGATGAGCACGCGCATCGCGCTGCAGTCGGCTGCCACACAAAAGGGTAGAGCCGACCCATGGTCGGCTGCCGCACTGCCGCGGTGCCCGACGACATGTAGCCGACCATGGGTCGGCTCTACGAGGTTGCGCGCAGCGGCTGGATGACGACGCGCATCGCGCTGGAGTCGGCTGCCGCACACAAGGGTAGAGCCGACCCATGGTCGGCTGCCGCAGTGCCGCGGTGCCCGACGAAATGCAGCCGACCATGGGTCGGCTCTACGAGGTTGCGCGCAGCGGCTGGATGACCACGCGCATCGCGCTGGAGTCGCTGCCGCACACAAGGGTAGAGCCGACCCATGGTCGGCTGCCGCACTGCTGCGTTGCCCGACGAAATGCAGCCGACCATGGGTCGGCTCTACCAGGTTGCGCGCAGCGCCTGGATGACGACGCGCATCGCGCTGGAGGATTGCCGCCGGCTCGGGTAGTAGGCGTAATACCCGTCGAACACATCGCACCAGTCCTCCATCACCCGCAGCAGGCGACCTGCCTGCACGTGCTCCAGCACCATGTCTTCGGGCAGGTAGGCCAGCCCCGCGCCCGCCAACGTGGCGCGCAGCATCGCGCTGCTGCCGTTGAAGGTCCATTGGCCCTCCACGCGCACGTTGACCTCCTGGCCGTCCTTCTGCAGGTCCCACACCATCAGCCCCCCGTGGGTGGGCAGGCGCAGGCCGATACAGTCGTGCGCGGCGAGGTCGGCTGGCGTCCGGGGTGCCACGTGACGGGAGAAGTAGGCCGGGCTGGCCACGATCGCCATGCGCTGCGGGCCGCTGATCGGCACCGCGATCATGTCCTTGGCCACGCGCCCACCCAGACGGATGCCGATGTCATAGCGCTGGGCGACGATGTCGGCCAGGCCGTAATCGACGGTGAGCTCGACCCGCAGGTCGGGGTACTGCGGCAGCACCACGCTCAGCCGCGGCCAGACGATGCTGTTGGCGGCGTGTTCGGCGGTGGTGATGCGGATGGTGCCGGCAGGGTGGTCGCGGTAATCGCTGATGGCCACCAGCTCCGCCTCGATCTCCTGCATGCGCGGCGCCACCGTGTCGTACAGGCGCTCACCCGCTTCGGTCATCGAGACACTGCGCGTGGTGCGGGTCAGCAGGCGCACGCCGAGGCGCTCTTCCAACCCACGCACCGTGTGGCTCAACGCAGATTGCGAAACGCCCAGTTGGGCGGCGGCGCGGGTAAAGCTGCGCTCGCGGGCGACGGTAACGAACACCTGCAGGTCGTTGAAGTTCTCACGGGCCATGCGGGGCGTTCCGGCGCGCATGCAGTTCATGCCGGGCCATGATGGGCGTGCACCACTGGTGAAGGCAAGGCGTTCCTTCTGCTGCATTGATGAACCAGCCTCATGGCAGCATGCTGCCTGTGCGGGATGGTTCGCGGCCGTTGCAGGGCTACAGTGAAGCGGCATCCCCGTGCCCCATCACCCGATGGTGCCAGTTCCGTTTCCGCCTTGAGGAGTCTTCCATGGACCTGTTGAGTACTGCCCTGTTGTCGATGGCCGCCGTCACCACGCCTGACGCCCCGGCGCCCATCCAGATCGCCCGTGCCGGCAGCACCGCCTCGGCCGCCGGCCCGGCCGACTATTTCACCGGCACGGTGCGCATCGATGCACCGTTCCAGCGTCCGGCACCGGCTCGCGTCGGCGGTGCCACGGTTACCTTCGAGCCCGGCGCGCGTACCGCCTGGCATACCCATCCACTCGGCCAGACCCTGATCGTCACCGCAGGCGTGGGCAGCGTGCAGGAGTGGGGCAAGCCGGTGCAGGAGATCCGTCCGGGCGACATCGTCTGGATCGCACCGGGGGTCAAGCATTGGCATGGCGCGAAGGCCGACGTGGCCATGACCCATATCGCGATTGCCGAAGCGGTGGACGGCTCGCCCGTGACCTGGATGGAGCAGGTGAGCGAAGCGCAGTACACCGGCGGCTGAAACCCGGTACTGGCCGGCACCGCACGAACCGGTAACGCGCCACCCGCTAGCCTGCCCACATCCATTCGTGACAGGAGCATGCCCTTGACCCAGGTTTTCATCGTAGGTGCCGCCGGCAAGGTCGGCCGCCACCTGGTCAAACAGTTGGCGGCCCGCGGCGATCAGCCGCTGGCCATGCATCGCCGCCCCGAGCAGGCGGCGGAACTGGCCGCACTGGGCGGCGTGCCGGTGCAGGGCGACCTGACCCGGATCGACATCGCCTCGCTGGCAGTGCAGATGGCCGGCAGCGAGGTCGTTGTGTTCAGTGCGGGTGCGGGCGGCGCGGGCATGGAGGTGACCGATGCCATCGACGGCCGTGGTCTCGAACTGGCGGTGCAGGCGGCGCAACAGGCCGGCGTGAAACGCTTCCTGCTGGTGTCGGCATTCCCTGAAGCCGGGCGCGGCAAGGGGCTGGGCGAGGGCTTCGAGAATTACATGACGGTCAAGAAGCGCGCCGATGTATACCTGGCCGCCAGTGAGCTGGACTGGGTGATCCTGCGTCCCGGCACGCTCAGCGACGCGCCCGGCACGGGGCGGGTCAACCTCGGCGCTGCCATCGCCTATGGCGACGTGCCCCGCGAGGACGTGGCAGCCACGCTGGTCGGCCTGGTGGAACACCCGGCGTTGCGCCATCGCATCATCGAACTGACCGAGGGCGACAGCCCAGTCGATGAAGCGCTGGATCGGCTTGGCGTAAAATGACCGGCCCGAACGCCGCACAGATGAGCACGCCATGACCGACGCCCCGTTCTATCCCATCGGCACCCCCGGCCAGCCGTGGGGCGCGGATGAAAAGGCGCAGTGGCGCGCACGCCAGGTGCCGCAGCGCGTGTACGGCGACGACGTGCTGCCGCTGCTGGACGCACTGCGCACGGACTTCGACGTGGTCCAGTACGGCACGCTGGACTACCCGCCGCACCAGTACCCGCTGTTCGCCGTGCGCAGCCGCGACTGGAACCCGGCCCTGCCCAGCGTGCTGGTCACCGGCGGCGTGCACGGCTACGAAACGAGCGGCGTGCAGGGTGCGCTGCAGTTCCTGGCCACCCGCGCCAAGGATTATGCCGGCCGCGCCAATATCCTGGTGGCGCCGTGCGTGAGCCCATGGGGGTATGAACGCGTCCAGCGCTGGAACGCCGATGCGATCGATCCAAACCGCGCGTTCGTGGCCAACAGTGCGGCCGCCGAATCGGCCGCGCTGATGGCGCTGGTCGAACCGTTGCGTGACGGCATGCTGATGCACATCGACCTGCACGAAACCACCGACAGCGATGAAAGCGAATTCCGCCCGGCGCTGGCCGCACGCGATGGCAAGCCGTTCGAGCCGGGCCTCATTCCGGACGGTTTCTATCTGGTGGACGACAGCGAGAACCCGCAACCCGCGTTCCAGACCGCGGTCAACGCGGCGGTGGAGCAGGTCACCCACATCGCCCCGGCAGATGCGCGCAATGAAATCATCGGCTCGCCGGTGGTGGCCCCGGGCGTGATCGAGTACCCGCTGAAGAAGCTCGGCCTGTGCGCCAGCATCACCGGCGCGAAGTACACCACCACCACCGAGGTGTACCCGGACAGCCCGCGCGCCACCCCGCAGCAGTGCAATGACGCCCAGGTGGCAGCGGTGTGCGCGGCGATCGATTACGCGTTGGCGCATCGCTGACGGTGGTGACCGGACTGGAGACTCAAAGGCGCCCAAGGGCGCCTTTTTCATTTCAAGTGTATTTGACGCCAGCTTCACACTCGCCCGGCGCATGGTGCGCTTGGCTAGTCGGCGCTGTTCAGCTGCCCGTCGCCGCCTCGCCGGGACACTGGCCTTCCGGGATTTCGCTTCGACGAAGTTCACGCCTCAAATGTGATGGCGACATCATTTGCAAGTAATTGCATAGGTTTATGGAAGGGAATCTGGAGAATTGCGGGCCTATTGCAAATGGCTTCTGCCTTTGTGCCTCTCTGCCAGGAGTTCTCCCATGTCGTTCAATCACACCTTTGCTCCACACTCTACCCGCGCCCGGCGCACGCTGCTGGTGGGAGCGATCATGCTCGCCCTCGGTGCGACGGCGAGCCCCCTGTATGCCCGTGACCTGATCGGCACGACAGCGGAAGTGAATCCCGGTGATCCGAGCGAACAGTGGGTGCTATCGGGTGATGCGCTGTTGACCGTGAATCCGGGCGGTGCGACTGCAGCACTGCAGAGTGCCGATTCCTCCATCGTGGTGAATGGCGGCTCGGTATCGAGCGCAAGCGGACCCAATGGCATCGCAGTGACGACCACCTCTTCGTCCTTCACGATGACCGGGTCTACGGTTGCTGGCGAAGCCAGATTCGATTCAGAAACCGTTGCGAACATCAGCAACAGCACCTTCACTTCGACCGCGGCAAACAAAGCCAGCGGGGCAGTGTCCTTCGTCAACTCCACGGGCTTCATGCGGGACAGCACGGTCACTGCCACTTCGGGGTACGGGATATCGGTTAATACCAACCTTGCCGGCACGCCGGAGGCACCGATGCTGACGCTCATCAATTCGGACGTGACTGCACTGTCGGTCGGCGCGCGCGTTGGCGGCGGCGGCACGCTCACGCTAGACCAGTCCCGCGTCACCTCGCTGTTCGATGCTGGGCCCGGCTCGGTTTTGGACAACAACGGGGCGATGGTGGTTCGCGGCACGCTGGTTGCGCGCAACAACTCCCTCGTCAACGGCGCGACCAATGGTGTTGGGCTGTTGTACCTGGCAGGCACCGGCAGCCCGGGGACCGAGACCAATCTGATCGTCGACAATTCCCGTATCGTCGGGCAGACCGGGGCCGCCATTTCTGTTGGCGGATTCGCGCTGACGCCCCCAACTGTCGCCGATATCCAGATCCTCAACGGCGCCACGCTGCAGGGTGGCAATGGCAATCTCCTGCAGGTCACGGACGGCGCCACCGCAAACATGCGCGTGGGTGCCGCCGATCTGACCGGCAATGTCTTTGCCGACCCGGACAGTACCGCCAACCTGACCTTCCAGAACAACGCCAGCCTCACCGGCGCACTGACCAACGTCACCTCGATGGCCCTGGCCGATACCTCGCGCTGGAACGTCACCGCCGATTCCACCGTGGGCACCTTGAACCTGGGCTCGGGCACGCTGGCCTTCGCCGCGCCGTCGCCGGGCTACAAGACCGTAACGGTGGGCGGTGACATGTCGGTCAACGGCGGTACGCTGATCTTCAACGGCGTGCTGGCCGGTGACGGCTCCCCGTCGGACAAGCTGGTGGTTGGCGGCAACACCTCCGGCAGCGGCAACATCGTGGTCAACAACATCGGCGGTGCCGGTGCGCAGACCAGCGACGGCATCCAACTGATCTCGGTGGCCGGCACCTCGGGGGCGACGTTCGCCATGAACGGCCGTGCCACCGGCGGCGTCTACGAATACCTGTTGTACAAGGGCGGCGTCACCACTCCGTCAGATGGCGGCTGGTACCTGCGCTCGGCCTACACCGGCGATCCCTGCGACCTGAATCCGTCGCTGCCGATCTGTGCGCCGGTGGATCCCACCGACCCGACCGACCCGGTCACCCCGGTGGACCCGATCACCCCGGACCCCACCGATCCGGTGCCGGTGCTGCGCCCGGAGCCCGGCGCCTACCTGGCCAACCAGGCCGCGGCCGTGCGCATGTTCCAGCAGCGCCGGCATGATCGTGGCGAGCCGGCGTTCGAGCACGATGGCATCGGTGCCTGGGCACGCGTCTCGCGCGACCAGCTCCGCACCACCATCGCCGGGCAGGTGGATGCGCGCAGCCAGACCAATGCGCTGCAGATCGGCAGTGATGTGTTCCGCTGGGGCCAGGTCGGTCGCGGCCAGGTGGGCGTGATGCTGGCCACCGGCGATGCCGACACCCAGGCCACCTCGCGCATCACCGGTTACGGCACGCGCGGCAAGGTCAAGGGCGATGCGGTCGGGGTGTATGGCACCTGGGTGCAGAGCGCCGATGACAGTGCCGGCCTCTACGTGGATGGCTGGCTGCAGTACGGTCGCTACGACAGCTGGGTGCAGGGCGATGGCCTGGCACGCGAGAAGTACGACGCCACCACCCGCGCTGCGTCGGTTGAAGCCGGTTACGGCTTCGCACTGACCAACAGCGAGCGCCGCTCGATCTACCTGCAGCCGCAGGTGCAGGTGAGCTACACCGACTACAAGGGCGACACGCTGCAGGAAGTGAACGGCACGATCGTGGAAGACGACACGGCCGGCGGTTTGGAAACGCGCGTGGGCGTGCGCCTGTTTGGCCATGACAACGCCACCGGCAACCGCGTGCAGCCGTTCTTCGCGGTGAACTGGCTGTACAACGAGCGCGGTGATGCGATGCGCTTCGATGGCGAGACGCTGGAGGCCAGGCTGCCGACCAACCGTTACGAAGCACAGGCCGGCGCGCAGCTGCGCCTGGGTGAGCGCTGGTCGGCATGGGGCGACCTGCGCGTGCAGCGCGGTGACAGCGGTTACAAGGATGCGGGTGCGCAGCTGGGCCTGCGTCGCGCCTGGTAAATCGGCCAACCGGTTGAAAGGGAAGGGCGCCTGCGTGAGTGGGCGCCCTTTCTGCTTCCGGGCCGGTAACAAGGACGCGTCGATCGACGCATCAGCCAGCGCCATGCGGCGGCAGCAGGAACTGATCCAGCAGCCACAGCGCCGCTGGACCCAGCGGCGTATCGCGCGACCACACCGCGTCGGCACCGATCAGCCGCGGCCACCCGGGCAACGGCAGTTCCACCAGTTGGCCGCGACCATAGCGATGCACCAGGTCACGCGGCAACTCGGCCCAGCCAAAGCCGTCCTCGGCCATTTCCAGCACCATCAGGTAGTCCGATGCGGCCCAGATTCGTCCACGCGCGTGGCCGCTGCGGCGCGCGTCGCCGCTCAGGCAGATCTGC
The DNA here is from genome assembly GCF_031995405.1 of Stenotrophomonas sp. GTDB lineage: Bacteria > Pseudomonadota > Gammaproteobacteria > Xanthomonadales > Xanthomonadaceae > Stenotrophomonas. The sequence continues at coordinate 10,607 of NZ_DAMAGC010000086.1, read as the reverse complement.
CGGTGGCCGGCAAGATGCGATTCGTCCGGGCGGGCAATAGCGGTCAGCGCGTGCTCGCGCGCCACGAACACGGCCATCTCCGCGCGCAGCGGCAACGACCGCACGGCCAGCATGGACGGATACCGGGCCTGCTGCGGCACCAGGCCCAGCTGGGCGCGACCACGCTGGACCACGTCGAGCACATCGTCTCCTTCGGCATCCAGCCATTCCAGCTCGATATCCGGGAAGCGCTGCTCGAAACGCCGTAGCAGATGCTGGTCCGGGTTGAGCTGGTAGATGTCCGAAAACACCAGGGTGAGCTGCGGCTCGACCGCATCGCCCAGGCGGATGCCGAGCTGTTGCAGGCGCTCGGCCGCGGCCAGGATCTCCTGCACGTGGCCAAGCACTTTGCGGCCGTCCTCGGTGAGCAGCGGATAGCGGCCGCTGCGGTCGAACAGGGTCAGGCCGAGGTCCGCCTCCAGCGTGGCGATGGCGGTGCTGACCGTGGACTGGGTTTTCCTGAGGCGACGCGCGGCGGCCGAGAACGAGCCCAGGGCGGCGGCTTCGACGAAGGCACGCAGGGATTCGGGGCTATAGCGCATGGATGTATCGCCTTTATCAATGGATTCCATCTTTGGCCTGATGGAATGTCCGATGATACTGGGCACATCGACGGGGCGCCATTGCATGACGGGCCTACCGGCTGACGGTCTGCATCTGCCGGGCGCCATCGACGCACGCGCATCCGCCATCCCGGCCGATGCACCGGCCCCACGGCGTTCTGCCGCCGTGCGCCGGACCACATCAAGGAGCTTCCCATGCACACACCGGTGCATTCCCGTTCGCGTGCCCGTGGCGGTCTGATCGCCTGGGCCTGCCTGACCGTGGCGATCGTCGCCGAGGTGGTCGGCACCTCGTTCATGGCCGATGCGGCCCGCCATGGCGGCTATCTCGGCTATGCGGTGATGGCCGTGGCGCTGGCCGTTTCGTATTACTTTCTGGCGCTGTCGGTGCGCGGCATCGCGGTCGGTGTGGCCTATGCGGTGTGGGAAGGTCTCGGCCTGACCCTGCTGACGCTGGTCGGCATTGTCGTGTTCCAGGACAGTCTGTCGGCGCAGCAGATGCTCGGCCTGCTGATGGCGGCTGCCGGCATTGTCTGCGTCACCCTTGGCGAGGGGCATGGATCATGAACCTCACTGCCTTCCTGTTCGTGCTGTGCTCGGCACTGATCGATGTCGCGGCCAACATGATGGTGGCCAAGTCCGATGGCTTCCGGAAGCCAGGCTGGGGGTTTGCCGCCATCGTGCTGGTGTGGGTCGCCTTTGCGCTGCTGGGCCAGGCGGTGAAGACGATGGACCTGGCCACCGCCTATGCGATGTGGGGCGCGATCGGGGTGATCGGCACCGCGATCTGTGGGCGCGTGCTGTTCGGCAACCGGCTGCGCCCGATTGGCTGGGTGGGCATCGCGCTGGTCACTGGCGCGGTGGTGGTGCTGTCCAGCCACTGATCTCCGCTCAGCGGAACAACTGGTTCAAGGTGGCCCCGGCGGCCGCATCGGCAAAGCCGTCGAAGCGGCCTTCGTCCACCAACAGTTGCGAGGCGCGCATCATGCCGCCCCAGGCGGTGCGTGCCATCGCGCCACCCACGCTGACCCGGCGCACGCCCATCGCGGCGATATCCTGGAGGGTGAACGGCACAGCGCTGCCGACCAGCAGGTTGACCGGTTGCGGCGCCACGGCGTTGACCACCGCTTCGATCTGCTCGCGGGTGCTGATGCCCGGCGCATACAGGCAGTCCGCGCCCGCGTCGGCATACGCGCGCAGCCGGGTGATCGCATCGTCGAGGTCGGGGCGGCCGACGAAGAAATTCTCCGCACGCCCGATCAGCAGCACATTGTCGCCGGACTGGTCGATCGCTTGGCGTGCCGCGCGCACCCGTGCCACCGCGTCGTCCAGCGTGCGCAGCGGATGCGCCGGATCTGGCCCGGCATCTTCGATGGAGATGCCCGCTACCCCGGTGGCAATGGCGCGGGTGACGTTGCGGCCAACCTCCTCCAGCGTGCCGAAGCCATCGCCGAAATCGGCATTCAGCGGCAGCGGCGTCGCGGCGGCAAGGCTATGCAGGTGGGCGAGCGTTTCATCCACCGACAACGTGCCATCGGCCTGCGCCTGGCTCCAGGCAAAGCCGGAACTGGTCGAGGCCAGTGCCTGGAACCCCAGGCTGTGCAGGTAGCGTGCGCTGCCCGGATCCCACGGGTTGGGGAGCACGAAACAGCCCTGGGCATGCAATGCGCGAAAGGCGGCGCGACGCGGTCGCGGATCGAAGGACAGGGCAGTCATGGCGCGGGGTCCGGCGGGCGGTGCCCCGATGGTAACGCCGCCGGGTGCCACACCCATGCTGCAGTGCGCGGCCGTGCTGGCCGCGCACCGCCGGTGCCTCAGAACGCGATGGTGCCCTGCAGGTACAGCGTGCGCGGCTGGCCGACGAACTTGCCGCCATTGTTGTCGGTGGAACGGGTGTAGTAGCGGCGGTCGAACAGGTTCTTGAGCCCGATCGCCAGCTTGAGATCGTGCAGCTCCGGGCCGAAGTCGTAGCCGGCGCGCAGCGCGACGGTGGAATAGCCGGGGATGTCGCCGAGGCGGCCGGTGGGATCTTCATCGGTCACGTAGGGGGCGCCTGCGGCGGGCGTGCCCGGCGAACGCTGCCCGGACTGGGCGAACACATCGGCGTTGAAGGTCCAGCGGTCGATGGCGTAACGCGCGCCAAACGAGCCGACGTTGCGCGAGTACAGCGGAAGGTCCTTGCCGGCGAAGACGCCGGCACGTGCGGTGGCCTCGGTCCAGGTGTACGTCATGGACAACTGCAGGCCGGCCAGTGCATCGCCAAGCCGGCCCATGTCGTAGCGCACCGCCGATTCGACGCCGCGATGGCGGGTGGCGCCCAGGTCGGTCCACATGCCTTCGCCGACGATGGAGCGGGCCAGCTGCAGTTCTTTGTCGAAGTCGACGTTGAACACGGTGAATTCGCCGCTCAGGCCATGGCCGTTGAAATGCGTGCCCAGCTCGTAGGTGGTGGCCGATTCCGGATGCAGGCCTTCGGTGGTGGACGCCAGCTGGCTGTACTGCTGCGGCCCGAACGACTTGCCGCCGTTGGCGAACAACGACCAGGCATCGTTCAAGCGGTACAGCACCGACAGCGTGGGCAAGGTCTCGCGCGAATCGATGCTGGGTGCAAGCGTGCTGGTCACGCTGCCATTGGTGGCCAGGTTGGTGACATCGTTGAAGGTGCGGATGTCTTCCACGCGCACGCCCGGGGTGAGGGTCCAGTTGCCGATGTCGATGCGGTCGTCGATGTAGAACGCGTTGGCGGTGGTGCCGCCGCGGCTGGTCTGGTACGGCAGCAGCGGCAGGTCGACACCGGCCAGTGCCGCGTCGGGGCGGTAATAGGCGGTGCGCGAGGCGATCTCGCTGCTGGCTTCCTTCAGGTAGCGGTAGCCCACGCTGACTTCCTGCACCACCGTGCCGGTGGTGAACAGGCGCGAGTAGCGCGGCTCCACCCCAAGGTAGTGGTAGCTGCGCGGCGCGGCGGTGAGCCGGCGCTGGCCGTTGCTGGTGCCGGTGCCGTCCTGCTCGATATAGCTGCCACGGAACGAGTCCACGTAGTAGCCCAGCACTTCGACGTTGTTGGTGCCGTCGCTGAAGGTGTACTTCAGCGAGCCATCACTGCGGCGGCCGTTGAATACATCGTAGGGACGGGTGGACTGGAACGGGTCGGCCGCGTACTCGGCGGTGGTCAGCCCGCCGGGCATGCGCCCACTGCCTTCGAAATGGTGCAGCGACATCGCCAGGTCACCGGCAGTGCCCAGCGCGTAGGACGCCTTGAGCAGCACATCGTCGATATCGGTCGTGTCGTTGCGGCTGCGCCAGCCGTCGCCATGGGTGCCCGAGTAGAGCAGGGCGGCGCCGAGCCCGCCGTCGGTGGTGCCGCCCAGGAACAGGCTGGGCACGGTCTTGAGGTTGCCGCCCTGGCCATACAGTTCACTGCTGAAACCGAGCGTGCCGGCGACATCCCTGGGGATGGCGCGGGTGACGAAATTGATGATGCCGCCGACGTTCTGCGGCCCGTAACGGACCGAGCCGGCACCGCGCACCACATCCACCGACTCCAGGTTGCCCAGCGCCACCGGGGCCAGCGACAGCTGCGGCTGGCCGTAGGGCGCGTAGGACATGGGGACGCCGTCCATCAGGACGTACGAACGCGGCGACAGGCGCGAGGTGAGCCCGCGCACGCCGACGTTGAGCGAGACATCGCTGCCGCCGGTGCCGTTGCTTTCCTGCACCTGCACGCCGGGGATCTGGCGCAGCACGTCGCGCACGCTGGTCGAGCCGCTTTCGGCGATGCGCTGGGCCTCGACGATGCTGCGTGCGCCGGGGTGGTCGAGCAGCTTGGCTTCGGTGGGATTGTCGAGCCAGTTGCCGGTCACCTTGACCGCGTCCAGGTCGGTCGGGGTGGCGGCGGTTGTCTGGGCGAACAGCGCGGGGCTGACGACAGCGAAGGCGACAGCAATCGCGATCGCGCTCAGGCGCGGGCGGCAACGGGAAACGGTCATGGCACTACGGATCCGGGGCGGGGAATGGACGCAGCCGTGCGGCTGGAGGGGCGGTAAACCCGCCCATGCTACAGCAGATGCGAATCGTTCGCATCGAAAGGCTCGCGTGGAGGCCCCGCCAGGTGTTAAGCCGCCGTGGGATTCACTGCCGCAGTGTTCACGCCGCAGCAGCGTCGATCAGGTCCAGTCTTGCGCAGGCGCCGGATGCTCCGTCGCCGCCTCCTGGAGAGTGTTCATGAACCGGATCGCCCAACCTTCCCGCTGGCTGCTGCCGCTGCTGTTGGTGGCTGCGATGGCTGGCACCGCCGCCGCGGCGTCGGCTGCCAAAGCGCCTGCGCCGCTGCCTGCGTTCGATGACGTGGACAAGGACAAGGATGGCATCGTCACCCTGCACGAAGTGGACGTGTATCCCGATGCGATCGCCGCGCGTCTGCGCAAGTGCGATGCAGACAAGGATACGAACATCAGCCGCGACGAGTACGCCAGGTGCGAACATGCCGCGCACGCTGCCGCGGTCAAATAATGCGTACTGCCAATGCAGCGGCGCGTAGATGACGCACGGCCCCGCTGCGTTGGCCAGGGTGGGCTCAGGCCTTCACCCAGCGCGCCGCCAGCCCGATCAGCAACAGGGCGGCGGCGACCAGGCAGAACGCGAACACCAGGCTGCTGCCTTTGGCGACGAAGCCGATCAGCGCCGGCCCGGCCAGTACGCCGGCATAGCCGAGCGTGGTGATGGCCGGGATGGCCAGGCTTTCGGGCATGGCCTTCTGGTTGCCGGCCATCGAGAACAGTGCCGGCACGATATTGGCGCAGCCCAGGCCGATCAACGCGTAGCCGGTCAGCGCCAGCGGCAGCACCGGGGCGAAGGTGACCAGTGCGAAACCACCGGCGGCGACCAGGCTGCCAAGCAGGATCGCGCGGTGCCGTCCCAGCCGTGCCACCGCGCCATCGCCGACCAGTCGCGTGATGGTCATCGCGATCGCGAAGGTCATGAAGCCCAACCCGGCGCGCGAAGGTTCGACGTGCTGCACTTCATGCAGGAACACCGCGCTCCAGTCCAGCATCGCGCCTTCGGCGAGGAAGGCGACGAAGCACAGCACGCCGATGCCCAGCACCACGCCATGCGGCACGGCGAATACCGGCGCGCCGGACGGGGCCTTGTCATTGCGCCAGAAGGGCAGCGAGACCGCCAGCAGCGCCGCCATCACCGCCGAGCCCAGCAGGCACACCAGCCACGGCGGCAGGTGCAGGGCGAGCAGCGCGGTCATCGCCGCTGCGCCGACGGCGCCGCCGATGCTGTAGAAGGCGTGGAAGCCGGACATCATCGGCTTCCCGCTGTCACGCTCGACCATCACCGCCTGGATGTTCATGGTGCAATCGCAGGCCCCGACGCCCGCGCCGAACACGAACAGGGCCAGGCCCAACGTCCACGGCGACGGCGCAATGGCCAGCAGCGGCAGGCTGGCGATGACCATGATGAGGGTTGCGATCATCACCGCGCGGCAGCCGTGGCGGGCAGCGAACATGCCGGCCAGCGGCATCGACAGCAGCGAGCCGGCGCCCAGGCACAGCAGCACCAGGCCGAGCGTGCCTTCATCCAGGCCGGTGCGGGATTTGGCGAAGGGCACCAGCGGCGCCCACGCGGCGGTGGCGAAGCCGGGCAGGAAGAACGCGGCGCGGGTGGCGTGCTGCTCGGTGCGCGTGCCGACGAGGGTGGAACGGGTAAGCGTGGACATCGGGGGCGGGCTCACTCTGCGCGGGCGTGGTGGAGATCGACGCCGCGACGCGCGAACGCCTCGGCCTGTGCGGACGGTGCGTCGGCTTCGAGCACCAGGATGTCGATCTGCTCGACCCCGCCGATGCGATGCGCGGCCTGCGCGCCGAGTTTTTCGTTGCTGGCCACCACCACGCAGCGGCTGCTTGCGGCGAGCATCGCGCGCTTGAGCGCGGCCTCCTCGCCATCCACGGCCCAGATCCCGGCCTCTGCATCCACGGCGCAGGTGCCGATGAAACACACGTCCACCCGCAACGCGGCGATCGCTTCCAGCGCCTGCGCACCGACGGCCGCGCCGATGCGCGGGTCCAGGCGGCCACCGATCAGGCTGACCTCGATGCCGCTGCGTGCCATCAGCAGCACGGCGATATCCGGTGCGTTGGTGACCACCCGGATGCCCTGCTGTTCCGGCAGGCAGGCGGCGATGGCGCTGTTGGTGGAACCGGCATCGAGCAGTACGAGCTCGCCCGGGCGGACGTGCGCGACCGCGGCGTGGGCCAGCGCCTGCTTCTGTTCGCGCTGCTGCGCGTGGCGGTCGGCCAGCGGCGGAAACGTTGGCGCGGCGGGCAGGGCACCGCCGTACACCTTGCGACACAGCCCCTGGCTGGCCAGATCGCGCAGGTCGCGGCGGATCGAGTCTTCCGATACGCCCATCTGCACCGCCAGCGGCGCGGAGAACACGCGGCCTTCTTCGCGCAGCAGGCGCAGGATGGTCTGTTGGCGTTCGCCGGGCAGGGCATCAGGGGTCATGGAAAGACTCGCGGGAAGTGGAGCGTGCAGGGGGAATGTCGGTCAATCCGGCACAAACATGCGCCGAATCGCCGAGGCGGGTGGCCGACTATACCGAAACGTGCAGGATAGTGCGCGATATCGTGCACTCAAGCGTGCACGAACGTTCACACTCCTGCGTGCTGGTGTGGCTCGTCCCGCAGTTCCGGCTGGATCACCCCGGCCACCCAGTCCATGAAGGCGGTCACCCGCTGCGGCAGATGGCGGCGCTGTGCGTACAGCAGGGTCACCGGCATTGGCTCGGCGGCCAGCTGCGGCAGGACCTCCACCAAGGTCCCGGCCGCCAGCGCCTGGCGCACCCCGAGCCATGGCACCTGGATGATGCCCAGCCCGGCCAGCGCCGCGGCGCTGTAGCCCTCGCCGCTGTTGACGGTGATCGGCCCGCGCATCGGCAGGCTGCGGTAGCCGGCGCCGTCGGGGTACTCGAACCCCGGCGAGCGTTGGCCGAGCGTGCCGACGTAGTGGATCAGGGCGTGATCGGCCAGGTCGGCCAGGTGGCGCGGGGTGCCATGCGTGGCCAGATATGCCGGGCTGGCGCAGTTGACGATCCGCATGCGGCCCAGCGGACGAGCGACCAGCGTGTTGTCGTCCAGGCCGCCCACCCGCAGCACGCAGTCGAAGCCCTCGCGGACCAGATCGACGCGGCGGTCGGTGCCGCTCAGTTCGATTTCCAGGCCGGGGTGCCGGGCCAGGAAACCGGGCAGGTGCGGGATCACCAGCTGCCGGGCCAGGCCGCTGGACATGTCCACCCGCAGCCGCCCTTTGAGCTGGCTCGTGTCGCGGCGGAACATGCCCTGCAGCTCTTCCATGTCGTCGAGCAGGTCGCGGGCGCGTTGCTGGAACTGCGCGCCGTCGGCACTGAGCCGGACGCGGCGGGTGGTCCGGTGCAGCAGCTGCACGCCGACCTCGGCCTCCAGCCGCTGCACCGCCAGCGACACGCTGGCCTTGGGCAGGCCCAGGCTGTCGGCGGCGCCGGTGAACGAGCCAAGTTCGGCAACGCGCAGAAAGCTGCGCAGCTGGTCGAGGCGGTCCATGGATTGTTATCCGATATTGAACAGTTAAATCAGGATCTCGTGATTTATGCGGCCCTGCAAGATCAATAGTCTGTACCCACACCTCAACGCTGGAGAATCGACATGAGCAGCTCCCCCCGTATCGTCCTCGTCACCGGCGGCAGCCGTGGCCTGGGCCGCAATGCCGCCCTCGCGCTGGCCGCCGACGGCGCCGACATCGTGTTGACCTACCGCAACCAGGCCGACGCCGCGCAGCAGGTGGTGGCGCAGATCGAGGCGCTGGGCCGGCGTGCGGTGGCCCTGCCGCTGGATGTGGCCGACAGCGGCAGTTTCGCCGCGTTCGCCGACGAGGTCCGGCAAACCCTGCAGACCCTTGGCGCCAGCCATCTGCAGGGCCTGCTCAACAATGCCGGCGAAGGTCTGTATGCGAGCATCGCCGATACCACGTTGGAACAGTTCGACCACGCGGTGGCGGTGCACTTGAAGGGACCGTATTTCCTGACCCAGGCGCTGCTGCCGCTGATCGCCGATGGCGGGCGCATCCTCAATGTGTCCAGCGGGCTGGCGCGGTTCTCGCTGCCGGGCAGTTCGGCCTACGCGATGATGAAGGGCGGCATCGAGGTGTTCACCCGCTACCTGGCCAAGGAACTGGGTGCGCGCGGCATCAGCGCCAACACGCTGGCCCCGGGCGCGATCGCCACCGACTTTGGCGGCGGCCGGGTGCGCGACGACGAACACGTCAACGGCATGGTCGCTTCGATCACGGCGTTGGGGCGTGCCGGGCAGCCGGATGACATCGGCCCGGTGGCGGCGGCGCTGTTGTCGCCGAGCACCGGCTGGATCAACGCGCAGCGGGTGGAAGCCTCCGGCGGCATGTTCGTCTGACCTGTGCGGGCGTACGCGGCGGCGTGCGTCCGCATTTGTTCCGGCGATGCTGCAAACGGGTCGCATTCGCGGTTCGCGGCTATCATGGGCGTTCTGTTCCGTGCCGAGCCGAGTCTGATTTGAACGCTTCTCTTCCGATGCGCCCGATGGGTCGGGTATTCGCCGCCGTCGCCTTCATCGAGGCATTGACGTGGGCCGGGCTGCTGATCGGCATGTACTTCAAATACCACGCCGCCGATCCCACCCCGGTCGGCGTGCGCGTGTTCGGGCCGCTGCATGGGTTCGCCTTCATGGGGTATGTGGTGGTGACCGTGTTGGCCGCCGTGCGCTTGCGTTGGCCGTGGTGGGCGGCGGGCCTGGCGTTGCTGGCCGCGGTGCCGCCGCTGGTGACGCTGCCGCTGGAGTGGTGGTTCAAGCGGCGCGGGCTGTTGGGGCCGCGGCCGGCGTGATGGGTTCGACCTCGGTGCGTGGTGGGGTCGAACCTTGGTCGACTGCACGCATCGGGTCACCATCCGGTGGCGACATGATGTAAGAGCGTGGAGGGGTTTCGTGATCGAGGGCGCGGCTGCGTTCGTGGGTCATGCGCGCAATGCGCGTTGCAGCGGTATCGGCCGCCACGTTTTCTTTTCTCAGCCCGGCAGCACCGACGCCAGGGCCTCGCCGATCTTTCCCGGTGACTGGTAACCGGCCAGGCGGGCGACTTCCTGCCCGTCATGGACCAGCAGCAAGGTCGGTGTCTGGCGCAGGCCCAGGCTGCGGAAGAACACTTCGCCGATGGTCTCCAGCTTCACCTTGAGCAGCACGACACCCGCCGCGCGGGGCGAATCGGCGAGGCTGGCCAGCGACATGTCCAGCATGCGGCAGCCGGGGCAGTCGTCCTTGTGGAAATCCACCAGCAGGCGCGGGTGTTCGCGCAGGGCGGCGTTGTACTGATCAGGGGTGGCGGCGTGCAGGGTCAGCATCGGAAGGGGTCTCGAAAGGGGCCAGCACAACGTCGGCCCAACGGTGGATGGTGTGGGTGTCGTCGTGGCCGTGCGGCATCTGCTCGATCTCCAGCACTGGATGCGGCGAACCGAAAAAGCGCGCCAGCCGGTGCGCGGCGCCACAGTAGAACTCCAGGCCCCACTGGGTTTCACCGGTACCGAATACCGCCACGGTGTCGCCGCGCGGCAGGCCCGGTCCATCGCGCAGCGAGGCCACGAACCGCTTCATCTCGGTGGGCGTGCGCCCCGCATTGTCGGTCCAGCAACCCAGCAGCAGCATCGCGCGGGGCTGGGCAAGGGCATCGGCTACCTGGTCGCTGTCCACGTCCAGGCAACGTACGGCATGACCTCGTAGTGCGCAGCAGGCAGCCAGCAGCCGCGCCACTTCGCGGGTGTTGCCGCTCAGCGATGCATAGGCAAGCAGAAGGTTCATGACCGCGCGCGCCTACAGATCGTCGAAGCCGTTGTCCGAATTGGTCTTCTTGTAACTGGCGTTGCGCATCTCGAAGAAGTCGGTCTTGGTTTCGGTGCAGTTGTCGGCGTAGGCCTTGCTCCACGGCATCACGTTGACATGC
>NZ_DAMAGC010000085.1:0-17734 GCF_031995405.1 Stenotrophomonas sp. | reverse complement strand
CAGACGCCGGCCACGCCGGGGGTGATCGACACGCCGGGGTTGGCCTTGCGCACGCCCGACAACGCCGTGTCATCGCTCTGTTCCCATTCCTGCGCGTTGGCGAACACGTATTTGCGGCCCTTGCCGAAGCCGGTGAATTCGCCGGCCAGGGTGGTGGTGATCGGTTCCTTGCTGCCGAAGTCGAAGAAGCCGCGGTTCTTGACGATCACTTCCTGGCGGCCTTCTTCGCGGGCCTGCTCGCGGACCTGTTCGCGCACCTCGGCGGTGGCCGCAGCCACCTTGCCCTGCAGCCAGCCATTGAGGGCGGCCAGTTCGGTCGGGCTGAGCTTGTCCAGCCCGGCGGCCTTGAATTCGGCCGGCGACATCTGCTGCTGCAGGTCGCCCTCGACCACGCGCTGTGCCAGCGCGGGGCCGGTGATGCTCAACAGGACGGCCGCACTGGCCAACAAGCGTAGACGGGAAAAGCGCATGGCAGGTCTCCGGTGGTTTGCCGCAGTGTAGGGCCAGCGGCGGCGCTCGGGGGACGTGCGGCATGAGCTCATGCGCGGCGATGTGCGCGTTTTGATTGTTCGCGGGCGGTCGCGGCGCTAGTGTAGATGCCTCTGTCTTGCCTGCACGATGCTGTGAACCGCGCTTCTGTCCCCGGCCTGGATGCCTTGTTGAACCGCCCCTCGGCAGCGTCGCTGCCGCCTGCCCTGCGCGAGGCGCTGCTGCAGCGCTGGCAGCTGCCCGAGGCCGACCCGCAGATGCAGACCAGCTGGTCGGTGCTGGCCGATACCCTGGATGCGCTGGCCCTGTTGTCGGCCGATGAGAGCGCCTTGCTGGCCGCGCTGCTGTTCGACCTGCCGTGGCTGCGCGCCGGCCTGGACGCCCTGCCGCTGGGCACCCTGAAGCCGGCCGTGGTCGGCCTGCTGGAAGGCCAGGACGCGGCCGACCAGGTCTGGGCGCTGCACGCCGGGCGCGATGCCGGGCGCAACAGCGAAGGCCTGCGCCGGCTGCTGCTGTCGATCATCCAGGACCTGCGGGTGGTGCCGGTGCTGCTGGCGCGGCAGCTGGCGCGCATGCGCGGTGCCGACCGCCTGCCCGAGGAAGAGCGCCGCGCGCTGGCCCAGCTGACCCGCGACATCCACGCCCCGCTGGCCAACCGGCTGGGCATCTGGCAGTTGAAGTGGGAACTGGAAGACCTGGCCTTCCGCCACCTGGAACCGGAGACCTACCGGCGCATCGCGCGCGAAGTGGACGAGACCCGGCTGGCGCGCGAGCGCTACGTGGAAACGGTCAAGAAGGTGCTCTCGCGCGAGCTGCTGGCGCAGGGCATCAGCGCCGAGGTCAGCGGCCGCCCGAAGCACATCTACAGCATCTGGCGGAAGATGCAGAAAAAGAAGCTGGCCTTCGAGCAGCTCTATGACATCCGCGCGGTGCGGGTGATGGTGCAGGACGTGGCCGCCTGCTACGCCGCGCTGGGCGTGGTGCATTCGCTGTGGGCGCCGGTGCCCAGCGAGTTCGACGATTACATCGCCCGGCCCAAGGCGAATGACTACCGCTCGCTGCATACTGCGGTGATCGGCCCGGAAGGCCGCACCATCGAAGTGCAGATCCGCAGCCATGACATGCACGCCCAGGCCGAACTCGGCGTGGCTGCGCACTGGCGCTACAAGGAAGGCAGCAAGGGCGCGGAAAAGGCCTTCGACCGCAAGATCACCTGGATGCGCCAGCTGCTGGAGCATTCCCAGGAGGGTCAGGCCGGCGAACTGGCCGGTGCGCTGGATGCCGAGCTGACCGAAGACCGGGTCTACGCACTGAGTCCCAAGGACGAAGTGATGGACCTGCCGCAGGGCGCCACCCCGCTGGATTTCGCTTACCACGTGCACACCATGGTCGGGCACCGCTGCCGCGGCGCCAAGGTCAACGGCCGTATCGTGCCGCTGACCTACCGGCTGCGCAGCGGCGACCGCGTGGAAATCCTGACCGGCAAGGAGGCCGATCCGCGTCGTGACTGGCTGCTGGTCTCCAATGGCTACCTGGCCAGCAACCGCTCGCGCGAGAAGGTGCGCGGCTGGTTTCACAAGCTCGACCGCGCGCGCAACGTGCAGGCCGGGCGCGACCTGCTCGACCGCGAACTCAAGCGCCTCGGCCTGCAGCACGCCGACCTGGCCATCGCGGCGAAGAAATTCCATGCCGACAGCATCGATGACCTGTATATCCAGGTCGCGCTGGGCGACACCGGACCCAACCAGGTCAGCCGCGCGCTGCTCGAGGCCGAGCGTGCGGCCAGCCAGCCGGCCGCACCGGCGCTGCCACGGCCGACCGCGCGCCGCGACAGCCTGGGCAAATCCAAATTCACGGTCCAGGGCGTGGGCAACCTGCTGGTGCAGCTGGCGCGCTGCTGCCAGCCGGTGGCCGGCGAACCGATCGTCGGCTACCTCACCCGCACCCGCGGGGTGACCGTGCACCGTACCGACTGCGCCGCGCTGGCGCGGCTGGCGGCCACCAGCCCGCAGCGGATCCTGCCGGTGGAGTGGGGCCAGGCGGGCAGCGGCTATGAAGTGGACGTGGTGGTCGATGCGGTCGACCGGCGCTGGCTGCTCAAGGACATCACCAACCTGATCGCGCAGGAAGACGCCTACGTGCTGGATATCCACAGCGACAACGTGCGCAACAGTGGCCGCGCGCACCTGCGGCTACGGCTGAAGGTCAGCGACTATGGCCAGCTTTCCACCTTGCTGGGCAAGCTGGATGCCCTGCCCGGGGTAAGCGAAGCGCGACGTCTAGGCTGACCTCACGTGACCCGCGCTAGGCTCACGGAATGAGCCACCCTTCCGACCACGAGGACGCCGCGCATGCCGCGCTGCGCAGGGTGCGCCGTGAGGGTCGCTGGTGGTGGCTGCAGGCGCGCCATGCGCGGCGTGTCTGGCGCTGGGTACTGCCGAGCGCCGTGTTGCTGTTCATCGCTTTGGTGATGCTGCGCGGCCCACTGGCCACCTGGTTCTGGAACGAGCCGCAGATCGAACAGTTGCTCGACCAGGGCGACCGCGCGCTGGCCGCCGGTCGCCTGAGTGGGGCCGATGGCAGCGGCGCGCGCGAGTTGTACCAGGCTGCCCTGGCGCTGGATGGCGATCGCAACGAGGCCCGCACCGGGTTGGCGCGGACCGCCCAGGCGGCGCTGCAGCAGGCACGCGACGCGCTCGACCGCGGCGATGTCGCGGCGGCGCAGCGTGGGCTTGCGCTGGCGCGCGAGCTGCAGGTGCCGCAACGCGACGCCGAGCAGCTTGCGCAGCGGTTGGCCCGGCGCGGCAACGCCCATGCCGGCATCGCGGTGCTATTGGGGCGCGCCGAGGCGGCGTTGCAGGCCCAGCGCCTGGATGGGGATCAGGACAGCGCGTTGCCGCTGTTCCAGCAGGTGCTGGCGGTGGCGCCGAACCAGTTGCGCGCGCTCGAGGGCCGCGAGGATGCCTTGTCCGATCTGTTGCAGCAGGCGCGCGATGCCTGCGCGCGCGGCGATCTGGCGCGGGCATCGGCGCTGCTGGACAGCGCGCGTCGCTACGACCCCGGGCATGTCGATCTGCCCGTCACCCAGGAAGCGCTGAACAATGCCCTCGAGGCGCGCCTGCGGCAGGCGACGCAGGCGCTGCGGCGGCAACGCTGGGACAGCGCCGCAGCCGACTTCCAGGCGGTGCTGGCCGCCGCACCGGAGGACCCGGTGGCGCGCCAGGGGCTGCAGCACGTGATCGACGCGCAGTTGGCCAACGCGACCCGTCTGGCAGGCGATTTCCGCTTCGAACAGGCCGACCGCGCGCTCGCCGCGGCGCAGGCGCTGGGCGCAACCGAGCGTGCTCTCGGCGCGGCCCGACAGGTATTGGCGCAGGCGCGCCAGGCCGAGCAGGCGCTGAAGACGCCGGGCGCGCCGCGGGCGCAACGCGAGCGGCGTCTGCGCGCGCTGCTGGCGCGGATCGTCGATGCCGAAGCGCGCGGCCAGTTCCTGTCGCCGCCCGGACGCAGTGCATATGACGCGCTGCGTGAAGCGCAGGCGCTGGCGGCCTATGACCCGCGCGTGCGCGCGGCGGCGCAACGATTGTTGCCGGCCAGCCGCAGCTGCGTCGAAGATCGACTGCGCGAGAACCGGGTGCAGGCGGCGGGCGCCTGCCTGGAGGCGTGGCAGACCCTGGCACCGGGCGAGGCGGCACTGTCGGCGGCGCGTCGCCGGTTGGCCCAGCGTTGGTTGGCCATCGGCAGCGAGCGGCTTGGCGCGGGCGACCTGGCATTCGCGCAGCAGGCCTTGGCGCAGGCCCGGCACTGGCAGCCGGACCTGGCCGAACTGGCCGAGTTCGAGCAGCGCCTGCGCAATGCGGGCGGCCCGGGCTGAGGCCTCAGTCCAGGAACACCCGCTGCACGGTGTCGCGCGCGGTTTCCAGCGAGAAATGCGCGGCCACGTTGCGTCGCCCTGCGCTCGACAGGCGTTGCCACAGCGCCGGATCCTGGTACAGGCGCACCACGGCGGCGGCGAACGCGGCGGCATCGTCGGCCACCAGTACATCCTCCCCATCCTGCAGGTGCATGCCCTCGACCGCGCAAGTGGTGGCCACGACCGGCTGGCCGTGGGCCATGCTCAGGTTGATCTTGCCCTTGACCCCGGCGCCGAAGCGCAGCGGCGCCACCGCGATGCGGACCTGGTCCATGTAGGGCGTCACCACCGGCACGAAACCGTGGATCTCCACGCCCGGCCGGGTGGCTGCCAACGTCCGCAGCGCGTCGGGAACATCGGCACCGATGCAGTGGAAGCGGACCTGCGGCAACTGCGCGCGGATCAACCCGAACACCTCGCCGATGAACCAGTGCATGGCATCCACGTTCGGTGGATGGCGGAAGCCGCCGACGAACACCAGGTCGTGGCGGTCGGCCCAGTCGCCGCCGCCGGGCGCGACTTCGTGCAGGTTGGAGATCAGTTCCACTTCCAGCCCCGGTGCATCGGTCTTCAACTGCTCGCGCTCGGCCGCACTGACCAGCACGGTGACATCGCTGGCGGCCATCACCGCCAGTTCGCGCGCGCGGGTGCGCTCGGCATCGCGCAGCAGCCCGGCGTTGCCGGCCAGTTCGGCGCCACGGCGTTCGCGCAGGTAGTGCAGGTCCACGGTATCGAACACGGTGCGCGCCTGGGGCGCGTAGCTGCGCAGCAGCGGCAGGCATTCGCTGGCGACGTGGTGGCGCACCATCATCACCACCGCAAAGCGCGGCCCGTGTTCGCGCAGCCACGGCCCGATGCCCTGCAGGAACGGCGCATACCAGACCTCCACGCCCAGCCGCTGCAGCGCCTCGGTGGGCGCGCCGGCCTGTTCGCGGCGGGTCGGGACGAACACCACGTGGGCACCGCCGTCGATCAGCATGCGGATCAGGTTGTACTGGCGCAGCGAGCCGGAATCGCGGTCCGGCTGCGGCACCGCTTCGTCCAGGATCAGCACCTGGCGCTGGCCGCGATGCAGCAGCGCGGGCGAGGGCACGCTGCCGACCGGCGGCTGCGCGCGCAGCGCCTGCGCCCATTTGTCGGCGAAGACGCTGCGGTTGCGCACCTGGTAGGCCTTGACCCCGCTGCCGGTGTCGGTGCCGTTGCTGGTGCCTTCGTCATGCACCACGCGGCTGGCCGGCTGCACCAGCACGCGACGGCCGGCGGCGCGCACGGCGAAGGCCAGGTCGGTGTCTTCGTAATAGGCCGGGCGGTAGCGGGTATCCAGGCCGCCGAGCTGATCCCACAGCGCGCGCGGGATCATCAGCGCGGCGCCAGAGCAGTAATCGGCATCGCGCAGGGCGGTGTAGCGCGGATCCTCGGCCGATTCGAAGCGGCCGTAACTCCAGCCGCTGCCGTCCTGGAAGACCACTCCGCCCGATTCCTGCAGGCGCCCGTCCGGATACAACAGCTGCGCGCCGACCAGGCCGGCCTGCGGCACCTGCACGAACGTGGCCAGCAACGCATCCAGCCAGCCGGGCTGCGGCACGGTGTCGTTGTTGAGCAGCACCACATAGCGGCCGCGCGAACGCGCCACGCCGTCATTGCAGGCCTCGATGAAGCCGCCGTTGCGCGCGCGGACCTCGTAACGGAGCCCGTGGATCTGGCGCATCCACTCGCTGGTCTGGTCGCTGCTGCCGTCATCCACCACGAGGATCTCGCAGGCCACTTCCGGCGGGTGCGCGGCGAGGGCGCGCAGGCAGGCCAGGGTATGCGCGGCCTGGTTGTAGACCGGAATGATGATGCTGACCACCGGCGCGTGACTTTCGGGCACGCTGAACGGCGCGAAGGGCAGGGCGGCGGGCTGGTACAGCGGCGCGCGGCGCGGCGGCGGCAGGCTCTGGGTATGCACGCGGATGCGCTGCCAGGTGGCGCGCCAGCCCCGGGTGCGCAGGCTGGCCAGGCTGCGGTGGAACAGACCGAGCATGCGGTTCAGGAAATAGCGTGCATCGGCCAAGGACATCGACATCCCGTTGCAACTCCAGCTTAAGCGGGGGAACCCGGGAGAACGCGCCGCTCGCGGTGGCTGCGTTAGACTCGCCGGAATTCATATTCTCGCATCCCCGTGCCCCGACGCTACGATTCCGACGACATCGACGAGTTCGAAGACGACACCGAAAGCCGCGGTCCGCTGTGGCGACGCCGGTTGATCACCTGGGGCATGGCGGCGTTCGCGCTGGCACTGGGGTTCCTGATTCCCTATACGGTGTACCTGAACAAACAGGTGACCCAGCGCTTCGGCGAGCTGCGCTGGCAGATCCCGACCCGGGTCTATGCGCGCCCATTGGCGCTGGCGCCGGGCGTGGCGATGGATGCGGCCACGCTCAAGACCGAGCTGGCCGCTGCCGCTTACCGCGATGACGGCACCGGCAAGTCTGCGGCGACCTACAGCCAGGAAGGCGGTCGCTTTGTCATCGCCAGCCGTGGCTACAACGACGTCGATGGCCGGGTCGCCCCGCGCCGCGTGGAGTTGAGCCTGTCCGGCGGCGAGATCGCCTCGCTGCGCGATGCCGACAGCCGCAAGGCGCTCAAGGCCGCGCGGCTGGACCCGGCGCGGATCGCCACGCTGTATGGCCAGAAGCAGGAAGAACGCCGGTTGGTGCGCATCGAGGAGACCCCCGAGCTGCTGGTCACCGGCCTGCAGGCGGTGGAGGACAAGGACTTCAACCGCCACCACGGCATCGACCTGAGCGGCATCGCCCGCGCGATCTGGGTGACCCTCCGATCCGGCGGCCAGAGCCGCCAGGGCGCGTCCACCCTGACCCAGCAGCTGGCACGCAGCGGCCTGCTCGGGATCGGCAAGGAACAGACGGTTACCCGCAAGTTCAACGAGGTGCTGTACGCGCTGATCATGGAAGCGCGGTACGACAAGCGCACCATCCTGGAGGCCTACCTCAACCAGGTCTACCTCGGCCAGCGCGGCAGCCAGGCCATCCATGGCATGTCCTCGGGCGCGGAGTTCTGGTTCGGTCGCGATCTGTCTTCGCTCAACACCGAGCACGTTGCGCTGCTGATCGGGCTGGTCAAGGGTCCGTCCTATTACGACCCGCGCCGCAATCCCGAGCGCGCGCTGGACCGGCGCAACTTCGTGCTGGGCAAGCTGCACGAAAGCCAGCTGATCGACGACGCCGAGTACCAGCGTGCGCTGAAGGCGCCGCTGGGGGTGCCCAAGACCCCGGGCCTGATCGCGGCCAACCGTTTCCCGGCCTACGTCGACCTGGTCCGTCGCCAGCTCGGCCACGACTATCCCGAATCGGTGCTGCAGGGCGCCGGCCTCAGCGTGATGACCGGCATGGCACCGTCGGCGCAGGCCTACGCCGAAGGCGCGGTCACCAAGACCATCACCTCGCTGGAGAGCAAGAAGCGCCCGGAGCTGCAGGCCGGCATGGTGTTGACCGACGTGCACAACGGCGACGTCCTGGCCGTGGTCGGCAGCCGCGACGTGGCCGAACCCGGGTTCAACCGCGCCATCGAGGCGCAGCGCCCGGTCGGTTCGCTGCTCAAGCCGTTCGTGTACCTGCTTGCCCTGGCCCAGCCGGACCGCTATTCGCTGGCCACCTGGGTGGACGATTCGCCGGTGACGGTGCAGCTGGGGCGTGGCCGCAACTGGTCGCCCGGCAACGCCGACAACCGCAGCCACGGCACGGTGCGCCTGATCGATGCGCTGGCGCATTCCTACAACCAGGCCACGGTCCGGGTGGGCATGCAGGTCGGCCCGGAGCGGGTCACTCAGCTGATCCACGTGCTGGCCGGGCTCAAGGCCGACCCCAACCCGGCGGTGATCCTGGGCTCCACCGACCAGAGCCCGTATGCGATGGCCCAGCTGTACCAGTTCCTGGCCTCCGGTGGCGAGATCCAGCCACTGCATGCGGTGCGTGGCGTGCTCGATCCGCAGGGCAAGCTGATGAAGCGCTACGACAAGAGCCCCGCGCCGGCCCAGGAAGGCGACTCGATCGCCGCCAACCTGATCAGCATCGGCCTGCAGCAGGTGGTGGCCAGCGGCACGGCGCAGCGCCTCAATGCCGACGGCCTCGGCCGCCTGCAGCCGGCAGGCAAGACCGGCACCACCAACGACGGTCGCGACAGCTGGTACGCCGGCTACACCGGCGATCATCTGGCGGTGATCTGGATGGGCAACGACCAGAACGAACAGGCCGGGCTGTATGGCGCCACCGGTTCGATGCGCGTGTGGTCGAGCATTTTCCAGCGCCTGCCAAGCGCGCCGCTGAAGGTCAACAACAAGGGCCTGGACTGGCAGTACGTGGACGCCAGCGGCACCGGCAGCACCGATGCCACCTGCCCGGGCGCGCGTCGCTTCCCGTTCGTGGTCGGCTACGCCCCGGCGTACGCGCCGTGCACCGCACCGACCGCCGTGCCGGAAGGCGAGGGCGGTGAGAACAATGGCGAAGGCGGTGGTGGCTGGCGCAGCTGGTTCGGGCTGGACAAGAAGCCCGAGCCGGCCGCGCAGCCAGCCCCTGCCGCAGCAACCCCTTCCCCAGCGCGATAATTCCGGAACGAGGCCGGCCCGCATGACCTACCGTACCCTGATCCGTTCCGCATCCCTGCTCACCCTGGGCCTGGCGCTGACTGCCTGCGTGACCCCTGCCGCCCCGGTGAAGGCGCCGGTGGACACCACCACGCCGGCCCAGCGCATGGCGGCGGTGGACGCGGTGGCCGCCGGGGCCGACGAAAAGGAGCTGGCGATTCAGCCGCTGCGCGATGCCGAGATCGAAGACCTGCGCATGACCGCGCAGGCCCGCCGCCAGGCCAACGACCTGACCGGGGCGGCCGATGCGTTGAACCAGGCCCTACTGATCTCCGAAGGCGATCCGTCGATCCTGCAGGAGCGTGCCGAGATCGCGCTGCTGCAGGGCGATTGGGCGCGTGCGGAAACCCTGGCGCGCAAGGCGGTGGAGCTGGGTTCCAAGACCGGCCCGCTGTGCCGTCGTCACTGGGCCACCATCGAGCAGTCCCGGTTGGCCCGTGGCGAAAAGGAGAATGCAGTCTCCGCGCACGCACAGCTGGAAGGCTGCACCGTGCCGGGGATCAAGCGTTATTGATGGCGTGCCGGCCGCTGGCCGGCACTAGACTCCCTTCATGTCCCGCCTTGCCCATGCCAGCAGCGAAGCCCTCAGCGAGGGCGGTACGCTCGCCAGCCAGCTGGATGCCTTCGTCGCACGCCCGGCACAGCTGCGCCTGACCGTGGCCATCGCCGAGGCCTTCGACCAGCGCGACGTGTTGCTGGCCGAGGCCGGCACCGGCACCGGCAAGACCTACGCTTACCTGGTGCCGGCGCTGCTGTCGGGGCTGAAGATCATCATCTCCACCGGCACCCGCGCGCTGCAGGACCAGCTCTACCATCGCGATCTGCCGCGGGTACGCGCCGCACTCGGCGTGGGCCACAGCAGCGCGCTGCTCAAGGGCCGCGCCAACTACCTGTGCCGTTACCGTCTGCAGCAGGCGCGCGGCGAGCCCCGCTTCGTGTCACCCGAACAGGTCGCCCAGTTCCAGCGCATCCTGGCCTGGTCGGGGCGCACCCGTTTTGGCGACATGGCCGAGCTGGAGGCACTCCCCGAAGATTCCCCGCTGTACCCGATGGTGACGTCCACCGTCGACAACTGCCTGGGCACCGAGTGTCCATTCTGGGAGGACTGCTTCGTGGTGCAGGCGCGCCAGCGTGCGCAGGCCGCCGACGTGGTGGTGGTCAACCACCACCTGCTGCTGGCCGACCTGGCGCTCAAGCAGGAGGGCTTCGGCGAGATCCTGCCCGGCGCGCAGGCCTTCGTGATCGACGAGGCGCACCAGCTGCCCGAGCTTGCCGCCAATTTCTTCGGTGAAAGCTTCGGCATGCGCCCGTGGCAGGAACTGGCGCGCGACTGCCTGGCCGAAAGCCGCAGCGTGGCCGGCGCGCAGGCCGCGCTGCAGGTGCCGGCCGCCGCGCTGGAACAGATCCTGCGCGACCTGCGCACGGCGATGGACGGGTTGCCGCCGCGCGGCACCCAGTGGCGCGCGTTGACCGTGCCGCAGGTGCGCGACGGCTTCGATGCGGCGATGAGCGCGCTGGTGCACCTGCGCGACGCGCTGGTGGGTGTGCGCGAGGCCTCGCCCGGCCTGGATGCCTGCCACGCCCGCGCGCTGGAAGCGGTGTCGCGGCTGTCGCGCTGGCTGGGCGAAGACGCGCCGATGCTGGATTTCGATGCCGACCCCGAGCACGCGCCGGCCCCGGCGGAAGTGCTGTGGTACGAGCTGACCCCGCGTGGGTTCCGTTGCCAGCGCACGCCGATGGATGTGTCCGGACCGTTGCGCGAGCATCGCCAGCGCTCGATGGCGGCGTGGATATTCACCTCGGCCACGCTGACCGTGGACGGCGGCTTCGAGCATGTTTCCCAGCGGTTGGGCCTGGACGATCCGGTGACCCTGCTGCAGCCCAGTCCGTTCGACTGGGCCACCCAGGCGCTGTGCTACCTGCCCACCGATCTGCCCGATCCGGCCGCGCGCGGCTTCGGCACCGCGCTGATCCGCGCGCTCACCCCGGTGCTGGACGCCTCGCAGGGACGCGCATTCCTGTTGTTCGCCTCGCACCGCGCCTTGCGCGAGGCGGCCGAGGCCTTGCGCGATGCCCCATGGCCGTTGTTCGTGCAGGGCGAGGCCCCCCGCGCGACGCTGCTGCAGCGCTTCCGCGAATCGGGCAACGGCGTGCTGCTGGGCTCGGCCAGTTTCCGCGAAGGCGTGGACGTGGTCGGCGACGCGCTCAGCGTGGTGGTGATCGACAAGCTGCCCTTCGCTGCGCCCGACGATCCGGTGTTCGAGGCCCGGCTGGACGCGATCCGCCGCGATGGCGGCAACCCGTTCCGCGATGAGCAGCTGCCGCAGGCGGTGATCGCGCTGAAACAGGGCGTGGGCCGGTTGATCCGCAGCGAGACCGACCGCGGGGTGCTGGTGCTGTGCGACCCGCGCCTGCTCAGTCGCGGCTACGGCCGGATCTTCCTGGATTCGCTGCCGCCGTTCCGGCGCACCCGTTCACTGGACGATGTGCGCGGCTTCTTTGCGCCACAATGGCCGCCTGCCGACGTGCCCCCGGCGCCAGTTCCCGCCGCCGCCGCGCCGACCACCCCCGTAATACCCGCCGCACCTGATGACTTCCCCACTTCCCTGTTCTGACCGCCATGAAACTGCTTGCCTTTGAAACCGCCACCGAAGCCTGCTCCGTTGCCCTGTACGTGGATGGGCAGGTGCTGGAGCGGTTCGAGATCGCCCCGCGCCGGCATGCCGAACTGAGCCTGCCGTGGGCCGAGGCGCTGCTGGCCGAGGCCGGGGTGGCGCGCTCGCAGTTGGATGCGATCGCGCTGGGGCGTGGGCCGGGCGCGTTCACCGGTGTGCGCCTGGCGATCGCCATTGCGCAGGGCATTGCGCTGGCGCTGGACCGCCCGCTGGTTCCGGTCTCCACGCTGCAGGTGCTGGCACTGCGCGCACCGGCCGATGCCGACCACGTGCTGAGCAGCATCGATGCGCGCATGGGCGAGGTGTATGTGGCCCGGCAGGTTCGCGTGGACGGGCAGTGGCGGTTGCAGGGCGAAGAGACCGTGTGTGCGCCGGAGGCGGTGACGTTGCCCGATGGCACGCGCTGGTTCGGCGTGGGCACCGGCTTCGGCGCCGCCGGGGGGCTTCTGGCCAATCGCCTCGCCGATCAGCTCGACGGCGTGGATGCGCAGGCGCTGCCGCGTGCGTCGGATGTGCTGGCGCTGGCGGTGCCGGCATTCGCGCGAGGCGAGGGCATGGCGCCGGAGCGGGTGGAGCCGGCGTACCTGCGCGACAACGTCGCCTTGACCCTGGTCGAGCAGCAGGCGGCACGGGCCGCCAAGCAGCAGTCCTAGGAAAGCCCCAGCCACGCATGGCGTGGCTGCACGGCGCATGGCGTCCCTAGCGGTAGAGCCACGCCATGCGTGGCTGCGGGGAACATGGCGCAGCGAGCGGTAGAGCCACGCCATGCGTGGCTGCGGGCAACATGGCGTAGCGAGCGGTAACGCCACGCCATGCGTGGCTGCGCGGTCCGGCGATGCTGCCGATCAGCGGTCGTCGCGCAGCGTGCCGCCGGGCAGGAACGCCCAGGTCCGGGTCACCTGCAGGATCTCCACGCCGTCGTCGGTCTTGGGCAGGGGCGGGAACGGCTGGGCCAGGCGGATCACCCGCAGGGCCGCCTCATCCAGCAGCGGGGTGCCGCTGCTGCGCAGGATGCGGGCGCTTTCCACGCTGCCATCGCGGCGCACCCCGACGGTGATCACCACCTGACCCCCCAGCCGACGCTGGCGCGCCTCGTCGGGGTAGTTCAGGTTGCCCACGCGCTCGGCCCGGTCGACCCAGGCACGCAGGTAATTGGCGTAGGCATATTCCCGGGTGCTGGCCGAGACGAACTTGCGGTTCGGGCGCTTGGCGTACTGCGCCGAGCGCAGGTGCACTTCGGCAGCCAGGCGCGCCATCTCCGCATCACGCTGCTCGCGTGCGTTCAGCGGTGCCTCCGGCTGCGGATGCTCGGGCAGCGGCTGTGGCTGGGCGCTGGCCACCTGCTCGGTGCTGTTGCGGCTGGACACCACCCGGGTCTGCGGTGGCGGCGGGCTGGCGGCGTCCTGGCGCTGCTGCGGCACCGGCGACAGCCCGGCCTGCGGCTGCGGCACGATCCCGGCCTGGTTGTCGCGTGGTCGCAGCGCCTTGTCGTGGTCGCCGCCGCCCTGCTGGTTGGCCTGGGCCAGGAAGTCGGCCTGCTTGGGCGTGAGCGGGGTCTGGGTCTGGCTGAAAATCACGTCCAGCGTCGGCACCAGCGCGGCCTTGTCGCTGACCGCAAAGCCCACGCCCAGGATCAGCAGCGCATGCACCAGCAGCGACAGCGCCAGGGTCGCGCCCAGGCGCTGCGACTCGCGTGCCTGCAACGGCACCGGCGGAACGGCCGTCGCGGTCATCGCGGCAGACCGGCCTCGATCGCATCGAACAGGGTGCCGGCGATGTTCAGCCCGAACTGGGCGTCCAGTTCACGCACGCAGGTCGGGCTGGTGACGTTCACCTCGGTCAGGTAATCGCCGATCACGTCCAGGCCGACGAAGCGCATGCCGCGACGCTTCATTTCCGGGCCGACCTGGGCGGCGATCCAGCGGTCGCGCTCGCTCAGCGGGCGGCCTTCGCCACGGCCGCCGGCGGCCAGGTTGCCGCGGAACTCGTCGCCCTGCGGGATCCGGGCCAGGCAGTAGTCCACCGGTTCGCCGTCCACCAGCAGGATGCGCTTGTCGCCGGCGGTGATGTCCGGGATGAACTTCTGCGCCAGGGCCAGCGTGCGCTCGCCGTCGGTCAGGGTTTCCAGGATCACGTTGAGGTTGGGATCGCCGGTGCCGCTGCGGAAGATCGAGCGTCCGCCCATGCCGTCCAGCGGCTTGAGCACGGCCTGGCCGTGTTCGAGCACAAAGGCCTTCAGGTCGGCGTTGCGGCGGCTGACCAGGGTCGGCGGGCAGCACTGGGGGAACAGCAGCGCGGCCAGCTTCTCGTTGAAATCGCGCAGCCCCTGCGGGTCGTTGACCACCATCGCGCCGGCCTGCTGGGCCACGCTGAGCACATGGGTGTCGTAGATGAATTCGGCATCCACCGGCGGGTCCTTGCGCATCAGCACGACCTGGCCGGGGCCGAATACGGTCTGGCTGAATTCGCCCAGGCTGAACCAGTCGGCCTTGTCCTCGCGCACCTGCAACGGCGCGGTGCGGGCCACCGCCTGGCCGTCGCGCAGGGCCAGCCCGCCGGGGCTGACGTAATGCAGGGCGTGGCCGCGGCGCTGGGCTTCCAGCAGCATCGCGAAGGTGGTGTCCTTGGCAATCTTGATATGGGCGATGGGGTCCATCACCACGATGACGTTCAACGGCATGGTCGCAACCTGACGGGCAGGGCGATGATGGTAGCCGCAACCGCGCCCGCCTGCCTGCCCCGGACCGGTGCAACGCAGTGTCCGGCGGCCGGCCCGGTTTGCGCAAAACAGGCCGCGGTCGTCACCGCCGACCCGCCTGCGGCTTGGCTGAAGTGGCCACGCTTGAAGCCTGCGCCGGAAGTGCGATATAGATACGCTTTCGCAGCGGCGCCGGTCCAAAGCAGAAGCGTCGCGCGCTCGGGGAAAGGTAATGACTGAAAACATGGCTGCGGGTGGGGAACTCGCAGGGCTCAGGGTCATGGTCATCGATGATTCGAAGACCATTCGCAGGACCGCCGAAACACTGCTCAAGCGCGAAGGCTGCGAGGTGGTGACCGCGACCGATGGTTTCGAGGCGTTGGCCAAGATCGCCGACCAACAGCCGCAGATCATCTTCGTGGACATCATGATGCCGCGTCTTGACGGGTACCAGACCTGTGCGCTGATCAAGGGAAATCAGCTGTTCAAGTCGACCCCGGTGATCATGCTGTCCTCCAAGGACGGCCTGTTCGACAAGGCGCGCGGCCGCATCGTCGGCTCGGAGCAGTACCTGACCAAGCCTTTCACGCGTGAAGAACTGCTGGGTGCCATCCGCACATACGTCAACGCCTGACCAGGGGGGAAAGGCACAATGGCTCGAATCGTTCTGATCGAGGATTCACCGACCGACCGTGCGGTGTTCACGCAGTGGTTGACCAAGGCCGGGCATGAGGTTCTCGAAGCGGACAACGCCGAGGACGGGCTGGTGCTCGTCCGCGAGCAGTCGCCGCAGCTGGTCCTGATGGACGTGGTGCTGCCGGGCATGAGTGGCTTCCAGGCCACCCGCGCGATGGCACGCGACGCGGCGACAAAGCACATTCCGGTGGTCATCGTCAGCACCAAGGCGATGGAAACCGACAAGGCGTGGGGGCTGCGCCAGGGGGCCGCCGACTACATCGTCAAACCACCGCGCGAGGAGGAACTGATCGCGCGGATCAACGAGCTGGTGGTCTGATGCGTTCTCCTTTCGACATCCTCGAAGCCTACGAACGGCGCAGCTTGGCCCATGCCGTGCAGCTGCCCGAACGGCAGTTCGCGCAGGATCTGTGGCGTGGCGTCGGCTACCGCGTGGGCAAGCGCCGGCTGGTCTCGGATTTCCGCGAAGTGGTGGAAATCGTACCGATGCCGCCGATCACCCCGGTGCCCGGCGCACAGCCGTGGCTGCTGGGCGTGGGCAATCTGCGCGGCAACCTGTTCCCGGTGGTCGACCTGAAGTACTTCCTGGAAGGCGAGCGCACCGTGCAGCAGGAGGGCCAGCGCGTGCTGATCATGCGCCAGGCCGGCGGCGACGTCGCCCTGACCATCGACGAACTGTTTGGCCAGCGCAGTTTCGACCAGGACCAGGACATCGCCGTCGGCGACCTGGCCAGTGGGCGTTATGCGCATTTCATCGACCGCGCCTTCCACGGCGACGGCCACGACTGGGGCGTGTTCTCGCTGTCGCTGTTGTCGCGTACTCCCGAATTCAGGCAGGCCGCAGCCTGATCGCTGCTGCCTGTCTCACCGCATTGAAGATCGAGGTTGAACGATGAGTACTGCTTCGGAATCCGCCAAGGCCGGCAAGCTCGGGTCGGTGGGAACCAATTTCTGGCTCGGCCTGCTGGCCCTGTCGATGATCGTGTTTGGCGTCAATACCGGCGTGGCCACCTGGCAGGGCAGTCGCCTGGCCGGCGCCAGTACCGGCGCGGCCGACCTGCAGGTGTTGTCCCAGCAGCTGGCCAACCAGGGCCGTGAAGCGGTGCTGGGCAACGCGCAGGCGTTCACCGCGTTCAAGGAGACCAAGACCCGCATCGAAAGCACGGTGAGCAGCCTGCAGGGCCGCTACGGCAGCGAAGCGAACGTGTCCGGTCCGCTCACCCAGCTCAGCCAGACCTGGGAGCCGCTCGGCAAGAGCGCCGCCCAGCTGGTGGCCAGCGAGCCGGCCGTGCTGGCCCTGGCCGGCAACGCCAACAACTTCGTCAACGGCGTGCCCGCACTGCAGGCACAGCTCAACGAAGTGGTGCGCGCGATGTCGGCCGGTGGCGCGCCCGCCTCGCAGGTGTACAACGCGCTGCAGCAGGTCGTGGTGGTCGGCTCGATGGCCCGCCGCGTGACCGAGATGCGCGCCGGTGGCGGCGGAGCCGCCGCGGCAGGCGACGCGCTGGCCCGCGACTCGGTGGTGTTCACCCAGGTGCTGGACGCGCTGCGCAACGGTAACGAGGAGCTGGGCATCGCCCCGGTCCGCAACGCTGGCGCCCTGGCGGCGCTGGAGCAGTCCCAGAAGCAGTGGGACACCATGAAGAAGGACGCCGATGCGATCCTGGCCAGTTCGCGCCAGCTGTTCTCGGCGCAGTCCTCGGCGGCGGCACTGACCGGCGGCGCGACCAAAATGCTGGATGACAGCAAGAAGCTGTTCGAAGCGTTCTCCTCGTTCGGCTCGGCACGCGACACGCGCCTGTTCCCGAACTTCTGGCTGGGCGTGATCTCCGGCGCGCTGTCGCTGATCGCCATCATCGGCTTCGTCAGCAGCACCGTGCGCAGCCGCTCGCGCGAACAGGACCTGCGTTACCAGACCCAGGTGGAATTCAACAGCCGCAACCAGCAGGCCATCATGCGGTTGCTGGACGAAATCAGTTCGCTGGGTGAAGGCGATCTGACGGTGAAGGCCTCGGTGACCGAGGACATGACCGGCGCGATCGCAGACGCCATCAACTACGCCGTGGACGAACTGCGCCACCTGGTAACCACGATCAACGACACCTCGGCCAAGGTCGCGCTGTCCACCCAGGAAACCCAGGCCACGGCCATGCAGCTGGCCGAAGCGGCCGGCCACCAGGCCAACCAGATCACCTCGGCGTCGGACCGCATCGGCGAAATCGCCTCGAGCATCGAACAGGTGTCGCGCAACTCGGCTGAATCGGCCGACGTGGCACAGCGCTCGGTGGTCATCGCCGCCGAAGGCGCCGGCGTGGTCCGCGAGACCATCCAGGGCATGGACCAGATCCGCGACCAGATCCAGGAAACCTCCAAGCGCATCAAGCGCCTGGGCGAATCTTCGCAGGAGATCGGCTCGATCGTGGAACTGATCAACGACATTTCCGAGCAGACCAACATCCTGGCGTTGAACGCCGCGGTGCAGGCGGCCTCGGCCGGTGAGGCCGGTCGTGGTTTCGCCGTGGTGGCCGACGAAGTGCAGCGGCTGGCAGAACGTACCTCCGGCGCCACCCGGCGTATCGAAGGCCTGGTCCAGGCCATTCAGGCCGATACCAACGAGGCGG